>JBCCCA010000021.1:0-24405 GCA_039033735.1 Pseudomonadota bacterium
CCGCATGACGGGACGATTCGACAGATACTTGCTTTCGCAATTGCTGATGCTCTTTGGCTTTTTCGCGCTTGTCCTGGTCCTTGTCTATTGGGTGAACCGTGCGGTCGTTCTGTTTGATCAGCTGATTGCCAATGGCCAATCGGCGGCGGTCTTCCTTGAATTCACAGCGCTGACATTGCCGAATGTCATTCGCATTGTGTTGCCGGTCGCGGCTTTCGCAGGCACAATCTATGCCACCAATCGCCTGATGTCCGAAAGCGAACTTGTCGTCGTGCAGGCGACCGGTTTTTCCCCTTGGCGCCTGATCCGCCCTGTTCTGGTGTTTGGCGTGTTCATCTTTTGCATCTCGTCTCTTCTGGCGCATCTTTTGGTACCGATCAGTCTGGCGCGCTTGTCGGATCGGTCCGCCGAGATTGCCGAGAACATGACCGCGCGTCTGTTGTCCGAAGGACAATTCCTGCACCCGGCCGACGGGGTTACGTTCTATATTCGCGAGATCACCCCCGTGGGTGCCTTGTCGAATGTCTTTCTGACGGACAGCCGCGACCCGCAGCGGCGCGTAACCTACACGGCCCGCGAGGCCTTGCTGGTGCGCGGCGATAACAGTCCCAGCCTGGTTATGATCGATGGCATGGCGCAGGCCTTTGATGCGGACCGGCGCCGCCTGTCGGTCACCCGGTTCGATGATTTCGCCTTTGATCTGGATGGGTTGGTGGACAATGTCGCCTCGGGCCGTCGCGCGCCGAACCAATTGCCCACGCCGATGCTGATGCGCGCCTCGCAAGCCACGCAAGACCTGACAGGCGCAAGCCAGGCCCACCTGATCGCGGAGGCCCATGAGCGCATTTCGGACGCTTTGAACGGCCTTGTTGCGCCGCTGATCGGCTTTGCCGCTTTGTTGGTCGGAGGATTTTCGCGCTTTGGCATATGGCGTCAGATCATTGGCGCGATCGGTGCGTTGATTGTCGTGCAAATGCTGACCCAGGCCGGGCAAGGCGCTGTCCGCGGAGACGCAGGTGCCTGGCCGTTGGCCTATGTTGGCCCGGTGTTCGGCTTCTTTTTGGCGATGGCGCTTCTGGTTTTGGCGGATCGACCAGCACTTCTCAGGTGGCGGAGGCGTGGCGGCGGATGACACTTCACTTTTATTTCGGACGGCGCTTTTTGAAGAGCTTCTTTTCCGTGCTTTTCATCTTCTTTGCCATCCTGATGCTAACCGGACTGATCGATCAGATCCGGAGGTATGGCGGCAATGACAACTCGGGCTTCGGGACCCTTTTGTTGCTGTCGATCTTGTCCGCGCCGGCGGCGTTGTATCGGATTCTTCCGTTGATCATGATCCTGGCGACGCTTTCACTGTTTTTGGGACTTGCCCGGTCGTCCGAACTTGTGGTGGCGCGTGCGGCCGGTCGGTCGGCCATGTCAAGCCTTCTGGCCCCCATCCTGCTGGCATTGGTAATCGGCGTTTTGGCGGTGGCGGCCTTCAATCCGATCGTGGCCGCCACGCAAAAGCAGTATGAAACCATGACCGCTGGCCTCTCGGGCGAAGCGTCGACCCTGTCGGTCAGTGCCGAAGGGCTTTGGTTGCGGCAGGGGTCAAGCGACGGGCAGACCGTGATTCGTGCGGAACGAGCCAATCTGGATGGCACAACCTTGTTTGGGGTGACCTTCCTTGGATTTGATCCAAGTGGCACACCAACCTTTCGGATCGAAGCGCGCGAGGCGTCTCTGACACAAGGGGCATGGGCCATCAAGGATGCCAAGGAATGGCGCTTTGATACCGACAGCGTGATCCCGGAAGTCGACAGCTTTGAGTCGCCCGCACTCAGCCTCGCGTCGAACCTGACGCGTAGCCAGATATTGGACAGTTTCGGCACGCCGTCGTCGATCCCCATCTGGGAATTACCCGGGTTCATTTCACGGCTGGAAGCGGCCGGGTTTTCGGCCCGTGTTCACCGGACCTTCTTCCACATGGAACTAGCTCTTCCGATCCTGCTGGCTGCCATGGTTTTGGTGGGCGCAGGCTTCACGATGCGGCACACCCGCTTTGGGCGGACGGGGATCATGGTGCTGGCAGCCCTTGGGTTGGGATTTACGCTTTACTTCATTCGTAACTTTGCGGCCATTCTTGGCGAAAACGGCCAGATCCCCATCATACTGGCAGCCTGGGGTCCACCGGTGGCAGCGCTATTGCTGCCACTTGGGCTTCTGCTGCATTTGGAAGACGGGTGATGCAGCGCGCCTTTCTGATCCTTTGTCTGGTCGCAACGCTTCTAATGCCACGGATCGCGATGTCTCAGGGTTTGGCGTCGTTGATCGCGGACAGTATTGTTGTTGACCCGTCGGGCCGCGTGGTGGCTAGCGGTAATGTCGAGGTCTTTTTCGGCGGGTCCCGCCTGCAAGCGGGCAGCGTGTCTTATACGCGGACCTCTGACCAATTGACGATCACGGGACCCATCCGGATCACCGATGCCGATGGAACCGTGATCCTTGCCGACGCTGCAGCGCTGGATCGGGATCTTCGGGAAGGCGTGCTTGTGTCGGCCCGTCTGGTTCTTGATCAACAGTTGCAACTTGCGGCGAACGAGATCGCCCGCGTGGATGACCGGTTTACCCGCCTTGACCGCGTCGTCGCTTCGTCCTGCGAAGTGTGCGAGGACAACCCCGTCCCGCTTTGGGAAATCCGGGCGAGCCGGGTGATCCACGACGATCAGGAACGTCAGCTTTACTTCGAGAATGCGCAATTCCGCGTGGCTGGCATCCCGCTTTTGTACTTTCCGCGCCTTCGGCTGCCGGACCCAAGTGTCGAACGCGCCTCGGGGTTGCTCGTCCCGCGGATCGCCTCGTCCTCCGTACTTGGAACGGGCATCAAATTGCCGTATTTTGTGGCGCTTGGGGATCACGCCGACGCAACGCTGACGCCTTATCTTTCCACCGCGACCGCAACGCTTGAATTCGGCTATCGACATCTGTTGCGCAATGGCTCGATCAATCTGGAAGGCGCTATTTCCGAGGACGATATCCAGGACGGGCGCGGCTATCTTTTCGGGACGGCAGAGCTGAAACTGCCGCGCGGTTTCACTGCGACCGGGCAAGTCCAGATCGTCTCCGACGAAGCCTATCTGTTCGAGTATGACTACTCGGACATCGACCGTCTGGAAAATCAGATCGCCTTGCGGCGGGTTCGCAACAAGGACCGGTTCCGCGCCTCAGTTTCGGAGTTCCGGTCGTTGCGCGAAAGCGAGATCCCCATTCGCGACACATTGCCTGACCAATTCATCGAAGCGGAATACCTTCGGGAATTGCCCGAGCTTGCCTTTGGCGGACGCACGACCGGGCTGATTGGCTTTTATGGACTTGAGCGTCCGTCGAGCGAGGATGTCTTAGGTCGCGACGTTTCGCGGATCAGTGCTGCGCTGAACTGGAACCGAGGATGGACGCTGACCAATGGGATGATTGCACGGTCGGAGCTTGGCTTCCGTGCTGATGCCTACACCACAGCGCAGGACAGCAACTTTGAAGACGAGCTTGTCCGCACAGTCCCCCGCGCGGCGGGCGAATTGCGTTGGCCGATGTCGCGGCGCACGCAAGACGGCGGAACCGAGGTGCTCGAGCCAATCCTGCGGATCGATATTGCTGACACCGGCGGCGACCAGGTCCCGCTTGAAGACAGCCTCGTCGTCGAGTTTGACGAGGCCAATCTGTTTTCACCGTCCCGCTTCCCCGGCTTCGATGGTGCCGAAGACGGGGTACGCGTCGCGCTTGGCGCATCATGGCAACGCGTGGATCCAAGGGGCTGGGTGCTGGATTTGGCCCTAGGTCGGCTGGCCAATTTGTCGGGCGATCTGGGCTTTGGCGAAGGCTCGGGACTGGAAGGCGACCAGTCTGAATGGCTGCTTTCAGGACGGCTAACGCTTGGCGATCGTTTGGCAATCATTTCGCGGTCGCTCTTTGACACTGACATTCGCTTCACGCTGTCGGAAACACGACTGCAATGGCGGTCCGAGAAATGGCGGTTGAACACGAATTACCTATTTGCTCAGCCCGAACCAAGTGAGGCGCGCGAAGACAGTCTCTCCGAGTGGAGTGTCGATGGCCGTTATGAAATTGATGATCGATGGAGCGCCACTGCGGACTGGCGATATGATTTCAATGCGGACCGCGCAACACGTACCGGACTTGGGTTAGGATATCGCTCGGAATGCGTCGATTTCAACGTGTCAGTTTCGCGTCGCTTTGCGGATTCGACTAGTGTAGACCCAACGACGCAGCTTGGGTTCAGTGTTTCGCTCACCGGGATCGGCGGGCGCGGCAGCGACACCCGAGTGCGCAGGTGCAGAGGATAAATGATGCCACGACAAGGCTTTTTCAGTTTGGTTGCAGCGCTCGTCGTTCTGGCGCTTGGGGCAACAAGTGGTCAGGCGCAAGGTCAGTTCAGCCCCGAGTTGCAGATCGGAACAACCATTGTGACGCGCTATCAGATTGATCAGCGCACGCAGTTCCTGACCTTGCTTGGCGCCACGGGCGACATTCGTGAATTGGCCCGCCAACAGTTGATCAGCGAAACCTTGCAACTCCAGGCAGCACGTGAAGAAGGGATCGAGCCGGATACCGATGCCATTCAGACAGGCATTGCCGAGTTTGCGGCACGCGCCAATCTGACGCCTGAGCAATTCCTCGACATCACCAGAAGCCGGGGCATCTCGCAGGCAACAATCCGGGATTTCTTTACCGCAGGCGTTGCATGGCGCGCGACGGTGCGCGAGCGGTTTGGAGACGAAATCCGGGGAACGGTGACACCCGATGATGCCCGCCGCGCCCTTGTGGCGACGGGCAGCGAAGGCGGTCTGCGGGTGCTGATTTCCGAAATCCTCCTGCCCGCCTCCACGCCCGAGACCCAACGGGCCAGCCAGGCCCGCGCCGCCGAGCTGTCGCAGGTAAGGGGTGAGGCCGCCTTTGCAGCAGCAGCTCGCCAGTTTTCAGTGGCACCGTCGGCCAGAAACGGCGGTGAAGTGAACTGGGTCGCCCTTGACAGCCTGCCTCCCGAAATCCGCTCGACTGTAGCAGCACTGCGGCCCGGTCAGGTCAGCCGCCCAGTCTCGCTTGAGAATGCCATCGGACTATTTTTCCTAAGAAACGAGGAAGAAGTGCCCGCCGGAACGTTGGATGCCCTGTCAATCGATTATGCGCTGTTCACAGTGAACGGCGGGCAAGATGCGGCGGCGGAGATTATTTCTCAGATCGACGTTTGCAACGATCTCTATCCCCTGGCGCAGGGTCTGCCCGAGGACCGGTTGGTTCGGGACATCGCGCAAGCCCGTAACCTGCCTTCTGACATCCGAGCGGCTGTCGACACGCTTGATGAAAATGAAACGGCGCTCCTGAACCGAGGCGGCACTACGACGATCTTGATGCTGTGCCAGCGGTTGCCGGGAACTGAGAACACCGCAGATATTGAAATTGCGGGAAACCGATTACTAAACGCGCGACTTGGAACAGCCGCCACCCATTTTCTTGCGCAGTTGCGCGCGGAAGCTCAAATTGTTGATTTCACGGCAAACTAGAATATGTCCGACAATCGAATTGCACCCATCGCCGTAAGCTGCGGCGATCCGGCAGGCATAGGTATCGAAGTGACGGCCAAGGCTTGGGCAGTGCTCAAGGAAGATATTCCGTTCTTCCTGATTGGCGATCCAGGGCATCTGCCTGATGACGCACCGGTTGTGGCCATCGAACATCCCAGCAAAGCGCGACATGTCATCGGCGATGGCGTGCCTGTGCTGCTGCATGGGTTCCCCGTTCCCTCTGTGCCCGGGCAACCCTCTCCTGAAAACGCGCGCTCTGTGGTTGAGGTGATTGAACGCGGTGTACGGCTGGTCTTGAAAGGCGACGCCTCGGCCCTGTGCACGGCCCCGATTGCCAAGAAAGTTCTCGTCGACTTTGCCGAGTTCGACTATCCGGGCCATACCGAGTTTCTGGCGGCCCTGACGGGTGTCGAACGTTCGGTCATGATGATTGCATCAGACGCCTTGAAAGTTGTGCCCGCCACCATCCATATCCCGCTGGAGCAGGTCCCGACATCCCTGACGCGTGAGCTTGTCGAAAGTACGATCCGGATCACGCATGCGGCACTGATGCGCGACTTTGGCGTACCCAAACCAAGGATTGCCATATCGGGACTTAATCCGCACGCGGGCGAAGACGGCATGTTGGGCACGCAAGATGGTGCGGTGATCCGTCCGGTGTGTGAAGAACTTCGTGCCGAGGGATTTGACATCCAAGGTCCTCTGCCCGCCGATACGATGTTCCACGCAGATGCGCGGGCGAGCTATGATGCCGCCGTCATGATGTACCACGATCAAGCCCTAGTCCCGGCCAAGACGCTGGCTTTTGATACCGGGGTCAATGTCACGCTTGGCTTACCGATCATTCGGACGTCACCGGATCATGGAACGGCCTTTGGCATTGCTGGTCAGGACAAGGCATCGCCAAATTCGATGATCGCAGCCATCCGGATGGCCCATCAAATGGCATTGGCCCGCCACACATGATCGACAATCTGCCGCCGCTTCGGGATGTCATTCAGCGCCATGGCCTGAATGCGCGGAAGTCTCTGGGCCAAAACTTTATCTTGGACTTGAACTTAACTGCAAAGATCGCGCGCGCTGCTGGCGATCTGACGCAGTGTGATGTCCTTGAGATCGGCCCGGGGCCCGGTGGTCTGACGCGGGGCCTTCTGGCATCTGGCGCCCGAAAAGTGGTCGTGGTTGAAAAAGACGAACGTTGCCTTCCGGCGCTGGCCGAGATTGGCGAAGCGTACCCGGGGCGTTTGACGGTATTGAGCGGTGACGCCCTGGAAGTCGATGTCACGCAGCATCTGGAGGGGCCCGTCAAGGTTGCCGCCAACCTGCCCTATAACGTCGGGACAGCCCTGTTGACCCGGTGGCTGGACCCCAACGAATGGCCGCCCTTCTGGTCCAGTTTAACGTTGATGTTTCAACGGGAAGTGGCAGAACGGATCGTCGCCAAACCGGGCAGTAAAGCCTATGGGCGCCTGTCGCTTCTGGCTGAATGGCGTAGCACGGCCGAGATTGTCATGGATTTGCCCCCGCAGGCATTCACGCCGCCGCCAAGAGTGCGGTCCGCGGTTGTGCATCTGACAGCCCTGCCCGCGCCACGGTTTCCTGCCAATGCGCGTGTTTTGCAAGACATCGTGGCGCGTGCGTTTCAACAGCGTCGGAAAATGATGCGCTCAAGCCTGAAGACTGTGCCAGGCATCGAGGACGCGTTGCGTGCCGCCGGAATCGAACCAACATCACGGGCGGAAACAGTTGATCTCGAACGGTTTTGTGCCCTAGCGCGCGCGATGGAGGGCTGATTACTCAGCCGCGTCAGGTGTCGGTTGATCCTCGACCACCGGCTGCGGATCAGGCTTCTTGCGGGGTTTCCGCTGCTTTGGCTGCCGGTTTTCCGGCGTTTCCACCAGCGGGCTGTCCGTTTCGGGGGCTGCGACGTCAATCACATCATCTGTGCTTGGACGCGGTTTCACGGCTTCGGGCGGTTCTGGTGCCGCTGGCTGTGCCTCGCGGTGCTGCTGCGGCGCGGTCTGGGGCTGAGCATCCCCGGTCTGACCATTATTTGCCGTGCCACGCTGCTGCTGTTGGCGTTCCTGATTCTGTTGCTGCTGCGCCTGCCGTTCAGCCTGTTCGCGCTGCGCTTCGGCCAACATACGAAGGTAATGTTCGGCATGTTGCTGGAAGTTTTCGGTTGCGACCCGGTCGTTTGACAACTGAGCGTCGCGCGCAAGTTGGTTATATTTATCAATAATTTGCTGCGGCGTACCGCGCACCTTGCCCTCAGGACCCGAGCTGTCGAACACGCGGTTGACAACATTACCGACTGAGCGGTTGCGGTTATTCTTCGACCGCGATCGTGACTTAGAAGATCTCATATGCTTATTCTGTCCAGCCTTTGGTCTGGTAAAGCACGGTCCTTCCCACAAGTCGCTCTTAAATCGAGCGTTCCGTCCGTGCTTGGATTTGGCAAGTTTTCGGGGGAGCCAGCAGTTGCTCCGCCGTTTGCCTAAAAAGGTCTACCGAGTGAATTCGTCGTTGCCAAGACATTTTTTCAGTTAAATTCACCTTATTGTCGGCGGTTTCAACGAATGTCAGTGTGGGTTTGGGGTCGGCATTCGGGCTTCGACGACTCGATCCTTACCGTTTAGATCGGTATGGACACGTACGTCTGCAAGCCCTGCGGTGGAAAACAGCGCTGCAACCTGCGTCCCCTGTGTCGCTCCAATCTCGACCAGGACGCGACCACCGGGACGCAGATGATCCCGTACTTGGGCTGCAATGACACGATAGGCCGTTAGCCCGTCCGCCCCGTCCGTCAGCGCAAGGTGTGGTTCATGATCGCGCACTTCAGGTTGCAGACCGGCCATCTCGGCCGCCGCGATATATGGCGGATTGGAAACGATAAGATCGAAGCGACCGCCAACATCATCAAACCATTCCGATAAGGGAAGAACCAGACGGTCGGCGACACCTATCGCCTTGGCGTTCTCGCCCGCGATCAGCACGGCCTGTTCCGAGATGTCCGTGCCGACCCCCTTGGCTTCTGGCCGCGCTGCGAGAAGCGAGATTACGATGCAGCCGGACCCTGTGCCAAGGTCCAGAACCTTGGCAAAAGGTTCGGCCAGTGCAAGTTCAACCAAACGCTCGGTCTCGGGCCGGGGGTCAAGTACATCGGGCGTCACACGAAACTGATGTGTCCAGAATGCCCTGTGCCCGGCAATGTGCGAGAACGGCTCGCGATCCGCGCGTCGCATCACCAGCTCCGCGAAGTTTTCGCCGGTGTCATCTGCCAGACGTGCAAGCTTCCGCACCTCGCTTGGGTCGACACCAGCCGCGCCCAGAATGCGCCGCGCCTCGGCCTCGGTCATTGCAGCCACGCGCCCCGGCCCAGCACGCTTATAACCCCTGTTCGGCCAGACGTTCTGCCTGGTCCGCGGCGACAAGGGCGTCGATCGTCTCGTCCAGATCACCGCCCACGACTTCGCCCAGCTTATAAAGGGTCAGTCCGATCCGGTGGTCGGTCATCCGGCCTTGAGGGAAGTTATAAGTGCGAATACGCTCGGACCTGTCGCCCGAGCCTACCTGGCTTTTCCGGTCGGCGGCACGTTCATCTGCAACGCGCTGGCGTTCCATATCAAACAGTTTGGCCCTGAGATGCGCCATGGCGATGGCGCGGTTTTGGTGCTGCGACTTCTCGGACGACGTCACGACAATGCCGGTGGGAATATGGGTGATCCGGACAGCGGAATCCGTGGTGTTCACGTGCTGCCCCCCTGCCCCCGAGGCGCGCATCGTGTCAATCCGGATGTCTTGCGTCGGGATGTCGATATCCACCTCTTCCGCTTCCGGCAGAACGGCGACCGTTGCGGCCGAGGTATGAATACGCCCGCCGGATTCCGTTTCCGGGACCCGCTGCACGCGGTGCACGCCGCTTTCAAACTTGAGCCGTGCAAAGACGCCCTCACCGGCAACTTGCACAGTGACTTCCTTGATGCCGCCAAGCTCGGTTTCGGCAAGTTCGATGACGTTGAACCGCCAGCCCTTTGCTTCGGCATAGCGCTGGTACATGCGCAATAGGTCGCCCGCGAAAAGTGCGGCTTCTTCCCCACCGGTGCCCGGCCGGATTTCGATGATGGCCGGGCGCGCATCGGCGGCGTCTTTCGGCAGAAGCGCCAATCTCAGGTTTTGCTCGGCGGCCGGGATCGTATCCTTCAAACTTGCCAGTTCTTCCTCGGCAAGAGCTGTCATTTCGGCATCGTCCAACATGGCTTCGGCTTCTGTGCGCGCGGCCAGCATCGCCAAGTAAGCCTCGATCTCGACGACAACGGGTTTCAATTCAGCATATTCCCGCGCCAGATCAGCGATCTCGTGCGGCTCGGCCCCACCGGCCATTTTGGCCTCAAGGAATTGAAAGCGTTCGCGGATCTGCGTCAACGTGTCGAGTGGAACCATGCTCTCGTCTCACTCATCATCACACCAAGGTCAAGGACCGCAATCTGGCCAACTAGGGTTTGGAGTGCTACGATGCGACCCATGTTGAGATTTGCAGCTGTTGTTTTTGCCGTGTCGACCCCTGCTCTTGCCGATGTGACCGGGCCGGGTGGCAAAACAATCGACTGCTATTGCACGGATACCGAAGGACTTCGCGTCGAACTTGGCGAGACCATCTGCCTTGTGGTCAACGGCCGTGCGTTCATGGCGCAATGCGACATGTCACTGAACACGCCGATGTGGCGCGACACCGGATCGGGATGCGTATCTTCGTCGCTTGCGCCCGAGCATTCACCCGTCCAGCGCTTGTTCCAACTTACCCAGCCACCGGTCTAGACGCTTTGCGTTCACGCCCCAGTCGTAGACATTGAACCGGGGGCGGGCGAAGATTGACAGCTTCGATCCGCCAGCTTCGTCGGTTGCCTTTACCGTGATGTAGTCGCGAAACCCGAACACGGTCGAGCGCGCGACGAAGGTCATCATACCTTCATCGATACTGCCGTCCACCAGACCAACACGCCAATCACGCCGCGCGATACGGGAGAATTCCTGCAGGACGGTTTCGGCATCTGCGGCGAACCTGGGGGCTTCCCGTCCAATCAGACGCACTTCGGACCGCTGCTTTTCCGGTGTCGCCGGGTCCTCGTGAAACGGTTCGCTGTCCGCGGGAATGAAGCGCGCCGCAAGTATGACAAGGGCCACGATCAGCAACGGGTAAATCAATGAGCTCATGAAAATCTGTCCTACCAACTACAGGGTAATGGTAAGTAAATTTACCTTCGGTTCCATCCCCAAAGTGCAATCAGGTCATAAGCGACATGGGCACCCGCCAAAGCAGTGATGCTGGCATGGTCATAAGGTGGTGATACCTCGACGACATCTGCGCCGATCAGATTGATGCCGGCCAAGTTCCGCAGCGTAACCGCGACCTGCGCAGTCGAGAGACCGCCCCAAACGGGCGTTCCCGTGCCCGGCGCAAAGGCCGGGTCCAGCGCGTCGATGTCAAAGCTAAGATATACGGGCGTCTCGCCAACGATATTGCGCACTGTCGCCGCCACATCTACGCCCATGTGAACCGCGCGCGCATCCAGTCGAGTGATCTTGTTGGGCCTCTCGTTTTCGACGTCGACTCGAGTGCCGATCTGGACCGACTGATCCTCGACCAACAAACCTTCCGCCAAAGCCTTGTACACAAAGGTCCCGTGATCCACGCGGGTTTGGTCGTCATCGGTCCAGGTATCCGGATGCGCATCGAATTGGACCAACGCCAAAGGTCCATGACGGGCGGCATGGGCACGCAAGATGGGTAAGGTGATCGAATGGTCGCCCCCAAGCACCAGCGACGCCGCGCCTGCCTGCAGAATACCCGCCACATGCGCCTCGATGCGCGCAGGCATTTCTGCAACCTTTGCATAGTCAAAGGCTAAATCGCCCGCATCCGCGATGCGAAACCTGTCCAGCGGGCTGTACCCCCAACCGTAAGGGACATCGCCCGCCATAAGCGTTGATGCCTCGCGCAGCGCGCGCGGCCCGAAGCGCGCGCCCGGACGGTGCGTGACGGCCTGATCGAATGGAACCCCCGTCACCGCCAAATCGACGTCCGCCAGGTCTTTCAGCAGCGGCCTGCGCAGAAACGACGTTACCCCGCCAAATGGGTTCTCATAGCCCAGACCGGTCTTTGGCCCCGAGATCGCGCGATCAACCTCGTTTTTTGCGTCTTCAAGAGCCATGCCATCTCGCTTTCGGTAGACAAGTGTCGCAACGCATGGAACCTACGCGCCAACAGCCCCCATGCCAAGGAGTGCGCGCTATGTCCGATCCCATCTACGACGTTGAAGACGGCTGGCCGCGCTTGATCGAAGTGATGCGGCGGCTACGGGACCCGGAAACGGGGTGCCCGTGGGATGTGCAACAAACCTTTGCGACCATTGCGCCCTATACCATCGAGGAAGCCTATGAGGTTGCCGACGCGATCGAGCGCGAAGCCTGGAATGACCTGAAGGGCGAATTGGGCGATCTTCTGCTGCAGGTCATCTATCACGGCCAGATCGGGGCGGAAGCCGGATATTTCGATACCGACAGCATCGCGCGCCAGGTCACGGCCAAGATGATTGACCGCCACCCCCATGTCTTCGGCCCTGAAAGCAATGCGAAATCGGCGGAACAGCAGACGCAGGACTGGGAGGCGGCCAAGGCGGCCGAACGCGTGCAACAGGGGGCTACGCGCACGCTCGACGGTGTCGCGCTTGGCCTTCCTGCCCTGTTGCGCGCGCTTAAGCTTCAAAAACGCTTAGCGCGCGTCGGCTTTGACTGGGGCGCAACGGGACCGGTTCTGGATAAGATCCTGGAAGAGATAGAAGAGTTGAACGAAGCTAGGGAAGCCAAGGACGCAGATGCCATCGAAGCTGAGATGGGCGATCTGTTCTTCGTCCTTGTGAACCTTGCCCGCCATTGGAATGTTGACCCGGAAGCCGCGCTTCGCCGCACCAATGCCAAAGTCGAGCGTCGCTTTGCAGCCGTCGAAGACCGGCTTGCCGAAGCCGGCTCATCCCCCTCCGACGCAACGCTCGAAGACATGGACCGCCTTTGGGACGCTGTCAAAAAAGATGAGTAGGTGTGGCAATATTTAGTGTTTCGCCAAAGGAGTTTTTAACGGATTGCCCCTAAGACAACGTCCGGTGTTATTCGGAGGTTGCCGCAATGCGTTGGCTTTTAAATCTGTCTGTGTCGAGTGTTATGCTAATCCTGACGGGCTCGGGATTCTTCATGACGATGGCCTTCGCCTATCCGCAACTGTCCGATATGTGGCAACATCGGCAGAAACTGATTGCTGATGCCAAATTGACCGGGTTGGCGACGGATATTGGGCGTCTGACCCACGAGTTGCAGGCCGAACGCGGCGCAAGTGCCGGTTATATTTCAAGCCAGGGCGCAAATTTTGGACAAACTCTGGAAGACCAACGTAAAAAAAGCGACGCGGTGATTGAATCGTTCCTGTTGGCGAAAGACATCAAGCGCCAAAATCTTCCTGCCGATCACCCTTTGCATGCACAGTTCGAAACAGTGATTGCGCACATTAACACTTTGCCGACAATTCGGTCGCGGGTCGATCAGCTTGACATCAGCTTGGGCGAAGCTGTCGGCTTCATCACCACGCTTAATCGTGATGCCATTGACCTGCTTCCCGCGTTTGGACGTACGATCACCTATGCGGATGCGGCGCGCGCCGTGCAGCGCCATGCCATCTTAATGGGCGCAAAGGATGTCGCTGGCCTGCAACGTGCAACGGGTTCGGCCGCCTTCGCTCAGGCGGCTGACAACAACGGCGTCGTGCCCCAAGCCGCCCTACAGCGCCTCAATGGGCTTGTTCAGGAAGGGCAGGTCTTGATGCGGCTCTATAATCAGGTGGCTTCGACCGAGATTAAGGTGCTTTTGGAGCAGATGCGCGAAGCGCCTGCCACAAGCGCCGTCGAGACCATGAAACAAACGCTCAATTCCGGAAATCCAAGCGCGATCCTTGCCGTTCCAGCAGCGACATTCTTTCAAACCATCACCGAACAAATCAATCTGATCAAAGCGATTGAAGATGTCGGTGCCGACGAGCTTGTCGGCGAGACTGCAGAAGCGCTTGCTTTGGCACGTGAAGAGCTCGTGTCGACGGTTGTGTTGCTATTGGTTCTGGTTTTGAGCGTTGGGTCGATAACCATGTTCGTGGGTCGGAGGGTCTCCCTTGCAATTGCGACGACATCGGACCGCGTTTCGGCCCTTGCCGAGGGCGACGTGGACAGCCCAATCATCGCCGCGACCCAATCCGACCTGCGGCGCGTGACGGACGCGCTTCAGGTTTTCCAGGACGCAGAACTTGCTCGGCGCAGCGAAAACGAGCGGCAAACCCAGCTTGAAATGAGCTCGGCCGCTGGAATTGAGCGTGTCAGCGAAACGGTCGGCAGCGGTGATTTCTCAGCGCGTTTAAGGTTGCGCGACTTGAAAGGCGCCGCGCACATTCTTGGCGAAGGTCTGAACCAGATTCTTTCGGTTGCGGAAGATGTTGTCACAAAACAGCAAGCGCGCGACAAAGAGGCGCTTGAGCGGCAAGAGGCGATCGCGGAAGCCGGGCGCCTGGCCGTTGGAGAGTTGAACAGTGTTGTCGCCGCTTGCATTGCAGGTGATTTTTCGCAGCGCCTGCGTACGGACGACAAAGACGGCGTTTTCGGCGAGTTGTGCCACGGTGTGAACCAGATCGGCGAAGTCACACAACATGGCCTGAACGACGTGATGCAAGTTCTGGATGCGATGTCGTCGGGGGACCTTTCGCAGCGCATGTCCAGCGATCATTCCGGCGTGTTCCAGGATATTGGGCAAAAGATCAACAACACCAGTCAGCAACTCTCTGTCATCGTCGGACAAATTGCGGCGGGGGCGCAGACCGTCCAAGTGTCGTCATCCGAACTTTCTGACTCGGCCAACGAGTTGGCAATCCGCACCGAAAAGTCAGCTGAAGCCCTCGAAAAGACCTCGGCTGCTGTCAACGAACTGACGGAATCAGTCAAATCAACGGCACGTGGTGTCGAAACCGTGGGCAAAGCCGCTCAAGCAACAGAGCGCGAAGCAACCGCGGCGGCGGACGCGGGCTCTGAGATGACACTGGCCATGGAAGGGATTGCGTCATCCTCCTCCGAGATCTCCAAGATTACGGGAGTCATTGATGACATATCCTTCCAGACAAATCTTCTGGCGCTGAACGCAGGTGTCGAGGCAGCGCGTGCCGGCGAGGCTGGAAAAGGCTTTGCAGTTGTTGCCTCGGAGGTGCGCATGTTGGCGCAACGCGCCGCGGAAGCCGCGCGCGATATCAACAGTTTGATCTCGACAAGCGCAACACAGGTGCAAACCGGGGTCGAAATCGTCGGTGCGAGCCGAACCGCGCTGGAAAATATTCAGAACTCGATCTCGGATATGACGCGTGAAGTGCTGAGCATTGTTAGCGCCGCGGGCGAACAGTCTGCCGGAATTGAAGAAATCAACCGTGCCGTGTCCGAGATGGAACAATCCACACAGCGCAATGCCGCAATGTTCGAAGAGACCAATGCCGTGGTTCACACCATGCGCGAAGAAGCCGACATGCTTGCGCGGACGGTCGCCCATTTCTCGGATGCGCAAGACGAACACCAAAAGCAGGCGTCCTGAGCGGAGCGCACCCAATCAGCCTAAAGCGGGTCTATATCGCCCTCGGCACGATCGGCATGAAATCCGGTTTCGAACGCATCGAATGCGCCAGCCGCGATCGCAGTTCGCATCTTGTCCATCAAGTCCTGGTAGTATTGCAGGTTGTGCCAGGTCAGCAGCATGCCTGAAATCATCTCGCCCGCTCGAAAGACGTGGTGCAGATAGGCGCGACTATATCCGGAACACGCAGGACAGGCGCACGCCTCATCCAAGGGGCGCGGATCATTTGCATGACGCGCATTCTTGATATTGACGACACCTCGGCGGGTGAATGCCTGGCCTGTTCGCCCTGACCGGGAAGGCAACACGCAGTCCATCATATCAATCCCGCGTTTTACCGCGCCCACGATATCATCCGGTTTTCCGACCCCCATCAAATAGCGCGGCTTGTCCGTGGGCAGCATGCCGGGCGCTGTTTCCAACACCTTGAACATCGCCTTCTGCCCTTCGCCCACGGCGAGACCACCAACAGCATACCCCTCAAACCCGATATCGATCAGCGCTTCGGCGCTTTCGGCGCGAAGATCCTGCTCCAGCCCGCCCTGTTGGATGCCGAAGAGCGCGTGGCCAGGTCGGTCACCAAAGGCGGCGCGCGAGCGCGCGGCCCAACGCATCGACAATCGCATGCTTTCCTCAAGCCGCTTGCGATCGGCCGGCAACGCCGGACATTCATCGAAACACATAACAATATCACTGCCCAATAGACTCTGAATGTCCATCGATCGCTCGGGCGTCAGTTCATGTTTGGAGCCATCGATATGGCTCGAAAACGTCACGCCGTTTTCGGTCAGCTTGCGCAAACCCGAAAGGCTCATGACTTGAAACCCACCAGAATCCGTTAGGATCGGCTTCGACCAGTTCATGAACTTGTGCAACCCACCAAGGGCGTTGATCCGTTCAGCAGTTGGTCGCAACATAAGATGGTATGTGTTTCCCAGCAGGACGTCCGCACCCGTCGCCGCGACGCTTTCGGGCAACATAGCTTTCACGGTCGCTGCGGTGCCCACCGGCATGAAGGCCGGTGTGCGTATCTCTCCGCGCGGGGTCCTGATGACGCCGGTCCGCGCCCGGTCGTCTGTCGCCTTGAGGTCGAAAGAAAAGGTCATCGTCCGCGCCTGTTCGCCTTCCCGCCGAAAAGAGGCCACGGTTGACCACGCTTTGCCGGGCAAGGCAAGCGTTTCGAGTATGGAACACGTCCGATGCACCATACATCTGTGGAGGGCGCGAAGCCTGTTAACGACACCAAAGAACACTCTGACTGAGACGCAGCGTACGTGTCAGATAAGCTCCAAAGAGGCATGGCCCACGCGGAAAATTGCAGGACGCCTTTACGGAGCAGACGCTAAACCTTATATCTTTGGTCAACTAAGGGATTGTCCAATGACCGTTGAGCCGACCGAGAAACTTGAAGGCGCCCCGTTGATCAAGCCGTCTTCGACGGAGCACCCGCTTCATGAAGCGGTGGTTGACGCTTGTCGTTCGGTCTATGACCCCGAAATTCCAGTGAATATTTTTGATCTTGGGTTGGTTTATACCATTAACATCACAGACGACGGTGCGGTCACTGTCATCATGACACTAACCGCGCCTGGATGCCCGGTTGCCGGGGAGATGCCGGGTTGGGTGGCAGACGCCGTTGAGCCACTTCCAGGGGTCAAGCAGGTGGATGTCGAGCTGACATGGGAACCACCTTGGGGGATGGACATGATGTCGGACGAAGCGCGGCTGGAATTGGGGTTCATGTAATGTTTGGTATCCCCGGAAAATCACCCGTCACGATTACACCTGCCGCTGTGATGCATATTGCGCGCCTGATGGAGAAAGATGGCAAATCCGGTCTTCGGATCGGCGTCAAGAAAGGCGGTTGTGCGGGCATGGAATACACCATGGAATATGCCGACGACATCGACCCTATGGACGAGGTGGTCGAGCAGGATGGCGCACGTGTGATGATTGCCCCCATGGCGCAATTGTTTTTGTTCGGCACCGAGATCGACTATGAAACCTCGCTTTTGGAAAGCGGGTTCAAATTCCGCAATCCGAATGTGACCGATGCCTGCGGTTGCGGGGAATCGATCAAGTTCAAAGATGTCGAAGACCTCGCCGCCGAGCGCTCGGAAACCGATTGAGGCGCCTTGATGGGGGCTCTGCCCCCCAGCCCCTTCGGCGCTGTCCCCCGGGATATTTTTGAACAGGCGAAAGCTGTTTTTCTACCGGTGAGGTTTCATATTCTGGGTTTGCTTGCCCCTTGACGGCGGTGGCGACTTCGCGGCATCCGTGGGCCGACACATGGAGGCCCCCGATGCGCAAGCTTGCAGCTGGAAACTGGAAAATGAATGGCAGCCTGACGGATCTGGCTGAAATTGATGCCTTGATCGCCGCCCATCCCGACCCGGCCTGCGACATGCTGCTTTGCCCGCCCGCCACGCTTTTGTCGCGCATGTCTGAACGCGCTGTTGGAACTGCCCTGACAACCGGTGCGCAGGATTGCCATGCCGCGCATACGGGCGCGCATACGGGCGACATTTCAGCCGAAATGATAGCAGATGCTGGCGGTCGCTATGTGATTGTCGGCCACTCCGAACGGCGCGCAGATCACGGCGAGGACGACATCGTGGTGCGCGCGAAAGCCGAGGGCGTGTGGCGTGCCGGATTAACGGCGATCATTTGCATTGGGGAAACCCTGGCGGAAAGGGACCAAGGACGGACGCTGGACGTGGTCGGCGCGCAATTGGCCGGGTCCCTGCCCGATGGCGTGACGGCTGCCAACACGGTTGTTGCCTATGAACCTGTCTGGGCGATCGGCACGGGTAAGGTCCCGACGCTAGCCGAGATTGGCGAGGTTCATGACGATATGCGTCGCCGCCTGGAGGCCCGTTTCCCGGGTGAAGCCGCAGGCGTAAGGTTGCTTTACGGCGGGTCGGTCAAGCCGGGAAATGCCGCTGATATTTTCGCTGTGCCGAATGTGGACGGTGCTTTGGTCGGCGGTGCCTCGCTGAAGGCCGCTGATTTTGCGGGGATTGTCGCTGCACTGGCGTGAGCCCTTGGTGACACGGGATGCGTCGCGTATTTTTTGACAAGATGAAGTGGCGTCAGTTTTATTTTGCGTCGCTGAGCTGGACCACTGCGGGCGTTGGATCCGGGGCTAATTCTTCGAAGTCGAAATTGTCGAGCCGGGCCGCGCGTTTGCCCGCCCGTTCCGAAGCAACACCCAGCCCTTCGATATCGGCACGAGCCTGATTGAAATGGGTTTCCAGTTTGCCCGCCCGTTCCCCGATCAGTTCCACGTCGCGGTGCAGCAGTTTAAGCGCTTTGCGAATGGCACCGGCCTGTTCGCGCATGCGGGCATCCTTAAGAATGGCGCGCATAGTATTTAGCGTTGCCATGCACGTCGTTGGCGAAACGATCCACACGCGTTTGTCGAAGCCTTCGCGAACCAGCTCGGCAAAGTTGGCGTGAAGCTCGGCATAGACAGCTTCGGATGGCAGGAACATGAGCGCCCCATCGGCCGTCTCGCCATCAATTATATAGCGTTCGGCAATGTCCTTAATGTGTTTGCGGACAGAACTGCGAAGAAGTTTCGCGGCCTCGTTCACCTCATAGTCGCTATTGGCCGCGCGCAGGGCTTCATAGGCTTCGAGCGGAAACTTGGCATCAATGATGATTGGGCCTGGTGGGTTCGGAAGATGGATCAGACAATCCGCGCGCTTCCCGTTCGAAAGGGTCACCTGCTTGGCGTAACTATCTGACGGCAAGGCCTTTTCCAGAATATCGTAAAGCTGGATTTCACCAAAAGCCCCGCGCGTCTGCTTGTTCGAAAGGATATCTTGAAGGGTCAGCACATCGCCCGATAGCTTTTCGATATTCGCCTGCGCTTTGTCTATCGTTTCGAGCCGCTGTTGCAGGGCGCCGAGACTGCGCGCGGTTTTTGTGGCCGAGTTTGCAAGGTTGTCCTGCATCCCTTTCGATACTTCGGCCAGGCGATTTTCCATCAATTTCAACATATTGGACTGACTGGCGGCTGAAGCTTCGGACACTTGCGTCAGGCCACCCGACAGGGCTGATTGGCCATCGGCCAGTGCTTCGACGCGCGATTGCAGTGCCACCATGCTTTGAACCATGGGGGTCAGGCTGCGCGTGGCTGCGCCCGCCCGCCGCACTGCCGTGATCAAAAGTGCGAGCACCAGAATGGCAAGCGCGGCACCGACCAGAAGCGCTTGCGTGGTCGGGTCATTCAGATCAAGTGTCATGTCCCCAATTTGGATCATGTGCGACCAAACAGCTTTTCAATGTCGCTGAGCTTGAGTTCGACATATGTGGGGCGCCCATGATTGCATTGACCCGAGCGCGGCGTGGCCTCCATCTGGCGCAGAAGGGCATTCATCTCGTCCGCACTCATCCTGCGACCTGTTCGAACCGACCCGTGACACGCAATCCGGGAAAGGACAGCGTCCACCCGGGCGACAAGGGTTATGGCGCCGCCGGTTGTTTTCAATTCATCCAGGATGTCTTGGACAAGTGCCGTTGCATCCACCGGCCCCAATATGGCGGGCGTTTCGCGAACAGCGACGGCGCCGCGCCCGAAGGGCTCGATGATCAGGCCGAGACTGGCAAGGGTGTCGGCTTCGGCCAACAAGAAATCGGCATCGTCGCCCAAGTCGATAATCGCAGGCACGAGCAGCGCTTGCGAGGGAACGCCATGTTCGTCGCGTTGGCGCTTGAGACGTTCGTACAAGATCCGTTCATGGGCGGCGTGGGCATCGACCAGAATCATACCGTCCTGCGTCTGCGACAGGATGAAATTCTCATGCAATTGCGCCCTTGCCGCGCCTAGCGGCAAGCTTGGGGCGGGCTGGTGAAGGTCAGGCGCGGGCTCAATGCGGGCCGACGGCGCCTCCGCAAAGCCCGGTAATGTCGTTTCGTGCGCTGGTTCAGGGCGTGGCATCGACGGCCCGCGGTTGGGCCGATCCATCTGGTAAATGCGCGGCTCGGGTGTGAAGGCGCCCAAGGTCGCGTCGGCCACGGTTGCAGACGCTTTTTGGGCGCCGTCCGACAATGTCTGTCGCAGTGCCGAAACGATCAGACTGCGGGCTGCGGCCGGGTCGCGGAACCGGACTTCGGATTTAGCAGGGTGCACGTTCACGTCGACCAGCATGGGATCACAATCAATGAAAAGCGCGGCAGCCGCATGCCGATCCCGGCTGAGAACATCCATATATCCCGCGCGCAGAGCACCCGTCAGAGCCTTGTCGCGAACGGGGCGACCATTCACGAAGATATATTGATGGATCGCCGAGCCGCGCGAATAGGTGGGCAAGGCCGCAAAGCCGGTCAGATGAAGCCCGTCGCGCATTGCGTCCAAAGGGACGGCGTTCTCGATAAATTCGGTGCCCAGCACACGGGCCAGCCGCCCTGCCAGTGCCGCGAACGGGTCGCCGGTCTCAGCGTCCACACGAAAGACCGTGCGTGGTTGATCCGTTTCATCAATCAACTCAAAGCGCACGTAGGGTTCGGTCATGGCAAGGCGTTTCATGACCTCAGACACCGCGCGCGCTTCGGCCACATCGCTTCTGAGGAACTTCAGGCGCGCGGGAGTGGCGAAGAACAGGTCGCGCAATTCAACCGTTGTGCCCTGTTGACCAGCTGCGGGTCTGGATGGGTGAAGCACACCGCCGGTCGCGGACATCTGCGCGGCCGCTTCGCCGGGCACCCGGGACGTTAGCGTCAATCGTGCCACGGCCGCAAGCGATGCCAGCGCTTCGCCTCGGAACCCGAATGTGTGGATGTTCAGCAAATCCCGCCCATCGATTTTTGACGTTGCATGGCGTGATAGCGCCAGCGGTAGATCTTCCGCGGCAATCCCGACTCCGTCATCCGTCACACGGATCAAACGCTTGCCGCCCGCTGCAATGGCGACCATCACGGCTGTGGCCTTGGCGTCGATGGCGTTTTCGACCAATTCCTTCACAGCCGAGGCTGGCCGTTCGATCACTTCGCCCGCGGCGATACGGTTGATGGCCCCGTCGTCCAGCTTGTGAATGCGCGGCGGCTTTTCGCCTATATTGGGGTGCGTTGCGGACATACCGCAACACTTAGCATCCATACAGCTCTGGATCCAGCGAAGACGCCGGGCAAAATCGGGTTTTTTAGCGGCCGAGGATCAACAGTGCAGCAATCGTCCACATCAACAGCCCGACGCAAACATCAAGCACGCGCCACGCGCCCGGGCGTTCAAACACGGGCGCCAAAAGACGCGCCCCAAAGCCAAGCGAAAAGAAGAAGACAAAGCTTGCCAAAACCGCACCGACGCCAAAGGCCACCAGGTTGCCGTCATGAGCCGCGGCGATTGAGCCCAATAACACCAGCGTATCAAGATAAACATGCGGATTGCCCCAGGTCAGGGCCATGCAGACGACGACGGTCTGCCAAAGACCAGTATCCGCGCGCTTGCTAGCTCTTAAGGCCTGTTCGCCTGCCCAAGCCGACCGGAATGCAAGGGCGCCATAGGCCAACAGAAAAAGGGCGCCGCCCCACGTCATTACGGGCTTGAGCCACGGTAGAGCCTCGGCAAGTGCGCCAAAGCCCAGAATGCCTGCCGTCATCAAGATGGCGTCGGACAAGGCGCAGGTCAGCACGACTGCCAGCACGTGCTGCTGTCGAATGCCTTGGCGCAAGACAAAGGCATTCTGCGCACCGATCGCCACGATCAGCGACATGCTGAGCGCAAAACCCTTGGTAAAGGACCAGACGATCACGCGAGCTGTGCCATGACCTCGTCAGACACTTCAAAGTTGGCGGTGACGCGTTGCACGTCATCATCGTCTTCGAGCACTTCAATAAGCCTCATCAGTTTCTGAGCGCCATCCAAGTCAAGTTCGGTCGAGGTGGTTGGCTTCCAAATCAATTTTGTGGATTCCGCTTCGCCCAGGCTTTGTTCGATGGCTGTCGAAACGGTGTTTAAATCAGTATCTTCAGTATAAATTGCGTGTCCGTCCTCACTACTTTCAACATCTTCCGCACCGGCTTCGATGGCGGCCATCATGACCGTGTCCTCATCACCCACCGTCGCAGGGTATAAAATTTCACCTTTCCGCTCGAACATGAAGCTGACCGAGCCGGTTTCACCCAGGTTCCCGCCATGCTTGCCAAACGTGGATCGCACGGTCGATGCTGTCCGGTTCCGATTGTCCGTCATTGCCTCGACGATTACAGCCACGCCGCCGGGCCCATAGCCCTCATAGCGGATTTCTTCAAATTCATCGCCGTCACCCGCTTGGCTTTTCGAGATCGCCCGTTCGATCACGTCCTTTGGTACGGATTGAGACTTGGCTTCTTTGACCGCCAAACGCAGCCGCGGGTTCTTTTCGGGATCGGGGTCACCCATTTTGGCAGCGACGGTGATTTCCTTCGAAAGCTTGGAAAACAACTTGGACCGGGCCGCATCCTGGCGCCCTTTACGGTGCTGAATGTTAGCCCATTTTGAATGGCCGGCCATGGCTAAGCTCCTCCAGGTATTCTTGTCGCGTTGCTTCTATACGCTAGGTTGTTTCAGGCTTTCAATAGACGCATCCACTAACGTAAACGAAAGGCACATCTGTGGCAGTCGTTTGGAAAACTTACGCTAAACAAATAAGTTACCCTAATTCAGGATTAGTGCCTAACCTTGCAGGCGCACCAGGGCATGGCGCTTTTTCCCGGCCGACAGTTTGATCGGAGCGGCCAGTTCGCCCGCGTTGATCATCTGACCCGCATCGGTCAACGGGCTGTCGTTCAAACGGGCGCCGTTCTCGGCGATCAGGCGCTTGGCTTCCTTCCCCGACTTCGCCAGTCCAGACCGGACGAAGAGCTGAACGACCGACACGCCGTCGGCCAGATCAGCCGCACTCAGTACAAGGGTCGGAAGATCGTCACCAACCCCGCCTTTCTCAAACACCTCGCGCGCAGTTGCTTCCGCGGCAACCGCGGCCTCTCCCCCCCGGCACAGCCCGGTGACCTCGTTGGCCAAGCGGATCTTGGCGTCGTTGATTTCGGCCCCGCCAAGCGCGCCCAAGCGTTCGCATTCCTCAATCGGCAGTTCGGTAAACATCTTGAGGAACTTTCCGACATCAGCGTCGTCCACGTTGCGCCACCACTGCCAGAACTCATAGGACGACATCTTGTCCTCGTTCAGCCAAATCGCGCCATCGGCCGACTTGCCCATCTTTTTGCCATCGGCACGGGTCACCAATGGCGTCGTCAAACCGAAGGCATCCACCGCCTCGACCCGACGGATCAGGTCAGCGCCCGAGACGATATTGCCCCACTGGTCCGATCCACCCATTTGCAAGATGCAGCCGTGACGGCGGTAAAGCTCAAGAAAATCATAGGCCTGAAGCAACATGTAGTTGAACTCGATAAAGGACAGCGCCTGCTCGCGGTCCAGCCGGGACTTCACGCTTTCAAACGCCAAAAGACGGTTGATGGTGAAGTGCTTGCCGATGTCCCTGAGGAAATCGATGTAGCCCAGCTTGTCCAACCATTCCGCATTGTTCACCAGCGGACTGTCCGTCACGCCGTCGCCATACGAAATGTAGTTCGAAAACACCTGCCGGATCCCGTCGGCATTTGCATTAATCTGATCGACCGAAATGATCTTGCGCATCTCGTCCTTGCCTGAAGGATCGCCCACCTTCGTCGTTCCGCCGCCCATCAACGTGATGGGACGGTGCCCGGTCTTCTGCATCCAACGCAGCAGCATGATCTGAACCAGATTCCCGATATGGAGCGAGGTTGCCGTCAAATCGAACCCGATATACCCGGTCACCGTTTCCTTATGAAAACGGGCATCAAGTTCCTGCAAATCCGTACAATCCGCAACAAAGCCGCGCGACATGATGGTCGCAAGAAACTCGGATTTCGGGTGGTAGGTCATCTGTCCATCCATTACCAAACTTTAACGGCCCTTGTCTTACTTGTACGCGCCGGAAAGGGAAAGCCATGAGGAAAGAAGAACCCGTCTGGGCCCTTGGCACCATGTCGGGCACATCGCTGGACGGGGTAGATGCCGCGATGGTTCTGACCGATGGGCGCACGCTTTTTGAGTTCGGCCGCACCGGCTATGCGCCCTACTCTCAAAGCG
>JBCCCA010000022.1:0-24232 GCA_039033735.1 Pseudomonadota bacterium
CTGCCGAGGTTGTAATAAGTGGATATGCCTGGCTGGGGTGGTAGGATTCGAACCTACGGTACACGGTACCAAAAACCGCTGCCTTACCGCTTGGCTACACCCCAACAGGCTGGCGTTATTTACTTAAGCGGGCGGGGCCACGCAAGCCCCGTCAGCCAAAAAGTATCAGCTTGAAACCTGCTCTCGCAGAATGGCGACTGTGACCGAGACAAGCAGATACAATGCGCCAAAAATGAAGAAAGCGATAAGCGTGTTCTCGAAGACCCGCGGATAGGTCGGTTCATCTGGCGGAACCGGCGTGACCCCAACCGACAGGAAGCGGACTTGGCGGTTTGCTTCAATGCGCGCCGCCTCGAGCTGCTGCAGTGATTCCTGCATCATCATCGTGCGGGTCTCAAGATCGACCTGCGCCATACTCAGCCGCGCTGTGACCGAGGCCAGGGACGTATCGCTTTGCCCCTCATTCGTCATCTGGGACCGCAAATCGGCAATCAGCTGGCCCAGACGCTCGATATCACCTTCCACGCCGGCAACCCGCGCACGGTTTGGCTGTTCATTGTCTAGAAGCGCGCTGAGTTGCAGCTGCTTCTCGGTCAGTTGCACTTCAAGCGTGTTGATTTGGCTCATAAGACCGGCGGTCTCGGACTCCGGATCAAGCACGCCCAACTGTTCCTGCAATTGCAGCACAGTCTGCTGAGCGTCAACCATCTTGCTTTCGGATTCCTGGAACGTCTCAGTCGCCCCGCGCATCTGATCGGCGCGCTTGCGTTCCGTGATCTGATCCACTCGTTCTTCGGCGTAGTCGATCAGTGCTTCCGAGAAAACGCGGCTCATCTCGGGCGTCAGCGCCGAAACCTCCATGCGCAAAACACCTTCAGTCGGATCGTAGCCTACGACCACATGGTCAGTGTAATGCCGGTAAAGGTCTTCGTTCGATGCATCCGGCGCAATGCGTTGCAAAGCGTCGACGGACGAGTCGCTGAAGTGTTCCCGATAGCCGAATTCCTCGTCCAATCGCTGCATCGCGCCGCGGGATGTCAGGTAATCCTGGACCAGAATCGAGTCCTGGCTGGTCGCCATGGCCGTGCCGCCCAACAATCCAGGTTGTGCACTGGACGCTTCGGCCTGTTGCACGATGAATTCGGATTCGGTCGCATACACATCCGTTGCGAAATACGCGAAGTATATAAGACACAGGAAAGTCGGCAAAAGCACAAAAGCCGTCAGTCGGGCAAACAAAAACCCAAGGTTCTTGCGCCGCCGACGGACGATATCCTGCTGGATGCGCTCGACTTCGTGAAGGCCAAGCGGCGCGGATTGCGGGATATGCTCACCAGGGACATTGCGCCCAGGCTGCTGCACTGTCTGAGGCAGGTTCACTTTTTGGGTTTGCTGCTGGGGTTGGGCCGCCGCCGTGGCAGCTGCCGCGACCGCCGCCGCTTTGCCCTCGGGGGCGCCTTCGGCCTCGGGCGCAGGTGCGGGGCCGGACGCCGCGCCTTCTTTGTTGTGCACCAGTTCGATCATATTGGCGCGGTCAAATGGGTCGATCCCCTGTTCGCGCAGAAGCCGCACCGCATCGAAGTCAGAACTGGGGCTGAGCCCTTGCTTTTGAGCCAGACGACGAGCCATCCGCAATTGGCGACCGGTCAAACCTTCACGGCGGATCTCTGCAATCGTCGTTTCGGCCTTGGCATCAACCGCCGCTTTCTTCGACCCCGGAAACGCCGCATCGCCAAACCCGTCATCGACAGGCTCGTTCAGCGTCATCGACGCATCGGCCTGGGCAGGCTTAGGGGCAACGGCATCGCCAGGCTCGGTTGCCGGAACGGGGCTTTCGCCTTCGGAACCAGGCCGCGACGGGGCGCGGCGAATGCGAAATTTAGGCGCTTTGGGTTTCATAGTCATAGAGTGCTTTCGCCTCTTCCAGCGTATCGAACATATGGAGTTGACCATGCCGAAGCACAGCCGCCGATTGGCAGAACTTTTCAAGGGTTTGGGGCTGATGCGACACGATCACGACGGTGGCGGTCTTTAACCGCTCGAACAGGATGTGGCCCGCTTTCTTGTTAAACTCGACATCCGTCGTGGTCGGCATGCCTTCGTCGATCAAGTAGAAGTCGAAATCAAGCGCCAGAAGCAGCGCGAAGGAAAACCGCGCTTGCATGCCTGCACTATATGTGCCGATCGGCATGTCGAAATATTCTTCCAAATTGCAGACCCACCGGCAGAACGCTTCCAGATAATCCGGGTCCTTGTCATAGATGCGAGCAATGAACCGGCAGTTCTCCACCGCCGTCAGACGCGAGATCATGCCCCCCATGTACCCTAGCGGGAATGATACGCGTGATGTGCGGATAATCTCGCCTTCATCCGGTTTTTCAAGACCCGACATCATGTTCACAAGCGTCGTTTTTCCAGTGCCGTTCGGCGCCAGAATGCCCAGCGATTTGCCGGGTTCCACACGGAATGAAGCGCGGTGCAGGATAACTTTGCGCCGTTCTCCGGTCCAAAACGATTTGCTCACGTCGCGAAACTCGATCATGCGCGACTACTTCTGCTCTGCCATTGTGTCTTTTATGTGCATTATGGTCATTCCCGCGTGCGATGCATCACAATAAACGGGAAAACCACAGAAATTTTATCGAAGGCACGACGCCCGACCACGTCTTGGCAGAGAGAAGCGCAGCACATGATCCAAAAGCGGCGAACGCTTGCCTGTTTCGGCAAGCAAACGAGCCAAATGCGAGATTAGGCCACCATGCCCCAAGCAAGGCCCGCCAACATGGCACCAACCATCGCAATGCCAAGATAGGCCCCAAAAACACGTGGTTTTACCAATGCCCAGACCGCAATCGCTGCGGGGATCGAGCTGACCCCACCGGCGACAACAAAAGACATCGCTGCGCCTGCCGCCATCCCCTGCGACAACAATGCGTCGATCAGAGGCACAGCCGCATAACCGTTCAGATAGGCCGGAGCACCGACAATCGCGCCCAGGGCAATCGGCTGCAAGCCTTCGCCCCCCAACAGCGTGGCGATGACTTCAGCGGGCACATAAGCCAGCATCAACGCCTCGATCATATAAGCGATCAACAGCCACTTCCCCAAGAACAGCGCGTTCTCTACCACCGTGCGCCGGAACACATCGCGCCGCTCCGGCTCGCCCCAAAAGCGCCAAACTGGCGTGCCTTTGAACGGCGACGGTCCACAGCCGCAACAGCTTTTTGCCGGCGCTGCCTTCAGCGGATCTGCGAAAACCGCTGTGTTTTTGAACAGGCAAACCGTGAAGCCGCCCAACAATCCAAGGCTGACCGCCGCAACGGTCTTGGCAATTGCGAAATCCGTACCCAGTGTGCCGGCCGTGATCAGGAACATGGCGGGGTCCATCAAAGGTGACGCCAACCAAAACGCCATAACCGCAGACAGCGGCGCACCCACGGCCAGAAGAGCCGCGATAAAGGGTATAACCTCACACGAACAAAAAGGGGACAAGCCACCTAGAAGGGCCGCCATGGCGATCATGCGAAATTCGCGACCCTCGAACGCTTTGGCCAGCAGCGATTCCGCGCCTGTCGCCTTTAGATACCCAACCGCCAACACAGCAAAGGTTATGAAAACCGCGGTATGCGCAAAAGCGCGAGCTGCAAAGCGCACCGTTTCCAAGGCTTGCGCTGGATCAAACAGCGCGATCAGGAAGGGCAGCGTGAACGCGAACGCCCAAACCCTGTCGATCTTGATCCAGGGGCCGCGTGGTTCCGTGCTGATCTCAGCCATGTCTTGCACCTTCTTCGGCAGGTGTATCTGCGCAGCATTCCTTTAGCAGGAACTCGGATACCTCCTGCATGCGTTCGAAAGCAGCCGCGATACAGATGATCCGCCGCCCGTCCTTGACCTGATCGACCAGTCCCGCAGCTGACAAAAGTTTCATGTGATGGGTCAAGGTCGACCCGGTAACACCCGACCTTTCGCCAAGCGCGCCGATGGCCAAGCCTTCGGGTCCGGCCCGCACAAGCGTTCGCAGCACATGCAACCGCTGCTCTGACCCGAGGGCCGCAAAGGTGCCTGCAGCTTCTGTCAGGTCGAGGGAGTGGTTTTGTTTCATATCCATATTTCGAATATTCTAGAAATATCGAAATAAGTCAACACCTGTCATCAGGTCGCACTGGTCGATACGGCCCGGCGACCCATGTATGCTCCATGAATACCGAACCCGAAGCACCCGCTGAATTGACTGTTTACTATGATGGCGCCTGCCCACTGTGTACGGCAGAGATTGAGCATTATGAAACCCGCGAGGGCGCCGACAAACTTTGCTTTCTAAACATCGCCGAACCGGGTGCGGATGCGGGTCCGAACCTTCAACAGTCTGACGCACTCAAACGGTTCCATGTGCGCAAACCGGACGGCACAGTCTTGTCCGGGGCAGCCGCCTTTATCGAGATTTGGACCATCCTGCCCGGTTGGCACTGGCTTGCGCGGCTTGCAAGACTGCCGGGCGTTCCTGTGCTTTTGGAGGTAGCGTATCGTATATTTCTGCCAATCCGCCCGGCGCTGTCGTGGATGGCCGCCCGCCTTGGAGCGAAACCGCGGACATCCGCGCTGTACGACAGTACGCGTCCCCGATCCTAGTGTTACACATCTCAAGCGTGCATCAGGCCAATTTACCAAGTCGGACCCATCTACCAAAGCGTCCCGGAATGCGCGAAGATACGGCGCATGCATGAAGGAAGCCACGCCACCGGAACGAAAAGCCGCTTTGAAACGCTTACGTCCGAGATGCGGTCCTGCACCATTTGCAAGGACCTGCCGCTTGGACCCAACCCACTGTTCCAACTGAGCGAACAAACAAGAATTCTGATCGTTGGCCAAGCTCCAGGCCGGATTACCCATGCCAAAGGGCGCCCGTTTGATGACCCCTCTGGCGTTCGATTGCGTGCCTGGCTGGGCGTTGACATCGATACGTTTTACGCAAACTCAAAAATTGGCATGTTTCCGATGGGCTTGTGCTTTCCTGGCAGCGGCTCTGGGGGGGATGCACCCCCACGGGCAATCTGCGCTGAAACCTGGCGTGCCCGCGTTCTTGAAAGATTGACAGACGTGCGCCTGACGCTGGTGCTGGGGGCCTATGCCATTGCGTGGCACGCGCCGTCCCTTAAAGGCAAGTCCGTAGCTGACGCCGTAAAACAGTCGGGCAATGGTCACGGCGCGACCTATGTTCTTCCCCACCCCAGCCCGCGAAACAACCGATGGCTGAAACTAAACCCATGGTTCGAGGAGACCATCGTGCCGCGCATACAGACAAGCGTAGCGCATCTGTTGAAAAACTGAGACCTCAAATGGGCCAGATCGATCACAGTGAACCGCACAAGTGAGATCGAAATATGAATTGGAAAAGGCGCGCGCATGACACCACTCGACACGGCCCACGCCGCCATGACAGCCGCACCCGAAGATGATCGCGCCAGGCTGGGCTTTTACGAGCGCCTCGCAGATGCGGAACTTTTCTTGCTGCTTGCCGAAGAAACCGACGGTACACATGTGACACCGGCGATTTTTGAGACCAGCGACGGCATCTATGCACTGACATTTGACCGCGAGGACCGATTGACCGCGTTCACCGGCGAACCTGCGCCTTATGCCGCGCTGTCAGGGCGCGCGATTGCCGCGATGCTGGCGGGCGAGGGCATTGGCCTTGGCTTGAACTTGGGTGTAGCGCCGTCCGAATTCCTCATTCCAGCCACTGCGTTGAGGTGGTTGCGGGATACGTTGTCGACACAGCCAGAAGAGGTGACTGCCCGGCCCGAGGAAATCGCACCACCCACCGGCTTGCCCGAGCGGCTTGTGACCGGCCTTGATACGCGTCTGGCCAGTGCGGTGGGTCTGGCCAAGATGGCCTATCTTGTTTCCGTTACTTATCCGGGGGGCCGCGGCGGCCATATGCTTGCGGTGATCGCGCCTGCGCCAGGCGCCGAACGGGCCCTGGCCAGGGCAATCTCGGAGGCGCTGGTGTTCTCGGACATTGATGCGGGCATCTTGGATGTCGCTTTTTTCGCGGAATCCGACCCGATCGCCGCTAGACTTGCGCGGTACGGGTTACGTTTTGACTTGCCCGAACAGACAGTGGCTCCGCCTCCGGGAAGCGACCCGACAATACCCCCAAAGCTGCGTTGATCTAAGATCGCCGGGGATTGGCCCGCTCAGTACCCGCGCGCGCGATCAACGAGATGCAGAAACGGTTCGCCTGCCTCACCCCGGCGGATGTTTTCCACAATCACGTCCACAGCGCTCGACGGGCGTGTAACCGACGCGATGTGGGGTGTGACCGTGATTTGTTCATGCGCCCAGAACGGGTGCCCGGATGGCAAGGGTTCTTCTCGGAAAACATCCAGCGTTGCATGTGACAGTTGCCCGGACGCCAGTGCGTCAAGCAGCGCCTGGTCGTCGACCAGCGGCCCGCGTCCTGGATTAATCAGCACCGCCCCTTCCGCCAAAACGGCAAAGCGCTTCATATCCATAATGCTCTCGGTCGCGGCTGTTTGCGGCAAAAGCAACACGACAATCTCGGCTCCCGTCAGAGCTAAGGACAGACCGTCGTCGCCCGAGAATGTCGTGACACCCGGTACCTCGCGGGGCGAGCGGCTCCAGCCGCGGACGTCGAACCCAAGCCCCGTTAAAGCGGCGCAGACCTGACGACCCAATATACCCAAACCCAGAATGGTGACATGGCGATCGCGGGCAAGCGGCGGCACAACAGGGTCCCAGACCCCATCGGTTCGGCCAATTTGCCGATCCAGACCAAGATGATGGCGCAACACCTGACCCGCGCACCATTCTACCATTCCAGCAGTCAATCCGTCATCGACCATCCGCGCCAAAGGCTGCGACAGGGTGGGATTGTCGATCACCTCTTCCACTCCGGCCCATAGGTTCTGCACAAGCTTCACCTTTGTGAAGGGGGTAAAGTCTTGCAACGCACTCGACGGCGCATAAATGATGTAGTCCACCGTATCCGGGGCGTCCGGCGACAGTGCATGCTCGATCTGCACGTCCAGTGATGCCGAGCGGAATGCCTTTTGTAGGTGCGATCGATAAGCGTCCCAATCCTTCTTGGGCGCCGAAAACAGAACACGTATCACCGACTGCGCGCCCTATGCACATGGGCGGATTGCACCAATCCAAAAGCCCCAAGCAACACCAGCATGGCTGTCCCACCAAAACTGACTAGTGGCAATGGCACACCAACCACAGGTGCCAAACCCATTACCATCGACATGTTCACCGCGAAGAAAAGGAACAACGTGGCAGCCACGCCCAGCGTCAGCAAAGCGCCAAACCGATCCTTGTTCTGCGACGCGGACACCACGCAGAAGAATACGATCAACCCGTAAAGCACTAAAAGCGACATGCCGCCCACAAGGCCGAACTCTTCGGCCAGCGTCGTAAAGATGAAGTCGGTATGCTTCTCGGGCAAAAAGTTCAGGCGCGATTGCGTGCCTTGCATGAACCCCTTACCGGTCCAGCCGCCAGACCCCAACGCAATCTTGGATTGGGTAATGTTGTAGCCTGCGCCTAACGGGTCGCTGGATGGATCTAGAAACGTGTCGATCCGCCTAAACTGGTAGTCCTTGATCAATTGCCAATCCGTCCCGCGCGAGGCGAAGACAGCATAAATCAAACCAAGCCCCGCGCCAATCACAGCGGCGAAATACCACCAAGACACGCCAGCGCAGAACATCACCAAACCACCACCGGCCAGCAAAAGGATCGCCGTGCCCAGATCAGGCTGTTTCAGCACAAGCGCCGTTGGCGTTAGTGTCAGCAGAACCGGCGGGATCACCCAAAGCGGGCGTGACGTCTTGTGCAGCGGAAGCCAATCGTAATACGCGGCCAGCGCCATGACGAGCGTGACCTTCATCAACTCGGACGGCTGAAATAGGGTTACACGCAGGTCAAGCCAGCGTTGCGCGCCCATGCGGACAACACCCGAGGTTTCCACAAGGATCAAAAGCGCAAGCGCAAAAAGATAGGCAAGCCCCGAGATGGAACGCCAGAACCAGATGGGCACCATGGCCACGGCAATCATCAGAACCGCCCCAATTGCGAACACTTTCATCTGACGCTCGGCCCAGCGATCCACTTCGCCGCCGGCGACCGAGGTCAGCATCAGGAACCCTACGCACGCGACCGCCGTTAGCAAAAGGACCAGCGGCCAGTTGATGTACAACACCTTGCGGAAACCGGTCGGTACCGTTTGGACCTGATTGACGAGATAGGTCATGCGCGGCTGGGCTTCGCTTGCGGTGTAAGGCGGGGGCGAATGTCCATCTCATCGTGCATGGTCTTGATCCGCTCGCGTTGATCGGCCGGATAAGCCTCAAGCGGGGGAACCCCACCGTAAAGCGCATAGAGCAGGACATCGCGCGATGGCGGCGCGGCCGCCGTCGATCCACCACCACCATGTTCGACGATCGTCGCAATTGCATATTTTGGTTTGTCGTAGGGCGCGTAAGCGACGAACAGACCGTGATCGCGCCGATTCCACGGCAACTGATCATTGCGGGTAACACCGCGCGCGCGTTCCTCGGTTGTGATGTTCCGCACCTGGCTTGTACCGGTTTTGCCCGCCATCTCGATCCCATCGGCGACGATGCGCGATCGTCGCGCTGTACCGCGCCGCCCGTTCGAGACGTTCCACATCGCCTTCCGAATGGCATTGATATGGCTGGTCGCGATATCCAGCGTGGGGGCCTCGGCAATGGGCGTATCCACGCCGTTCACCGATTTTACCAAGCGGGGCGAGACGGCACGCCCGGTCGCAAGCCGCGCCGTCATCACTGCAAGCTGCAGCGGCGACGACAAGACAAACCCTTGTCCGATTGAGGAATTCAGCGTGTCGCCGGGCAGCCACCCTTCGTCCCGCATGCGAATCTTCCATTTCGTGGTCGGGATCAGTCCTTCTTCGATGGCTGACAAGGGCAGCTCGTGTCGCTCGCCCAACCCGAACTCGTGGCAAAGCTCGGCCAATGCTTCGATCCCGAACCGCTCGGCCGTTCGTTTGGAGGCCTCATAGAAATAGACATCGCAGGATTGTGTAATGGCATCATCAAGATCCATCCATCCGTGGCCTCCACGTTTCCAACAGTGGAACCGGCGGCGACCAACTGTCATATGGCCTGGGCACCAGACCCGTTCGCCAGGGCCAATGACCCCCGCCCGAAGTGCCGCAAGCGCGGTCATCATCTTGAAGGTCGAGCCCGGCGGATACACGCCCTGCACCGTCTTGTTGAAAAGCGGTTTGTATTCGTTTTCCCGCAGCGCGCCGTAATCGCGGCTGGTAATGCCGCGCACGAACAAATTCGGATCAAAGGACGGGGCCGAAGCCATGGCCAGCAGATCGCCGGTTTCGACATCCATCACAACCGACCCAGCGCTTTCATTGGCCAGTCTGGCCTGCGCGTAATTCTGTAAACCGTGATCTATCGTCAGTTGCAGATCTTGGCCAGCGACATAGTCATCGCGCCCAAGCTCGCGCATTTCGCGCCCGCCCGCACTGACCTCGACCCGACGGGTGCCAGCCTTGCCCCGAAGCGAAGCTTCTAACTTCGTCTCAACACCGATCTTGCCAATCTGGAAGCCAGGTTCCTGCAACAAGGGCTGAGGTGTTTCCAGCCGCTCCAGATCGCGTTCGCTGACCGGTCCCACATATCCGACGATATGCGCAAAGTCAGCGTTGAGCGGATACTCGCGAGATAAGCCGACATCGGGAAATATTCCTGGCAATGCGGGTGCATTGATCGAAAGTTCCGCAATGTCTTGCCACGCCAATTGATCGGCGAGTGTGATCGGTACAAATGGGCTGCGCCGCCGCATCTCGCGCATGGCGCGCTCAATCTGGCGGTCGTCAATATCGACGATCTGGCGAACACGCGCAATTGTCGCAGCCACGTCTTCGACATCCTCGGGCACAATAACCACACGATAATTCTGCGAATTCTGTGCAATCGCGATCCCGTGTCGGTCATAAATGATCCCACGTGAGGGCGGGATTAATCGAAACCGAATGCGGTTCTCTTCGGCCAAAAGGCGATAGCTTTCGGCCTCTGTCACCTGCATCTGTCGCATGCGAAGCCCAAGAATACCCATAAACCCAAGCTGTATGCCGCCCAGTACCATGCCGCGGCGTGTGACAAGCGAGGCTGCCTGTTCCAGTTCTTTCGGTGTACGTCTCACACGCGTGCTCCCATCGCTTCGCGATCTTCGCCTGTCTTCGTCAATCCAAGCGCCCGTCCCGCAAGAACAACCACGACAGGATAAGCCAAAATGGTGAAGATCATCCGGATGACAGTCAATCCAAAGGCAGGTTGCGGCACGGCAAACAGGTTCAGGATCACCGTGTTCACAACGATCATCCCCGCAATCACGGCCGCCACCAGAAGCCACTCCATAACGAATGGCGTGGTTTTCAAGGGCGCGCGCCGCACCCGAAGGAACTCGCACGCCATTACCGTCAACGCGGTCCAAAGCCCAGGCGGCTGCATTAACAACAGCTCCGCGATCAGAAATACTGGAACAATCAACCAAACCGGCAGTAAGGCGGGGCGCAGAATGGTCCAAGCCAATGTAACCAAAAGCAAAACGTCAGGCCCAGGCAACCGCCCAGGACCAGGATGCAAGGGCAGAAGTTGCAGAAAAATCAGTACGATCGTGAAAAGAAGGTAAAAGACCCGGTAGCGCCAGACGCCCGCCAATCGCTCAGCCATCCGTCGCCTCCTCGACTGCAAGTGTATCCGCAGTTGGCCTGACCGGGCCGATCAGCTCGGCCGGTGCATCGATCGGTTCAGGCGGTTGCGACCTGAGCACGCGCAGAAACTCCAATCGTTCGTAATCCGCCGCCAGCCGCAAGCGCAATCGCCCGTCTCGGGCGAGAATGATATTGCCCACAAGCAGGCCCGCCGGGAAGACACCGCCATCTCCGGATGAGATGACGCGATCGCCCGGTCGCACTTCCTCGGCGTTTTCGATGAAGTTCATGACCGGCAGGATCGAGTTATCGCCCGCCAGAACCGCCCGTTGCCCGGACGGTTGAATGGTCACCGGAACCCGACTGGTGTTATCGGTCAAAAGCAGGACCCGGCTGGATTTGTCGCCCACGCCTGAGATGCGGCCAACCAGTCCCAGCCCATCGGTCACTGCCCACCCATCCATGATGCCATCACGCGCGCCACCGACATTGAGCAAAACCGATTGCCGAAACGGCGATCCACTGTCGGCCAGTACCTGGCCTGTGACGACCGTCAGCGCCGGATCAAGCCGTACACGGTTCAGATCAAGTAGCTTCGCGTTTTCTTGTTCAAGCTGTAGAGCGGCTTCTTTCCATGCCTTCATTTGCTGCAACTCGTCACGCAGATCGCGGTTTTGGCGCTGCAACGCCGTATAGGATTGGAAACCGCGCACCATACGCACAGTTTCGGTCACGGGCACCATCGCCCAATCCAAATTAGGCACAACCCAATCGATCAGGTGAGCGCGAAATCTTTCAGCCCGCGGGCTATCGATGCGCCACACCAGGAAAACAACGAACAGGCAAAGAATAACGACCGATACCACCAACCGGCGGATCGGACGTACATAATCTTCTTTTGCGCCATTCTGCCGTGCCACAGTTTTCCCTGCCGCTGGCCCCATCACCCATTATGTCATGGACCATCTGCCCCGCCAAATCACACCGACGCGGTTAGCTATCGTAATCGATCACGTGCCTTAGCTGCTTTTCATACTCAAGCGCCTTGCCGGTGCCCAAAGCGACACAGTTCAAAGCTTCATCTGCAACACTGATGGCCAAACCCGTTTGTTCCCGAAGGGCAAGATCCAATTCGCCCAGCAGCGCGCCGCCGCCTGTCAGCATGACGCCGCGGTCGACAATGTCGGCTGCCAGATCGGGCGGTGTCGCCTCAAGCGCTGTCATAACAGCTTCGCAAATCTGTTGAACCGGCTCGGCCAAAGCTTCGGCCACCTGAGCTTGGTTGATCTCAGTTTCTTTCGGCACGCCATTCAACAAATCACGACCGCGAATTTCCATGGACTGCCCGCGCCCGTCGTCCGGCATCCGCGCGGTTCCGATGTTCATCTTGATACGCTCGGCTGTCGATTCCCCGATCAGGAGGTTATGCTGGCGGCGCAAATAGCTAACGATGGCGTCATCCATCCGGTCGCCACCGACACGCACCGAACGTGCGTAAACGATGTCGCCCAAGGAAAGAACGGCCACCTCTGTGGTTCCGCCCCCAATATCGACAACCATATTGCCGGTCGGGTCTGTGATAGGCATGCCTGCGCCAATTGCAGCCGCAATCGGTTCAGCGATCAGCCCAACCTTCGCGGCACCGGCCTGCGCAACTGACTGACGAATAGCACGTTTTTCGACCGGCGTCGCACCGTGCGGCACACAAACGATCACATGTGTGCGCGATAGGAAGCTGCGGCGATGGACCTTGTTGATGAACTCTTTGATCATCGCTTCAGCGACGTCAAAATCGGCGATTACGCCTTCCCGCATGGGTCGAATAGCCTGAATACTGCCCGGCGTTCGGCCCAGCATCAGCTTTGCGTCTTCACCGACCGCCAGAACGCGCTTCTGTCCGTCTTTGACGTGATACGCCACGACCGAAGGTTCATTCAGAATGACCCCTTTGCCCTTGACGTAAACAAGCGTGTTCGCCGTCCCCAGATCGATCGCCATATGTGTCGAAAGCAAACCACCAATGGCCATGTTTCGCTGCCTCAAATTTTAGGTGCCCTGCTCTGCCCGGCAGGCACTTTGACATATACGCACCGAACCCGTGCACTAAAAGCGATTCGGACCGGAAATGAAGCGGGAAGCCGCCTTTTCCTCAGTACCGCATTAGCTCCGCAACACTATCAAAACGCTAAAATGGGCATGATTGTGGCCGTCGGGCACACAATAAGCAGTTTATTCAGCCACCAAACGCTGCCATGCCGTGGCAATTCCCAAGATTTCGGACGTCGGTGCTGAAAGAATGGCCGAGACAGTGTCGATCTCGATGAAGAAAAGACCGGTTTGCGCTGCATCTCCGGGAGAAATCAATGTACCGCATGCCAAAGACGACTCGCGGAACGCCGTTTCAAACTTGCTAAAATACCCATCGAGGAAGAGGGCTGCTTGTTCGGCAAGGCCCGAGACAATTGCCTCGGGGCCGCCTTGCCCGGTCACTTCTTCGCCTTCAATCCTGAGCCACGCGACGGATTTTGTGTCTAGCCTGACCAAAAAAGCCTCGAGTGTTTCGGACGCGCTGAGTGTTTTACTGGCCTTGACCGACCAGACACGCGGCAATTGCTCGGCCGGGACGCCAATATCTGATCCGAACGTCTCGGTCAGTCGGATTGCCGAAACGCCAACGGCTTCGGCCTCGGCAAGAACAGTTTTCAGTGCGGCGCCAAGTTTGGCCACCGCCGGCTCTTCAACATCGGGAAGTTTAAGACCCACCAACCCATCCGGGATCGAAGCCGGCGCCGGGCCAAGCAAGGCCTGCAAGCGACGGTTCGCCACGGCCAAATGAATGTGGCCCCCCGGCACTTCGAATGTCAGCCGCCGCGGCAGGATGGTTTCATCGATCTCCGTGACGATTGCAGCCAAAAGGGCATCCGGTCCCGTGCCGCGAAGCTTGCGCCCCTCGCCAGGGATGCGTTCCCGGTGACGCAGTTTCGCGAGCTTCTCTTCAAGGCGGGCAAATTCACTCATGCCTGCCTCAGCCTTGCGATCCAATGCGCTGGAGCGTGGCGCGCGCCTCTGCAACGGCTGCTTCAAGATCTATGTCAGGCGCGCAGACGCACATCAGCGCCTCCGTTGGGTTGTTGGGTGCGCGCAAGAAAAGCCGCGCCTCGGCACCGGTCATCAAGACCGAGACTTCCGCCGGCGCCTCGCCCCCCCAGCTGGGCGCAGCACCTGCCGCGAATTCACCATCAAGCGCAAGTTGCGCTGCCTTGGAAAGCGCGTTCATTTCTTCCTGGGCCGGATTTGACGCAGCACTTGTGCACAGCACCAGCTGCGATGACAGATCGGCATACGCAACAAGGGCACAGCCCTGCACATCCGCACGCATCGCGTCCAATTCTGCCGTGATATCCATTGACCTACGCCTCTGCCTTGACGACCTTAATGGTCCTGACGCCGCCCGGGCGCAAGCCCCGGCGACAAATCGCGGACCAAGTCGTTGCAGAAAACGCGGTCAGGAGCGGTTCGGTGGGCGACTGACCAGCGGCCGCGGACGCACGCGCGTCGGCATGACAATCTTCGCAGGACGTTCGACGACGCGTTCGCCAATAGCATCATCCAGCGACCTTGGCGTGGTGCCCTCGGCCTCGGGCTTGACCATCCGCGAGACGCGTCGACCAATCGTGCCAGAGGCGACTTCATCAGTCAGCTCCATCAGCGACTTCACAAGGTGGTCCGCGCCACTTGCGGCCCAGGCATCCGCATCGCCCTGGGCGTCAAGAGCCTGGATCAGTGACACAGGCAAGACTTCGCGGAACAGACCTTCGGTTTCGCTTTGCACGCGTTTGACAACGCGCGCACGGTCACGATCAGCCAGAATGCGATCCATACGCGTCAACAAAAGCAGGCTTTTGTCGTACAGATCATTCGGCATCGTATCCCAGACAGCCGCCTCGCTTTGCCGCCAAGCTTGGGTCGCGTGGCTGCACCAGATCACGATATCCGCTTCGCCAATCACGCGCTGCCAGACTTCGGCCGCCATGTTTGGGTCCGAAATGCCCGGCATGTCGATCAGATCGCAGTTTTTAAGAAAGTTTGACTCAAGAAATACGCGAACACAGCGCGTGTCATGCACGCTCACGCCCGAGAAGCTTTCGTCCACCTCTTCTTCGTCGCCTTCAAGGCCAATGCGATAAGACGGTTCGCTGCCGAAAGACATCCAAACAGGCGGCAGTTGCGTCGCTGTCACATTCACCGGCAAGGCCTGTTTGCCAATCAAAAGGTTCGACAGCGTGCTTTTGCCTGCACTGAATTCGCCCATCAGCGCGACCCGAGGCCGTTTCTCTTCGCTTTGCGGCTCAATCACGGCCGGTTTTTCGTAGATCGGTTCATTCATGTTCATGCCCTGCTCACTCATGACAATACCCTACGGCTTACGCAGCAAACCCTGTCAGTGTCTGCATAGTTTCCCTCAATTCCGCGCGCTTGGTTGCGGCACTGCTTGCATCTAGAAGCGACCCGACACCGTCTGGTTGGCTCATGGCTTCCTCGGCGATACGCTTGAGGATCGCGCGTTGTTCCGCCATAAAATCGTTCAAGACGGCGAGCGCGGCATCGCGCACAGCATCCGCATGCGCCCCGCGCAATGCATCCACGATGGGGTCGGTTTCCGCCTGGATCATATCAGCGAACTCGGTCGCAAAATTCCGGTATCCGCGACGCTTGTGCCACCACTTCGTCCACCATGTGCCCTTAAGGTCCAAAGCAATGGTTTGTCCAAGCAAAACGGGTGATGGAATGCGCGGTGTCGTTGGGGCCTCGATCCCGAAATCGTCATCCGAGACTTCGAACAAGCGATGATACAGCGCCGCATAGTCTTCGGCCACACGTGTCAGCACCTTTTTTGTGCCACCCTGAGCGTTGCGTCCAAACACCTGATAAGCCGTGCGCATCAGGATGCGCAGCCCAGTCGGGTCGTATTCCCAGACTTCGTTTTCGCCGTTTTTATCCAGGTGTTGAAGAAGTGATCCCGTTGCGCGTTCCAGGAAACTGCGATGCGATCTCTCGAGCCGCTTGTGGAAATCCGCAATCGCTTCGTCAAACATCTTGTTCATTGCAGTCTCGGACGTCGCTTCAAGCTTGTTCAACGCGGCGTCCAATTGTGACACGTCCAAAGGCGGCAGATCGCGATCATTCTCGCGGCGCGAAATCACCTGTTGCGAGGCATTCAATCCGTTTGCAAGGTTCATTGCCGACTTGGCGATCTTGTCCAACAGTTCCTGGCCCATGCCTTCGGAAATTCGTGTCGACAGTGCGGCATAGATCTGGGGCACCCCCGACAGATGCCAAAGCAACTCGTCCTCGGTATAGCTTTCGCGGGTCAAGTGACCTTCGCCCTGCGACCACTCGATCATCTTGTTCATCGTGTCTTCATCAAGCGCGTCACTGCGCCCCATCAGCGCGGCATTGGCGCAGAAGGCGGATGTGAAGATAATCTGCGCATCCTTCGGTCCGTCGAATTCCGTCAGTGTCTTGACGATACTGTTTCGGATCTCAGGCACCTGATTAACCGGGTCAGGCAATTCGTCGATCCGGTTGACGACAATCACGACTTCCCGCGATTTAACATTTGCAATCATCCGGATTAAAGCGAGGTCGACCGAGGACAAGGCTTGGTGCGCTGCCAGAACTACAACACAAATCCGGCTTTCACGAATGGCGCGTATAGTAATCTGCTCGCGGATCATGAAAGTGTCGTTCACGCCGGGTGTGTCGCGAATGCACAGCGGCATTGGCAATTGCGGGCGCGCAATGAAAAGCTCGGCCGTCTTCGTGATATCGGCAAACCGGCCCATGTCCGGGCTTGTCTCGGTGTCGTCTTCAAAGTCGTCACCCAAACAGACATAACGCTCGACCAGGTTGTTATCGACATGGGCATAGTCGTGCTGCTGGCCCAAGAGCATCTCGAATTTATCACCCAGACGCTTGCGCGATTTCTCCCGCATTTTGGCGACCTGCTCGCGCACTTTCTCAAGTTCGTCTTCTGCACCCGCGCGGCTGGCCAACTCGCCAATGCGCCCGCCACGGTCCAACAGCCGGCTCCACTCTTCCATATCGAAAAAGCGGAAGCTCGCGCGGTTGTCTTCGGGCGCCACATTGGGGCTGAGGTGCAAGGCCGTCACAACGCTGGTCCACGGGTTCACGTCTGCCGGCAACAGATCTGGTGCGCCGACCATTGCGTTGACCAGTGATGTCTTTCCCGCTTTCACCTGCCCAATCATCGTGACGGAGGGTTCGGCGTGCTTAAGCTGATGATGTAGTTTGCGCGCGGCACGGTTCGTCGATTTATCGCCAATCTTGCCAAGACGAACCAGCGCTTGGCGCAAGTCTCGCGACCGCGCGAGGAATGGTGAAAGCCCTTCAAACCCTTGGGTCATTAACGAGCTTTGGTTCGATGTGGCGGTTGCCCCTGTCACGATTTGCGTGTCCACGTTCATGTTCATCGTCCTAAAACGCCTTCACCGAGTAAACTTGGCGGCCCGCTGGATGCGGATCTCGTCCCGTAAAACATCTGAGGTTAAGATGGCGTTTTTGTGGCGTATTTCCGTTCAATCATCGTCGTTTTCGGCGGTTTGTTGCGGTTCACGCGGCCAGCTGCATTTCCATGTCATGCCTGAGCTGCAGAAGGAGTGTGACTGCGTCCGCAGCCGGTCCATCGCCATCTTCAATCTGCATGAGGACCATCATGTCCTGCGCTTCGGCAAGCTCGTCGATAAAGGCATCGGCGGCGTCACAATCGCTGTCTTGCTCGGAGAACTGGTCGATCAGGTGTTCGACAGCTGAAACGCAATGCTCGATCAGGTCTTTGGCGTTGCCTTGCCCCAAAGCGGCAGCGGTGTCGGTCAGGCTGTCCGCCCGTCGACGAAGGAAGCGCACACTGTCCGTAAATAGAGCAACATTTTCGACCTTGGATGCCGAAGGAACAGCGGCTGCAGTGACAGGGCGCGGCGCGCTGACCGGTTTTGCGGGCGTCACCTTCTTTGGCGCAGGCCCCGCGCTATTCGGGCGCTCGGATTTGGGCCGTTCAGGCGGCGCCGAGGTGGGGCGAACCGGGCGCGACACCGTGCGCGATGGGACGCGGGACGGTGTTCTGGCCGATCCTTCCGCCATGTAGCGTGCAAGAAACATATGAGCGGAATCGAAATCAGCACGGCGTCCGCGTTCCGCATGCCGCAGGACTTCCGAGGTCAAGGCGCCGCCGCCGGAGGCGTGAAACAAAGCCTCGTCAAATGTGCCGTTCCTATAGGCGCGAAGTGCTTGCAGGGTCGCCACAGCAAAAAGCGAATGAAACTCTTCCGCAACTACCGTCTCAAGGGCGGCTACTCTTTGCCGAAGCAGCTTCTCCGCAGAAAGTTTGTCAGCTTTGCTAAGGACCAAAAAGGCATGATCCTTAAGGCTGTCGGGGACGCGTCGCCAGATCGCCTGTTCATGAGGCCCAAAATCCTGGGTGCACCAAAGTGCGATATCCGTTCGTCGCACGACCCAATCTACGCCCGAGGTCAATTCCTGCTCGGTTCCGTCCGTCACAACCTCCAACAGGTTGATCCGTTTGAGAATATCGATGGGAAGCTCGATCCGCAAAAAGGCGGCGTTCTGGCCGGAAAGCGCAGCGACATCGGCACCGTGAACAGTGATCGCGCTGCCCTCGGCCCCGGTCACAATCATGCGGGGTTTTTCGCCCCATGCGTATTCGGTGGTAGGAAGCGCGGCCCCGTCTGGGATCACGGCTTCGCCCAGGAACATGTTCACAAGCTGTGACTTGCCGGCACCCGGCAGACCCAGAACCGAAACGCGCACCGGTTGTGACAGCCGGCGCACCAAATGGTGCGCATAGTCACGTGCCGCCTTAGGGAGCATGTCCGCGTCGAGTGCCCCCTCGAGCCGTTCGATGACTGTGTCGTCTCCGGCGTTATCCTTCATGCCCCACCGTCAGTCGCCAGCCAGCGCCGCCTGAGATAGATCGGCGTGTTTTCTGTTTTGGACCCGTTGGCCCCGTTTTGTGCATTTGCAACTTCCGGGGCGACGCTTTGCGCCTCTTCGGGAACCTCGTCTATCTCGTCGTGCCGAATCGGACGGGTTTGAACCCGAGGGGCACGCGGCGCGGCCTGCTCGAAATCAGGGACAAAGACGTTTTCATCCCTCGTTTCCGCCAATTCGATCTTGATGACCGAAAAGCAGACGTTGTCCTGCTCAGGATCGTTCAGATCACACAACTCTTCGAGAAGAAGCGAAGCAATCTCGGCACTTCCGCGATCGGCGTTTTCGGCCACGATCTGCGAGATTTGGCGGTTGCTCAGGAACTGGAGGCCATCACTGGCCACGACGAGTATGTCGCCATCCTTCAATTGAAACGGCCGGGATGGACAGTCGATCCGCTCAATGGTTTCGCCAATCAAAACACTGGTCAGCGCATTCCGGTCCGGGTGATTGCGCCCGATATCTTCCGGCATCATGCCCGAGCGGACCATATAATCGATGTGTGGACCCAGCGAATGGTCTTCATTCAGCTGCCGAAGGCGCCCGTTCCGCATAAGGAACAGCGGCGAGTCCCCTATAGAAATCCAGTAAAGCGATTGCTGGATGAAAACGGGCGCCACCAAAGTGGCCCCCATGCCAGCAGTCTGGGGATTGCTTGCAGCATGGGCGGCCATGCATTCATTGGCAGACACCGCGGCGCTGCGCAGCACGTCACCCATATGCTCGACCAGCCCGTCGATATCCGAGGTTTGAAACTTCAGTTCGCTGAAGACTTCGGTCACGACGATCTTTGACGCAACATCACCCGCTGCGTGCCCGCCCATCCCATCGGACAGCACCGCATAGCCGAAGTCCGCGCCAATCGGGAAATCCGTTGCAATCGCATCTTCCTGATAGTCGCGACAGCCTCGGTTCAAAACAGACGCGACATCATACCTTATGTCAGGCGTCTTATGCATTCTCGCCGTTATCTCCGTCACCATTCCAAGAGAACTCGTCACCACAGAGCGCGACAAACTTCAAAGAAGTCTCGCCGATCCGGATTTCATCACCGTCCACCATTTCTTCGGTGGACAACACAGGCTGGCCATTCAGGCGCACCAGGTTTGACTTGCCGCCATGACCAAGGAAGAACTTGCCCTGTTCTTCGTCGAAGGCCACCGCGGCGTGGTTGTCACGGCTGATCGATGTGTCACCGAAATCCAGGCGGACCGTCTGACCTTCACCGCGCCCGATCTGGCTGACACCGGCATAAAGCGAAAAGCTTGCACCGCGTCCGGGGCCCGACACGACAACGATCCAGCCGGTGGGAAATTTATCAACAATAACAGGGGCCTTGCCGCTTTTCTGGGCTTCGAAAACGTCTTTCGTTTCGTCATCAGCCTGAAAACCAAGAAGACGGGTCTTCACGCGGCCAGCGCTGCGGCCCGAACGACCCGCGATCGCGGCGGTCGACACTTCAAACATGTTCTCGGCAGGCGCGTCTTCCGGTTCTGGTACCGCACGTACGGTTTCAACCTGGGCGGCAACTTCGTCTGCCATCTCCCAGATTTTCTTCCGCGCATCGTCCTGCGGCAGGTCATCACCCGCAAGCTCTTCCAGCTCTTCGTCAGTCGCATGCGCGATGGCGATCGCCTGCCCAACGGCGCTGCTGGGCATCGGACCATCATCGTCAAACCCGTCATCGAGATCATCTTCGTCATCGAAGTCCGCTTCGAAGTCATCTTCAACGAACGGGTCGTCAAACTCGTGATTGCTCCGCGACTGCTCGGCAATATCCTCTGCCGCGTGCTCGAAATCGTCAAATGCACTGCCCTCGTCGGCTACGTCCAGCGGGGTCGCAAAGCGGCTTGACGGGAAGTCGCGAGCCGCGCGGCTTCTGGCAAACTCTTCGTCATCGGCGGCGAAATCTTCTTCGCTCAGTTCCGAAGGAGCCCGGGACAGCCGCAGCTCTTCGGCTGCCGTCATTTCATGCGGCTGCGGGGTGTCGGCAGGCATGTGCATCCGTGGCTCAACCGGCTCAACTTCAGGGAATTCAGGCACGGCGTCTTCGGCCAGATCATCGTCCCAGCCTTGTGTCGCGTTGTCTGCCTCGGCTTCATCCTCAATCAGGCGACCGGCTGTGTGCGGGCGCACGACCTTGGCCAGGTCATCGCGATACGGGCTTTGTTCCTGCGGGTCAGCAGCCGCATCGCGGCTGGCAACATTTCGCAGAACGCGATCGGCCTTGGTTGCCGCCGCAGCCGCCTTCATATGCGCCATGGCCGAGCGTCGCCGGCTGGTTTCCTGATCGGACATCACCGTTTCGGTCTTTTCCATCAATCGCGCCTCATCCTCATCAGCCGCGGCGGTCAACTGGCTGCGTGCGCGCGCTTGGCGCCCAAATGTTTCGTCCTGCGCCCAATCGTGCCCTTCGGGCTTTGCCGCAGGCATCGGTGCATCTTCTGCTGGCTCGACGTGGCTGACCGAGGTCATGGCATCGCGAATTTCGCCCATAAGGTGCTTTTTATCTTCCGTTTGACGGCGCAGTTCGACCTGCTGAGCCGGATCATCCTCGGCGCCCCAATCGTCATCATCATCCCAGTCATCGTCCCAATCGGCGTCGGTCGCCCAGCCGGAGCCCGCGACTTCTGGTTCTTCCGGCTTGGCACTAAGCGGCTGCGACAGAGAGGCACCGCGCGGCGCAGGTGCTGGCGCGCGCACCTGACCTGCGTCATCAAGTTCTTCGCGTTCGAAGTCGAAATCCGCATCTTCCGGATTCTGAGGGTCGATCTTTTTAGACAACATTCGGGACAAGATTTTCATGTCGCGCCTCTCACAAGTAATCTGACCGGCGGTTTCCGCGGAACGTTCCCCGCAGGATACCGAACGGCAAAACGCGGGACAGAAGCGTTCGCTTCTTTTTCCGGTCAGTGCCGTGCATTTGGTCATGTGCCTGACTTCCGGACCCGCTTTCAGACAACGCGCGGTTCCGTTTCTGCTCTTCTTGGAACTCGAAATCATCCAGCATTGCCAGTTCATCGAGCGTCTTCTTGCGCTGGCGTTGCTGCTCTTGCACAAGCTTCTGGAGGCGTTGCGCCTCTTTCCGTTCCGCAGCCTGCTTGACCTGCTGCATCTTGATGTCAGCTTCCACAGCCTGGTTTGTCTCCTTTACCAAGCGGGAAATCGAGAGCTCGATCTGGCGATCCAGTTCGGCTTGCGCAAGTGCAGCCGAGCGGCGGCGCTCGGTGTCGACCAGTTCAATCCATTCGCGTGCCGACTGCAGACGGTCTGGCGGGAACACCGACAGCGCTTTGTCGATCGCGTGAAGAAACGCATCTTCGAAGCCGGGGAATTTACCCGCAACGGGACGATAGGGATCAGGGCGGTCGCCCGCGATGGCGCTGACACGCGCCTGGCTGTCCGGGGGCGCCTCGCCCGTCAATACATGATAGAACGTTGCGCCCAGAGAATAGAGGTCGGACGACGCATCTTGCGTTGACCCTGCAATGTAAAATTCATGTGGGCTGTAGCCGTCTTTGACAACATGAAGTGCCGACAGCGCGCGCGAGGCGCGTGTGGCTTCTTCTTTCGCAGCGCCGAAATCGATCAGAACCGGATTGCCTTTGCCGTCGATCAGGATGTTGTCTGGGCTGATGTCGCGATGCAGTACGTCATTGGTGTGGATATAGTGAACCGCTTCAAGGCACCGCAGCAGGATGTCTTTCACATCGCGCGGGTGCAATTTCATCTTGGGGTCTTCAATCGTATCCAGCAGATCGCGACCACGCACGAAGTCCAGCGCCATATAGGCGGTCATGTTGTCTTCGAAGACCTGGTGGATGCCGACGATATTGGGGTGCTGCAATTTCGAAAGTCGCCGCGCCTCGGCACCGAAGTGCTTCACGACCGCATCGAATTCCGGCTGGTGCTGGCGCGACCGCGCCATGACGTTGCCCTTCTGGCGGCAACACATCGACGATGGGAAACATTCCTTGATGACGACGATCCGGTCCAGACTGTCGCGCGCAAGGTAAGTCATCCCGAATCCGCCAGCGTTCAGGAATTTCTCGATCCGGAACTGGCCGTGCAAAAGCTCCGTTCCGGGCTTCAGCGCGTCAGCGAAGGAGTCGTTCTGTTGCGGGGCTGCGTCCATATCTCACCCAGTTTCGCGCCACTTATCGGGACCCGCCTTCAAAAACACCTTGTAAACAAAGGAAACAAACCGTTTCGAAGACACAAATCGCCGTGTGACAGCCTTTGGTTTATCGGCAGAATGGGCCGAGAATGTGGCGTTATCAGGCCATTAGCTATTCAATCCTGCGGCTTTTTTAGAATTGTCTATCCATCCACAATCTACGCCGGATTGGGCCATTGTGCATGGCCTTGCAGCCTGTATCGCCACAGGCTAGGGCGTCATTATGGCAAAGCTCTATTTCCACTACTCCACCATGAACGCCGGAAAATCGACTCTGCTTCTGCAAGCGTCCTACAATTACCGCGAGCGGGGCATGAGCACCTATCTGCTGACAGCGGCCTTCGACAAGCGTGCAGGAACCGGAAAAATCGCCAGCCGTATTGGAATAGAAGCATCGGCCGACCTCTTCGACATTGAAAGTGATCTGTTCGCGATGATCCACCGTCGGCTCAAGCAAGCGCCGGTGGATTGCGTTTTCATTGACGAGGCACAGTTCCTCTCCAAGGATCAAGTCTGGCAGCTAGCGCGGGCCGTCGATGACCTGAAAGTGCCGATCATGGCCTATGGTCTGCGTGTTGATTTCAGGGGCGAGCTTTTCCCCGGTTCAGCCGCACTTCTGGCCCTCGCGGATGAGATGCGCGAGGCACGAACCATTTGTTATTGCGGGAAGAAAGCGACGATGGTCATCCGACAAGATGCGGATGGCAATCCATTGACGGAAGGCGAACAAGTCCAGATCGGCGGGAATGAAACCTATATTCCGCTCTGTCGGAAACATTGGCGCGAAGCGGTCGGCGACCGGTGACACGCCGCCGGTGCGCAGACGCTAGTCGTCCCGCGCTGGGTCATCCGGATTGCTGGAGAACAAGGCAATCTTGTTGCCCTGCGGATCGCGCAGGTACGCGACATAAAACCGGGGGCCATACGCCGCACGAAATCCCGGCGCACCCTCATCCGAGCCACCAGCCGCCAGCGCGGCCGCATGCAACGCACGCACTTGGGCCTGATCGCGCGTTTCAAACGCAATCATGGCGCCGTTTCCGGCCGAGGCCGCCGCGCCATCAAATGGCGGCTTCACATAGAACTCGGGCTGGGCGGTCGACTGGTCTGGTCGCACCGGTAACGCCCAGCTTAACCCTTCAGGGCCCTCTTCCAGACCATAACCCAAGGCGGGCAGGAACGCCGAATAGAACTGCTTGGCGCGCGCCATGTCATCGGCGCCTACACTCACATAGGACATCATGCGGCCCGCTCCTTTTCAAAGTCCCTCAAGTGTCTTGGGCTGC
>JBCCCA010000023.1:0-23869 GCA_039033735.1 Pseudomonadota bacterium
TGTGGTTCATAGTGATCGCTGCCGCGGCCTATTTCGTGTTGAGCCGCACACAGCTTGGCAACTGGATTTTCGCGACCGGCGACAACAAAGAAGCGGCACGCGCGAATGGTGTGCCCACCAATGCAGTCAAAGTGGGTCTTTTCATGTTCACGGCGTTCTGCGCCACCATGTTCGCGGCGTGCCAGGTGTTCGACACGAACACTTCGGATGCCGCGAAGGGCAACCTGATGGAACTTTTCGCGATTGCGATTGCCGTCGTGGGGGGCACGTTGATGACAGGGGGCTTTGGCTCGGTCATTGGTGTTGTCTTCGGAGCAATCACCGTCGGTCTTGTGGCCAACGCGGTGTTTTTCATCCCGACTATCGACGGCGCGTGGTTCCGCGTCTTTCTCGGCGCGATCCTGTTGGCCGCGGTCTTCGCGAACGAACGTATCCGTAAACGCATCACGGGAGGGATTTGATCATGGCAGAGCCGTATCTTCGCGTTGAAAATCTGGTCAAGCAGTTCGGTCCCTTCACCGCCCTTGGTGGGGTGGACCTTGAAGTTCATGCAGGTGAAGTGCATGCGCTTTTAGGGGACAACGGGGCAGGCAAGTCAACCTTGATCAAGACACTTGCGGGTGTGCACCAACCGTCGGACGGGCAGATTTACATTGAAGGGAAGCCCGTGTCTTTCCGCACACCGCGAGATGCGTCGTCGGCCGGTATCGGTACAGTGTATCAGGACCTTGCCCTGAACCAGTTGATGAGTGTGACGCGCAATTTCTTCATGGGTCGCGAGCTGAAGGGGCCGCTGGGAACCCTTCGAATGGAGGAGATGAACCAGATCGCCCATGACGAGATGTTGAAGATTGGCATCGATTTCTCGGATCCAACACAGGCTGTCGGGACGATGTCCGGGGGGCAGCGCCAGACTTTGGCGATCGCCCGCGCGATCTTTTTCGGTGCGAAAGTGCTTATCCTTGATGAACCCACGTCCGCGCTCGGCCAAAAACAGCAAATGGGTGTTTTGAAGACCATCAAGAAAGTCCGAGCGCGCGGAGATATTGCGATTATCTTCATTACCCACAACGAAATCCACTCGCGCCTGGTTGGGGATCGGTTCACGTTTCTAGCACTGGGCAAAGTGATTGGCGCTGGTAAGTCCGCAGACATCGGGGACGCGGAAATGCGTCGGTTGATGTCTGGTGGCGCCGAAATGGGCGACCTTGAGCAGGAGCTTGCCCAGATCCAATAGTTGGGTGTTCCGAAGCGAAGTGATGGCCGTCGCAAGACATGCGGCTGCCAATCGCGTTTTATTGTTTTTGGTAACGCTCTGTTGATCGAACGCGAACAATGCTTCTCAAAAGTGCCACGTTCCCGCCGCGTTAGAAGTCGACAATTGTGACGATCGAGCAATGAGACAATCTTGTGCTAAGGAATTGGATCGCCACACTCTTAGGCCGGCCACGTGTTCCGGAAACTACCGCGCGACAGGACGCGGTGGAATTGGACGAGTCCGACATGTCGCTGCGCACACGGTCGGGCGATTTTCAGCCCATCCGGTCTCAGGAAGAGATTCAAGAAGAAGAAGAGGTTGAGCGTGCCAGTTCGCGGCGAAATACTGTCATCTCGCGTTTTTTGACAGAAACACCATCTCGTCGTGTCAAAAGTCGACCGTGACCCCCGGTAAGCGTAGCTCCTTGACCAATTCACGCAATTCCTGACGCGCGGCAACATTCGACAGGTTCAAATTCTGAACCCCAATATCCCGCAGATCCAGTAGGGTTAGGCCACGTGGGAAAAGTTCGCGAAAGATGACACGCTCGGCAAAACCGGGCGCAACGCGAAATCCAATTCGCTTGGCTAGGGCAGCAACGGCTTCTGCCATCTTCTTCTTGTTGTGCATGGCCTGAGCGCCAACACGGTTTCGCACCACCACCCAGTCAATCGGATCAAGCCCTGCTTGTGCCCGAAGTTGTCGTGCATTCCAGACCATTTCTGAATAAATTGACGGTTGAAGGACCTTGTTCGTTACGGGGTCGATTTGAGCCAACAGGTCGAAATCAACGAAGCTGTCGTTCAAGGGCGTCACCAATGTATCTGCCAATGAGTGCGCAACTTGGCTGAGCCGTGTATGTGAACCAGGGCAATCAATAAGCACGAACTCAACTTCGCGCTCAAGGCCGGTTACAGCGGCCGAAAGACGTTGGTCATAAATATTTTCGCCGGGACCAAGGCTTTCCGGAGCGATATTGGGCAGGTCACGATATATGGGGCAGGGAAGGCCCAAATTCTCCTCGGCCATGAAACGGCGTCGGTTCTCAATATATCGACCAAAGCTGCGTTGCCGCAGGTCAAGATCAAGGACACCAACTAGGTGTCCCATTCTGACAAGCGATGTTGCGATGTGCATTGAAACGGTCGACTTGCCTGCGCCGCCCTTTTCATTTCCGACGACAATGATATGCGCCACTGCTCTGCCTTATCTTACGTATTTTCGGCACTATATCGGCGCTTAGTCCCTAAATAAAGCGGCACATTACGCTTACCGTGATTAAGCCGTCAGGGCTTAACGTAGAGTTCGCGCGGTCTGTCGCAGAAACAGGTTGCGGGCCCATTCTCCGAGATCATGATCGGCTCCGTAATGGCCAAGCCCCATCTGTCCATCCATAGGCCGGGCATGAAGTGAAACGTCATCCCAGGTTCCAGTATGGTTTGGTCTTCCTTCCGCAGACTAATCGTCCGTTCGCCCCAATCGGGTGGATAAGACAACCCGATCGGATAGCCGCACCGGGCGCTTCGCGTAATACCAGCGCGTTCCAATGCGCGGCCAAGTGCTTCGGCGACATCTGACGCGCGGTTGCCCGGCCGTGCGGCCTCGATCCCGGCATGAATACCGTCCACCAAGGCCGCCTCAGCCCGCCGCATCGCGTCCGGTGGCGTTCCTAGAAAAACAGTTCTGCACAAAGGTGCGTGATAGCGGCGGTAACATCCTGCCAGCTCGAAGAACGTGGCTTCCCCTTGGACAAAAGGATCTCCCGTCCAGGTCAGGTGGGGCGCAGCTGCGTCTGGGCCTGAGGCCAGCAACGGCACGATAGCGGCATAGTCGCCCCAATCATCGCCCGTTCCACGGATCGCCGCGGCTTGGATTTCGGCGACAAGCATGTTCTTTCTCAAACCCGGTTCGATCTTGTCGCGGGCGATATCAATCAGACGTTCGGAAATCCGCGCGGCTTTCTGCATGAAGCCGATCTCTTCACTCGATTTCACCGCGCGCTGCCAATTGACCAACCCTGTGGCATCGCCAAGTGTTGCATCCGGCAAGCAGTCGTGCAGCGTTTTGTAGGCCTTTGCAGAGAAGTAATAGTTCTCCATTTCGACACCGATACAACCGCTGCCAAAGCCGAGATCAACAAGCTTTCCTGCCAAGTCCTGCATGGGGTGACGTTCGTCCGATTGGACGAAGTGTTCCGCATAGGATGTGACATCGGTCGGGTCCATCCAGACGGTTCTAAGTGCGCCATTCTTGTCTTGCGCGCGGCCCCACCAAATCGGATCGCGGTCATGGGTCACGATCACGCCTTGATGAACGTAGAACGACCAACCATCATACCCGGTGAGCCAAGCTATGTTCGACGGGTCCTCGACAAACAAAGCGTCGAGGTCCTTATCCAACATGGCTTTGCGTGTTTTGGAAAGGCGGCGTGCATATTCGGCGGGGGTGAATGGAAGGTTGGGCATGGGTCGGATCAGGGCGGTTTGCAGCCCGTGCGTCAAGCCTGTGGCGCTGTGTCGGGCGTCGTTCCGCAAGCGCGCGTCATTTCAGCAGTCTGCGTGAATCAGGTCAGATAGACCTTGTTTCACTCGAATCGCCCGTCTTATTGGGTCGCTTTATGTCAAATCCGTCTATCGAGTTGAATTCCGCGCGCTCTTCGTGTTGGCTGCGCCAGTGGACAACAGGGACTGGGGAGCCTTCGTGCCAAAAGACACAGAAGCGAACGACTTCGTCGTTTTTGATCGCGTTCAAAAGAGCTACGATGGCGAAATTCTCGTCGTGAAAGACTTGAATCTCTCTATTGGCAAAGGCGAGTTCCTGACGATGCTGGGGCCCTCGGGGTCTGGCAAAACCACGTGCCTCATGATGCTGGCGGGGTTTGAAACCGCAACCCATGGCGAGATTCTTTTGGACGGAAACCCAATCAACAATATTCCACCGCACAAGCGCGGCATAGGCATGGTGTTTCAGAACTATGCGCTGTTCCCGCACATGTCGGTCGCCGAGAATTTAGCCTTCCCGCTTGAGGTTCGCAAAATCGGCAAGTCGGAGCGCGAGGAAAAAGTGAAACGCGCCCTAGACATGGTGCAGATGGGCGATTTTGGTGGGCGTCGCCCCGCGCAGCTCTCGGGCGGTCAGCAACAACGCGTTGCGTTGGCCCGCGCTTTGGTCTTCGAGCCCGAGCTTGTGCTGATGGACGAGCCGCTTGGCGCTCTCGACAAGCAGTTGCGCGAGCATATGCAGTTCGAGATCACTAATCTGGCGCATGATCTTGGGATCACGACAGTTTACGTCACTCATGATCAAACCGAAGCGTTGACCATGTCGGACCGTGTGGCAGTTTTTGACGATGGTCGCATTCAGCAGCTTGCCCCGCCGGACGTGCTTTACGAGCAACCAGAGAACAGTTTCGTCGCCCAATTCATTGGTGAGAACAACACGTTGTCAGGTGTGGTCGAAACGATCAGTGACGGGGCGTGCACGGTGAAGTTGGATTCAGGCGATCTCATTGACGCTAAGCCTGTGAACGTCTCTAATACTGGGGATAGGACACTTGTTTCGATCCGTCCCGAACGCGTGGAGTTCAACAAGGACCGTCTTCAGGAAGGCGCACATACGCTGAAAGCCGAAGTGCTCGAGTTCATCTATATGGGTGATATCTTTCGCACTCGCCTGCGCGTCGCAGGCCGGGATGACTTTGTGGTAAAAACACGAAATGCACCTGATCAGATCCGTTTGACACCGGGCGAAACCATCGAGATTGGATGGCTGCCCGAAGATTGCAGGGCGCTTGACGCCTGAGGAATGCCGGGCTTCGATGCAGGTCGGGGTCACGGGAAAGAGGGGATCGGGTACCAGTCCCGTGGTTCGGTCCTCCGTATCTAGAACGGGACATGGGAGTTTGAAGATGAAACTGACAACAACACTCTTGGCGACATCTGCCTTAGTCGTTTCGGCTGGTGCTTCTGTTGCTGACGGCCACATGGCTGATGAATTGACGCTTGTTTCGTGGGGCGGTGCGTACCAAACCTCACAGCAGCGTGCTTATTCTGAACCCTATGCTGAGGAAACCGGTGTTTCCTTTGTCTGGGATGAAAGCTCGGCTGAAGCTGTGGCGAAGCTGCGTGCCATGAATGAAGCGGGCAATATCACATGGGATGTGGTTGACGTGGTTGCAGCCGACGCCATACGTCTTTGTGACGAAGGTCTTGCAATGGAAATCGACCATGACGAGATGCTGGCTGCTGCGCCTGATGGCACCTCCGCTTCGGATGACTTCGGTGATCTGATCGTCTCAGATTGCTTCATCCCGCAGATCGTTTACTCGACAGCATTCGGCTATCGCACCGATATGCTCGAAAAGGCACCGGAGAGCGTTTGTGCGATCTTCGATCAAGAGACTTATCCGGGCAAGCGTTCGCTGGAGCGTCGTCCGATTGCGAATCTTGAGTGGGCACTGATCTGTGACGGTGTCGATATCTCGGAAGTCTATGACGTGCTTGAGACGGAAGAGGGCCAGGATCGTGCCTTTGCCAAGCTCGACACGATCAAGGACAATACCATCTGGTGGAGCGCGGGCGCCGAAACACCGCAGCTTTTGGCAGATGGCGAAGTGAGCATTGGTTCGACTTATAACGGTCGTCTATTCTCGGTCATCGAAGAACAGAACCAGCCTGTTGGCATGCTCTGGGATTGGCAGATGTTCGACCTGGACGGCTGGATCATCCCGGCTGGTCTTCCGGAAGATCGACTGGCGCGTGCGCTGGATTTCGTGAGCTATGCGACTGACACGCAGCGCTTGGCAGATCAGGCCAAGTACATCTCCTACGGCCCGGCGCGTGCGTCTTCCGCTCCGCTGGTTGGTCAGCATGCGGACCTCGGCATCGACATGGCGCCGCACATGCCGACCGATCCGGCCAACTCGGTCAACACCTTCCTGTTCAACTACGAATGGTGGGCTGACTATCGCGACGACCTGGACGCCAAGTTCCAGGCGTGGCTGGCTCAATAAGATTAGGTGGCCCCGGGCAAGTCCCGGGGCTTTCCACAACGGGGGACAGGGTATGCCAAAAGGCTACATCATCGGGCAAATTACCGTAACGGACCCGGATGGCTATCCGGAGTATGTCCGCCGTGACACGCCAATTCTGGAAAGCCATGGCGCCAAATTCATCATTCGCGGTGGTCAGTCGCAGGTCATGGAAGGCAAGGCCGGAGATCGGCACGTAGTCATTGAGTTTCCGAGCTATGAGGCCGCGCTTGCCGCATACAATGACCCCGAATACCAGGAAGTTGCCGACATCCGGCGGCGTTGTGCTGAAAGCACCATCATTATTGTCGAGGGCCATGACGGATGAGTGATGCGAGCACTGGACCGATGCTGGCGGCGGATGGCACACCGCTGAAGAAGAGCCTTGCACGCGCATTGCGCCGAGAGAAGCTGCGTGCGTTTCTGCTCGTTGCACCGTTGCTTCTGTTCATTCTTTTGACGTTCGTAGCACCAATTGCGGACATGTTGTTCCGCTCGGTCGAGAACAACATTGTGCAGGAAACGATCCCGCGCACCGTACAGGCGCTTCGGACGTGGGACCCGGAGGAAAGCGAATTGCCGCCTGAGGACACTTATCTTGCGTTCTACACGGACATGGTTTTTGCCGAGGAGCGCAAACAGCACACACGGCTTGGGACCAGGCTGAACTATGAAAAAACCGGTGTTTCGTCCCTGTTTCGGAAGTCTGGTCGACGTGTTGGCCGGTTCGATACAGATGAGTACAACAACGCCTATACCGATCTGAACGAGGCTTGGGAAAGCCCTGAGACATGGGCTGAAGTGGCGCCTCTGGCCGGTCCGCACACGGCGTCTGCTTATGCGACATGGGCAGCGGTTCAGGTGGAGAACGACGATGATCCAATGGCCGAGGAGCCGTGGGACGTGCTTTTTGCCAACCTACATGCCGACCTCTCCGCCTCAGAGGGATATGAGAATACCCTGCTTGAAGAGGCGCGGGTGGCCGCCGGCGATGTCGAGTTTGTTTCTCTGATCGAGGCGTTTGACGATGTCGACGAGGATTGGAGTGATCCCGAGGTCTGGAAGACCATTCAGACCTACGCCGCGAGTTACACACCGGGTTACTTCCTGAACTCGGTTGATATGCAGCTTACGCCAGAGGGTGTTTCGGCTCGCGATGAGGATCAGCGTATCTATGTGATGCTTTTCCAGCGGACGCTGTTCATGTCGCTGATGATTACATTCTCGTGCATTCTGTTGGGCTATCCGGTTGCGTGGCTTCTGGCGAACCTGCCCGCGCGGTCCGCTAACGTGCTTTTGATCCTTGTACTTCTGCCATTCTGGACTTCGTTGTTGGTGCGCACGAGTGCATGGAAAGTTTTGCTGCAGCAGCAAGGGGTGATCAATGACATCCTTGTCTGGTCCGGGCTGATCGACGATGCCGGGCGATTGGTAATGATCAACAACCAGACTGGCACGATAATCGCGATGACGCATATCCTGCTGCCATTCATGATCCTGCCGCTCTACTCTGTGATGAAGACGATCCCGCCAAGCTATCTTCGGGCGGCGAAGTCACTGGGTGCAACGAATTGGACGGCGTTTTGGCGTGTTTATTTCCCGCAAAGCGTGCCTGGCATCGGTGCGGGTTCAATCCTCGTATTCATTCTTGCGATTGGATATTACATAACGCCGGAACTGGTGGGAGGCACGCAGGGCGTGTTCATCTCTAACCGGATCGCATTCCATATCTCAAGTTCGCTGAACTGGGGCCTTGCAGCGGCGCTGGGGACGATCTTGCTGGCGGCTGTGCTGCTCCTTTATTGGGCTTACGACAAGATGGTAGGGATCGACAATGTGAAGTTGGGGGGTTAAGCGATGGGACTGCCACCATATGCAACGGCCGGTCAGCGTATCTGGTACTATGCGTTCCGCTTTATCTGCGGGTTGATCTTCTTTTTTCTAATCGCGCCAATCCTGGTGATCGTGCCACTTAGTTTCAACGCTGAAGACTTCTTCACCTTTACACCTGCTATGCTGGCTTTGAACCCGGACGGATATTCGACAAAGCACTATGCCGACTTCTTTACCAATGACAATTGGCAGCAGGCCCTTTGGAATTCGGTCACAATTGCGCCCATGGCAACCGTTTTGTCCGTGGGGTTCGGGACGCTGGCCGCCATTGGCTTGAGTCAGCCACATGTGCCCTTTCGAAGGGCGATCATGGCAGTCCTAATCTCGCCGATGATCGTGCCCTTGATCATCTCGGCGGCGGGCATGTTCTTCTTTTACAGCCGCATTGGATTGCAGGGTACATATTGGGGCGTAGTCTTGGCCCATGCTGCCCTGGGAATCCCGTTTGTCATCATTACGGTAACTGCAACGCTTGTCGGATTCGATCGCAGCTTGACGCGTGCGGCTGCCAGTCTTGGGGCGGATCCTGTGCGAACTTTTTTCAGGGTGCAGATGCCACTTATCTTGCCAGGGGTTATTTCGGGCGGCCTTTTCGCCTTCATCACATCGTTTGATGAAGTGGTGGTGGTGTTGTTTGTTGGCTCCGCCGGTCAAAAAACGTTGCCATGGCAAATGTTCACAGGATTGCGCGAGCAGATTAGCCCCACAATCTTAGCGGTTGCGACAATTTTGATTGTGATTTCGATCATATTGCTGGCCACAATCGAAGTGTTGCGAAGACGCTCCGAAAGGCTTCGCGGGATGAGTCCAAGCTAGCCTTTAAGTTGCGTTAAGTATGGATTTGTACTACCTGAAATTGTATTTCTGGTTGGGACCGGTGATGGACTGAAGGAGGTGTTATGAACCCCAACGTCAACTTAAACGACAAAACGGTGTTGGTCGTCGAAGACGAACTCTTTCTTGCGGAAAAGATCAGTGAGCAGCTTTTCGTATTGGGCGTGAAGGAGGTTTTGACCGCAACGAACCTTAATGATGCCGAGAAGCACATTCAGGACGATCAAATTGATCTTGCTCTCCTCGACGTAAATTTACCTAACGGCGACACAACGGCAGAGCTTGGAAAATGTTTGGCGGCGGAGAATGTTCCGGTCGTGTTCTTCTCGGGGTATAGCGCAAGCGAGCTGGTTCGTAAGGCCGCGAAACATGAGTTCCTTGAAAAGCCACTTAGCTTGCCACGCCTAAAGGCATCTATGCACCGCGCTGTAGTCCGCGCCTCAAGCCTGCAAATGTAAAAAAGGCGGGCCAGAGGCCCGCCCGAGGGAAGATGCCAACAGGGAGGACGTTGGTCATCAAAAACTCGTAAGCTTACTTTGCTGTCGCTTTCTTGGCAGCGGCAGTCATTTCGTCCGTGGCTTTTTTGACAGCTTTGGTTGCGTCGTCGCCGAAGTCTTTTCCAGCAGCCAGCATCAGTTCAACAGTTTCCATTTGAACCTTCTTTGCAACTTCTGCGAAGGCAGCCATCGATTCCGAGCTCACTTCAGCTTGAGCCGATGCGAAATCGGTCATCGCTTTGGTGTAGTCGGTCGGGTCTTCCTTTGCGTTCGTTACAACGCCAAGCTTGCCGATTGTGGCTTTGGTCCAGCCAGCCGAAATCTCGGTTGATTTCTCTGCAGCTTCCAGAACGACTTTCGACATTTTGTCAGTGAAGGCCGCCTGAGTTTTGAAAGCTTCGGTCATAGCGGCCGTGTCGACCGGAAATGAACCCATCATGTCTTTCATCAGCTTTGTATAATCGTTGGTAGCCTTAGCGGGCATTGGTGTTCTCCAAATTTTTTCAGTCGACGCAGGGTCGGTCCTGCGCTTTGCAACTGCAGAATACATTCATGCTGCACTGCAGCAAATCAAGTATCTATGCTGCGATGCAGCAAATTTTTTATGATTTATAATTCAGTAAGTTATGGCTATCTTGGTAGTTCAGCTACATAGGTGCCGGGTGCTGGAGCCAAGACCTTGTAGCCTTTTTGGCTGCCCGGGATGCGTGCCGTGACTTGCTTGCCCGAACGTGGCTTAAGCCAGTTTTCCCAGGTTGGCCACCATGAGCCTTGGTGGAAAGTTGCAGTGCTTTGCCATTCTGATGCACCATCCGGCCAAGACGCGTTCGTGTAGTGGCCATACTTGTTCTTGCTGGGCGGGTTCACGATCCCGGCGATATGGCCGGATTCCGAAAGGATGAATGTCTTTGACCTACTCCCCATTTTGCGCACGCCCGTGTAGCTTGTTGTCCAAGCCGCAATATGATCGGCTTCACAGGCGACGGCGCAAAGCGGAACTTTGACATCATTGATCTGCACTTTCTTGCCAAGGATTTGGAAACCTTCGCGCGCAAATTGATTGCTCTGGCAAAGTCCGCGAAGGTACTCCATCAACATGCAAGCGGGAAGGTTGGTGCCATCACCGTTCCAGTAAAGCAGGTCAAAGGCCGGCGGCGCTTCACCCAACATATAGCTCCGAATGGCTGGCCCATAGATCAGATCGTTTGACCGCAAGTAGCTGAAGGTGCGGCTCATGAGGAAACTCTCAAGGATCCCGTCCTCGGTCACTTGCTCTTCGATGGCATCAACAAAATCGTTCGAAAGAAACACACCCACTTCGCCCTGATCCTCGAAATCAGTCAGTGTGGTGAAGAACGTGGCCGACTTGACGGATTTGTCACCGCGTTTCTGCAGTAAGGCCAATGTCAGGGAAAGTGTGGTGCCCGCAATGCAGTATCCAACAGCGTTTACCTGCGGTTCGCCAGTGATCTTTTTGACGGTTTCAATTGTGGTCAGATAGCCCGTTTCAACATAGTCGCCCAAGCTGAAGTCGCGATAGGACGCGTCCGGGTTCTTCCAACTCACAACAAAAAGCGTGTACCCTTGATCGACGATCCACTTGATAAGGCTGTTTTTTGGCTTCAGGTCCAGAATGTAGAACTTGTTGATCCAGGGTGGGAATATGATGAGTGGTGTCTTATGAACGGTTTCCGTCGTCGGTGTGTATTGGATGAGTTCCAGGATTTCATTGCGGAACACCACCGAGCCTTCGGTGCTTCCAATGTTGTCACCGACCTTGAAGGCATCTTTGTCTGCCAGTGTGACAAGCAGCTCGCCGTCCGAGGTTTCGATGTCACGCACCAGATTCTCAAGCCCATTCACCAATGATTGACCATTGGTTTCGACCGCCTTTGTCAGTGCTTCGGGATTGGTCCCGAAGAAATTGGTTGGGCTCATCATGTCGATGATTTGTTGCGAGAAGTAGCGCAATCGCTTCTTGTCAGTGTCGTCCAGATCGTCAAGCTTACTTACCGCGCTGCGTACAGCCTCGGCGGAAAACAGGTACTGTTGTTTGATGAAGTTGAAATATGGGTGTCGGTCCCAAAGTTCGTTGGAAAACCGACGATCTTCCGGTCCTGTGTCATTTGGCGGTGCAAGGTGCCCGCTCATCAGGCTTTCCTGCGCTTCTACAAAGTGCTTGAGTGCCTTGCCCCAATACTCCACCTGAGTTTCGAGCAGTCTCGAAGGGTGGCTTACGGCCTCGGTAAAATAGGCTGACACAGCCTTCATATAGAGATCTTGACCGGGGCCTTGCAGCCCGGGATTAATTTGCTTTTTCTGCGCAACGGCAGAAACAAAACGTTGCGACAACTCCTCAACTTTCGCAAGATTCTCGTTCAAAACTTCGAGATTCTTTGCATTTTCAGTTTCTTCAGTTGTCATCAGCTAGTATCCGACTTTAGTTTTGCAGTTGCAGCATTTGCCGTGTAGACATGTCAACGGTGAGTGACAAAGCGACGTTTTGGCATCCCGCCATGTGGGTCAAAGGAGTGCGTAAATGCGGTATATGATGACATACGACCTCATGGAGACAGTCCGGAACACGAACCAGTGGATGGGCGCAACCGCGCTTTCGATGGCATCTTACCCTATTTGGGGCGTAGTGCCCAATCCTGCGTTCCGCATGATGGCTGCCTGGGGCGAAGTGACCGAGCGAAGCTTTTCGCGGATGGTCGCGAAGCCGGATTGGGGCATCGACACCGTCGTTGCGTCTGACGGTCGCGACCATGTCGTGACTGTCGAAACCGAGATTGCACGACCGTTTGGCGATCTCGTCCGTTTCCGCGTTCAGGGGCGCCCATATAAACACCGGAAGATCCTTCTGGTTGCCCCGATGTCTGGGCACTATGCAACATTGCTTCGCTCCACCGTTCAAAGTCTGTTGCCCGATGCTGAAGTCTGGGTCACTGATTGGCATAATGCACGCGATATCCCCGTCAGTGTGGGTAAGTTCGATATCGAGGATTACACCCTCTATCTGGCTGAATTCATGCAGCAGCTTGGCCCTGATACAAATGTAATTGCCGTATGCCAACCGGCGCCGCTTGCTTTGGCAGCGACTGCGCTTTTGGCGGAGAAGGACCCAAAGGCGCAGCCGCGCACGTTGACATTAATCGGTGGCCCGATTGACCCAGACCGGGCCCGCACGGACGTCACCGACTTCGGGCGAAGAGTGACGATGGGACAGTTGGAACAATTTATCATCCAGCGTGTCGGGTTCAAATATGCCGGCGTGGGACGCATGGTTTATCCAGGCTTGCTTCAGCTTGCATCGTTCATGTCGATGAACGCCGAGACGCATGGGAAAGCCTTCAGCGAACAAGTGATGCGTGTCGCCAAGGGCGAGGCAGGGGACTACGACAAGCACAACCGCTTTTACGACGAGTATCTGGCGGTCATGGATATGCCTGCGGAGTTCTATCTCTCGACCGTGGAACGCATCTTCAAGCAGCGTGACATCGCGCGCAATGACTTCGTGGTTGCGGGGCATAAGGTCGATATTGGGGCGATTACCAATGTTGCCGTGAAAATCGTAGAGGGCGAGAAAGACGATATTTCGGCCCCTGGGCAGTGTTTGGCCGCGCTTGATCTGTTGACTGGTTTGCCGGATCGGCTCAAAGCCAGCCATCTTGAACCGCGGGCCGGGCACTACGGTATCTTTGCCGGGAAAAGCTGGCGAAACAACATTCGGCCGCTTGTTCTCGATTTCATCGACCAAAATACGCCGCGGCGCGGGCGCCGAAAGAAGTCGGCTTAAGTCCAGTTCACGTCTGCACCGCCCGGCAAGGCGGCACGTGCGCGGATCGGCAAATCAAAATTGTAATCCGCGCTGCTGCAGAACTCTTGAATCCAAGAATCGTTCATAATCAAAAAATCCAGTACAGATGCCAGGAAATCCGGGTCTTTGGCGCGCTGTCGTAAGTCTTCGGCGCCTGCCCCGGTTGACCCAAGAAACACGGGCAAAAGCTCATCGTTCGAGACCAGCCAAGACAAGGCTTTTATTGCCAGAAGTTCGGCGGAGTCTTGCGCCAAAGGTGTCATCTCAGCTCCGTTAAATGGTTTGTTAACGCTTATGAGAAAACACTGAACATCAAATGAAGCTTTTGTCGAGAATTGCTCAAACATGCCAAAGCGTGTGCTGGTCATAGATGGGATGCCGACGCATCGCATCCGTCTATCCGCCCTTCTTGAAGAGGCTGGATACGACGTTGCGACTGCCCGTGATCTTTTCGATGTTCAGGGCGCCGTAGGGCAAGGCGATCTGGTTATTGTTGGTTTGTCGGACGGAGGCCCGGGCCAGTTGGTTTCGCAAATCGCAACCGCATGGGCTGGGGCGAACTGCCCGATCCTGTGCATGGACCCAAAGATGTCCCCGCTAAGACGTCTTCTAGTTCTACGCGCAGGGGCAAGAGATGCTCTGCCGTACCGTGCGTCTGATGAACTGATCCTTGCCATGACCCGCCGTCTGATCCGCGAAGGAGAAGCCAAGCGTGAGGCAGAGCGTCGGCGTATTACTGCCGCGAGCTTTGGACTTGCGGAAGCCCAGACTGTCTTTGACAGGCCCACCAGCGTCGCCTGTATTGGCGCTTTCGATTTGCTACCCGAACGTTTGGGGGCTCTGCTCGGCCATACCATCGTTCGCCATGCATCGACCGATACATTGAACGATACGGGAGGTGGGGCTCGGGCGGACGCATTCCTGCTTCAAAACAGGATCGGATGGGCGGGCGCTGCGACGGATTTTGCCTGATCTGCGCGACGCGACGCACCTTGCGCCTGTTCCCATCCTGGCCGTCTATCCGCAGGATGAACCACATATGGCAACACAGGCTCTTGCCCTTGGTGCTACGGAAATCGCGCCTGACACCGCGGGTCTTGAAGAGTTCGAGCTTCGTCTTGAACGCATGTTGGATCGCAAGCGACAGCAGGATGCGCTGAAGCGATGCGACGAACAAAGCTATCGTATGGCCGCAACAGACATGCTGACGGGTTTGTACAACAGGCGGTACGCGGAAACCTATGTCTCGCGCTTGCTGGGAAATGACGATTGCCAACAGTCGGAGTTCTGTGTGTTGCTGCTGGACCTCGACCATTTTAAGGCGGTGAATGACACCTACGGTCATGCTGCTGGTGACTGCGTGCTGGCCGAAATCGCGCACCGTCTTCAGGATAACTTGCGTGCCTGCGATCTGGTTGCCCGCTTTGGCGGGGAGGAGTTTCTGGTAATTTTGCCCGAGACCTCGCCCGCGACAGCGGGTTTGCTGGCGGAACGTCTGCGCAGTGCAGTTTCTGCTCGTGCCATCCGTGTGTCCAATACCCTTCAGCTCAACGTCACGGTCTCGATCGGCGTTTCGGCGGGCCAGATTGAAATGGCAATGGACCGCAAACGGACTGGTACTTTCGATGCGCCGCAGGAGTTCCGCAGCGGGCCGTTCCAGGCGGTTTTTGAGGCAGCGGACGCAGCGCTGTATAGCGCTAAGTCCAAGGGGCGTGACCGGGTTGAGATCAGCGCCGTTTGATCCCTTTCAAACGCTCCTCAAGGGCATCAGCATAGGCGGACCGTTCGTCCGGTGACATCGCTTCCAGTCGATCCAGCAGCAGCGCTTCGCCCATGTCTTGTCGGCGTATTGCTGCCTCGCGTTGCTCGCCCAGCAGCCGGGAAAGCTCGTCGCGGTCAAAACTTTCAGCCCGCAGAGCAGCTAAGAAACCTTCGACCCTTTCCCTCAACGCCTCGCGTCCCTCGCGGAACTGTTCTCGGTTGCTTACAATGTCTCTTACCATGGCCCGACGCTGCGGTCCGGGAAGAGCACGAAAAAAGGGTTCGCCCAGAACGCCACGGATGGCTCTCTGGCTTTCGCTACTGTTCTTGCGAGGACCGTCTGGTGACAGAAGGGCGCCCGCGACCAGCCCTGCGATCAAAAAGTTGACCGCCAGCGATACCACAAGGAGTGGCATGACCCAGCGACGCTTTCTCGCGGGGGCGTTTGGCATATCTGGTTCCTCACTCATTCACTCAACACCGACAAGTCGGACCCGGGCAGAAAGGCTGACAGGGTTGTGACGTCTTCAGACAAGGGCGAAAGGTTGGTCACAATATCGGGCATAATGAAGCCAAGCCAAAGTCCAAGCGCAGCAACGCCCGAAAGTCCCGACGCCGCGAAAAGCCCTTTGAACCGCGCGAACGGGCTGACCATCCGAGGCGCCGCAAAAGTCTTTTCGGTTTGCAAATCGACGCGTTCGGCGTCGGCGGAAAGCCGTGCAAGAAAAGTGTCATCCGGAACCGGAGCATGAGACCGACTGGCGTCAAAAAACGCCTCAAGTGCTGCCTCGTCGCGTTTATCTTCCGTCATGTTCATACCCCAATTCGTCCTTTCGGCCAATCAGCGCGTCCTTCAATGCGCGTTTTCCCCGGGCGGTCAGACTTTCCACGGCCTCGATCCCGATGTCCATGATGCGGGCGATGTCGGGGTTTGAGAGCCCTTCGATATGCCGCAGAACCACCGCTTGTCTTTGACGCTCTGGCAACGTTGCGAGGGCGCCTTGCAACGCATCCGCGCGATCCTTTTCGGTGATTTGTTCAACCGCGCTTTGCAGGTCCGCTTCGGGTTCCGCGATACTGTCGATATCGACTTGGCCGCGGGTTTTTCTGCGGCGCAACCGGTCGGTGCACAGGTTTACAGCGACCCGGTAAGCCCACGTCGAAACCTGCGCGTCCCCTTGCCGCCAGTCTGGTGCCATCTTCCACAGTCGCATCATGGTGTCCTGAACCACATCTTCGGCCTCGGCCCTGTCGTTCAGAACGCGGGCGGCATAGGCGAAAAGTCTGGGTGCCAACCGGCCGATCAAAACCTGCCCGGCTTCGCTATCGCCATTGGCGAACGCGATGACCAGCGCATCATCCGGCGCATCAGTCTCGAGCGGTTGATCCATGTGGGGTTCGAAGTAGCGCCGGATTGCATGTCCTGCAATCCGGCGCTCACCGTATTAGTTGCGACGTTTGCCATGGTCACCACGGCGCCGGTCCTGAAACCTCGCCTGGGCTTCTTCGAACTCTTCGGCACTGATCCCGCCCGAGTTGTCTGCATCAAGGCGCGTTAGCATGCGCTCACCGAAATCGCCGCGTCGGCCGTTTTCGATCACGTCACGACTAAGCGTACCGTCGCCATCCGCATCAAGACGATCGAACATGCGTGTGGCGCGTTCTTCCGTCCGAGCAGCTTGGGCTGCAATGAATTCATCCTGGCTGATGCTGCCATCGCCGTTTCCGTCAATTTCGGCAAACCGCTGGTCCCGTAGCGTGGTCAGGTCTTCTGTGGTGATCTCTCCGCTGCCATCAACGTCGAGTGTTTCAAAAGACGGTCTTTCTTCGCCGCGATCTTGCGCATAAGCGACACCGGCACCCAGAACGACTAACGTACTTGCGAGCAGGATTTTCATTGTGTTCTTGTCCATATCAGGTCTCCTTGCCTTGGTTATGTGAGTTACACGTCGCGCTGTCTTCAATCCGTCGGAGAAACTTACGGAAATCATGTAAGATATTGAAATATATGGAAAGGAACGTGCCATGAGAGATGTCGTCATAGTATCTGGCGCGCGCACAGCGATAGGCAGTTTTGGTGGGACTCTTGCTGGGACGGCGCCGATTGCACTTGCGGCAATTGTTGCGAAAGCAGCATTGGAGCGTGCGGGCCTTGACGGTGCACGAATAGGCCACGTGGCGTTCGGACATGTCATCAATACCGAGCCTCGGGATATGTATCTGTCACGCGCAGCGGCGATAGAGGCGGGTGTGCCGGACACGACGCCTGCGATGAACGTGAACCGGCTTTGTGGGTCGGGTGTCCAGGCGCTTGTATCTATTGTCCAATCGCTGACCATGGGCGATGCCGCATTTGGGCTAGCGGGTGGGGCCGAGAACATGAGCCGGTCGCCCCACGCTTTGCCCGCTGCACGCTGGGGTCAGAAAATGGGGGACACAGGCGCGGTTGATATGATGTTGGGTGCGCTCAACTGCCCGTTTGGGACGGGGCATATGGGTGTGACAGCGGAAAACGTGGCGGCAGAGTATGGAATTTCACGCGCGGCGCAGGATGAATTTGCTGCTGAAAGCCAAGCCCGCGCGGCCACTGCCATCTCTGATGGACGGTTCAAGGATCAGATTGTACCGGTCAACGTGCGTATGAAGCGGGATATGATTGCGTTCGACGGTGACGAACACCCGAAATCAACCAGTCAAGGTGCGCTTGCCGGCTTGCGTCCTGCTTTTCAGAAGGACGGCACGGTGACCTCAGGGAATTCGAGCGGAATCAATGATGGGGCTGCTGCATTGGTCCTGGCGACGGCCGAGGCTGCCGAACAAGCTGGTTTGTCCCCCAAAGCGCGCGTCACTGGCTACGCGCATGCCGGTGTCCGGCCTGAAGTCATGGGGATCGGACCAGTCCCGGCAGTTCAAGCGCTGTTGGCGAAGACCGGCTTGTCTGTCGACGACTTCGACGTAATAGAATCGAATGAGGCCTTCGCAGCCCAAGCGCTTGCCGTGAACCAGGTCCTTGGATTGGACCCAACCGTGGTCAACCCGAATGGCGGAGCAATTGCACTGGGGCATCCGGTTGGTGCGACTGGGGCTATCATCGCGGTAAAGGCGCTTTATGAGCTTGAGCGTATCAATGGGCAGCGCGCTTTGGTCACGATGTGCATTGGTGGAGGCCAAGGCATTGCGCTGGCCTTCGAGCGGATTGGCTAACGCGAATCAGAAGTGGTTTAACTTCGCGTTTACCAAAATGAACCCATAACGTCAGCGCACTCAGGAAGGAGCGCTGCCGCATGGATCTTTCCGAACGACTTGCCGCCGAACGACGGGCCCGCCTTGCCGCCGAACGTTTGATGGAACAAATGAAATCCGAGCTGTACCAAGCGAATGAAACCCTTTCGCTGCATGCGCGTTCTTTGAGTACAAAGATAGCCTCAAGCGAAGAAGAAATCGTCGCTGTGCGCAGCGAAGCGGCTGAATTGCAAGAACAGTATGAGCGTGCTCAGGAAAGCCTAGAGACGGCGGAAAGTGCGATCACGATTGCCGAACGTCGGTTGTGGGATTCGCTGGAAACCATTCGCGACGGCTTTGCCGTTTTCGATCCGGACAGTACCTTAATCGCTGCGAACCGAGCGTATCTCGCAATTTTTGATGGGCTTGAGATGGTGCGCCCCGGGATCTCGCTTCGGGAGCTGTTCGCGCTTTTGGCTGAGGAGGGGATCGTCGATACAGGTGGTCTGCGCGCGCATGATTGGCAAGCCAGTATGTTGAAGCGCTTGGCGTCACACCGGATCGACTCTGCAATCCTGAAAATCTGGAACGGCACTTACATCAAGCTAATCGATCGGCGCACCCGGGATGGCGATCTGGTTACTTTGGCACTGAACATCACCGAGCAGATCGAGCGTGAGCGGCAATTGGAGGAAATTAGCGCCAAGGCCGAGGCGGCCAATCGCGCAAAGTCTGCTTTCCTTGCCAATATGAGCCACGAGATCCGGACACCCATGAACGGGATCATCGGCATGGCAGAATTGCTGGCAGATACAAATCTTGACGACGACCAACGCACTTGCATCGAGACGATCATGTCATCTGGTGAGGCGTTGCTGGTCATCATCAATGATGTTCTGGATTACTCCAAGATCGAGGCGGACAAGATCACACTTCACGAGGCAGAGTTCGATCTTGAAAGATGCGTCCACGACGTCGCCATGTTGCTGACGCCAGGTGCGGTCGGCAAGGGGCTGCAGGTTGCGGTGGATTATGACATGTTTTTGCCCACCCGATTTGTGGGAGATGCGGGGCGCATACGTCAGGTTCTTACCAACCTTGTCGGAAATGCGATCAAGTTCACAAATGAAGGCTATGTCGTCATTCAGGTTGTCGGATTGCCATCGTCAAGCGATGGCACTTATCGTGTTCATGTCACTGTCGAGGATACCGGGATTGGCATTCCGAGCGCCAAGCTGGATGATATTTTTCGCGAATTCCACCAAGTCGAGAACGAACACAACCGAGGGCATGATGGAACAGGACTAGGGTTGGCCATCAGCGCGCGTTTGATTTCGTTGATGGGGGGCGAGATCTGGGTCGACAGTGACGAAGGCCGCGGATCCGCCTTTGGATTCCAGATTTCGCTTCCAGCGATTGAAGAAGACGCAGAAGAATTTGTAACACCCGCCTGGATGGACCGGGCACTTGTTATCGGCCCTGAGAGTTTGAACCGATCCATCCTGCTTAAGCAGCTTAGTATGCTCGGGCTCAATTCGGTCCTTGCGAGTGCAACGGACGAGATTGCCAAGCTGCGGCCTTCCCAAAGGGATCTCTTCTTTGTTGCGGCCAATACGGACGGGGACGTGTCGGCATTCATTGACGCAGTGAAGAAGCAATACAATCCTGCGGCAGTCTTCCTTTTGCTGGATGCAATCGGTCAGCATCGCAAGGCACAGTCGCTCGTGAATGCAGTGTTTCAACGGCCGGTGTTGCGAAATGATATTCGCCAGTACCTTCGCGCAATTGACGAACCTGAATTTGGGGTTGAGGTTTCACAGCCGGCTCTCGATGCAGATGCGGAGCTTGCGACCGCCGTCATTCGTATCGCCGAAGAGCAGTCGGCTAAGGAGGTCCGCGCGGACACGACGTCAAGTCCCGTAGATCAGGAGGCAACGCCAGAAATTTCGCCCCCTGAGGACGCGGACGCACCTGAACATCAAGCGGATTTGGAGTGGCTTGAGGTTGCGGATGGCGCATATTTTGAGCCTGAGCCTGAGCCTGAGCCTGAGCCTGAGCCTGAGCCTGAGCCTGAGCCTGAGCCCTTGGAGATTAATGCGCTGGAAGCAGCGCGGCCCGAAACCCGCGTCGCAGGTGTCGACGAAGGTCAAGGCGCTGAGACGGTTGCGGAGGATCGCTCTGCGACGCAACCGCTTGAGGCTGAGGTATTGGTTGGACCAAAGAACGGCACATCGTTTGACGACACGCCGCCCTGGAACGTCGATGCGAAAGAGGGTGAGGGGCTTGCGTCCAAGTCAGCCGATGTTGCAACAGTCGCGGCATTCGAGCCGCCAATCGAAACTACCTCGTCACCGGATGCAGGATTTGATGCAACCGAGGCTGAATTCGACTTGATTGAGGGCGGCACACCTGCGAACGAGCTGCGTTTGATGCGTGTGCTTGTTGCTGAAGACAATCGGACGAACCGGCTTGTGATCGAAAAGATGCTGAAAACCGCAAACATCGACCTTGTGTTTGCCGAGAATGGAGCGCTTGCGGTCGAACAGTTCGAATGGAAAACTCCGGATTTGATTTTCACCGATATTTCGATGCCGGTTCTCGATGGAAAAGAAGCTGCGAGCCGCATTCGTTCCATCGAAGAGGAAAAGCAATCCGACCGCTGTCCGATTGTCGCTATCACGGCACATGCGATGGACGGCGACGCCGACGACATCCTTGCAGCTGGCATCGACCATTACATGACAAAGCCGGTGAAAAAGGCCGAGCTACTCGGCTATATCACGCAGTACTGTCCGCCAAATGTCTCGCCCGTATTCGCAGACGAGGTTCAAGCAGCCGTTGCTTCGGCGCGATGAAAGTTCAATGTGCCGACGTCTGAACTTACAAACTTGTATCCACCGAGTTCGAAGTCTTTCAAACCTTCGACCCTGTCGACCCTGTTTTCGATTATGAAACGCGCCATGGCACCGCGGGCTTTCTTGGCAAAAAAGCTGACGATCTTGGGCGTACCAGCCCTCAGTTCGTAGAACTGGGGGGTCACAACCGTCGGCTTCAGGGATCTCAGATCAACCGCACCAAAATACTCCTGACTTGCGCAGTTAACCAAAAAATCTGTCCCGACCTGCTCTGCCTGAGTGTTAAGCGCCTTGGAAATCGTGTCGCCCCAATAGGCATAAAGCGATGTGCCGCGCCGCGTCTTAAGGCGGCTGCCCATTTCCAGCCGATATGGTTGGATCGCATCAAGTGGGCGCAAGACGCCATATAGCCCTGACAGAATCCGAAGATGGTTTTGGGCCCGGTCAAGACCGGCCGCGTCAAGGGACATGGCGTCAAATCCCTGGTACGTGTCGCCGGCGAATGAAAACAGGGCGGGACGCGTTTCATCTCCCGTAGGCAATTCAGCAAAGCTCCGAAAGCGATCGCGGTTCAGGCGTGCCAGATCATCCGACAGCCCCATCAACTCTTTCAGCTTGCCAAGGCTTAATTGCCGCGCGTGCCCGGCCAAGCGATTGGCGTCTTTTTGGAACATCGGCTCGGTCGTCTCAATTTCGCGCACAGTCCAATCCAAACGCTTGGCGGGAGATACAACAACGAGCATGATGACTTCCTTATTTGTCCATGTGTGAATTAGGCCGATGTCGCAGTGTGGCCAGTGCTTCAAGCCTCTCGGAGGATCTGTGCGAACGCAGTCGCAAAGCGTTCGGCCAGCCGATCCCCAAGCAGGCGTGCAACTTGGTCTGATTTGTCGGGCCCAAGGGCTGCGACCTTTGCCAGAAGTGAGGCTGAGCAACTCATTGGTTTACCCGTGCCATCTTCGCCCCGCGCCAGTTCTGCCTGGGTCGAAAGCAGTCGATCATAGACATCGCCGGATGCGCGCCCGGCAAGTTTGCGGCGCGCCGGGTGTTGTTCTGGCGGTGTCTCACCGGTGATGATGGCAAGAAAGGTTTGCCCATAGCGTTCCAGCTTCTTGGCGCCGATGCCGTTGATTCTTGACATTTCGTCCATTGTTATGGGGCGTGTTTCCGCCATCTCGATCAGCGTTCGATCCGGGAAAATCACATAAGCAGGGGCACGTTGAGCTTCGGCCAAGGCGCGCCGCTTCGCCTTTAGCGCCGACAATAGTGGTGCGTCTTCTTCCGAGACCAGCGTCTTCACCGCAGGGCGCCGACGGGCGGCTGCAATTGTATCGCGTCTGAGCGCGATCGAGGCTTCTCCCCTTAGAATTGGGCGGGCTGCATCGGTCATCCGCAAGGCGCCGTGTCTTTCGGGGTCGGGCCGGACCAGATCATGGCCCATCATCTGGCGGAAAATCGCATTCCATTGATGCCGACCGATGTCATTTCCCACCCCAAAAGTTGGAAGTTTGTCATGTCCTCTCGCAATAACCTTGTCCGTGGATTGCCCGACCAAAACGTCTGTCAAATGACCAACGCCGAAATATTCGCCCGTACGCAATATTGCAGACAGAGCCTTCATAACCGCTTCCGTGCCGTCAAATGTCTCAGGCGGCGTGGTGCAGAGATCGCAGTGTCCGCAAGCCTCGCGCGTCTCTTCGAAGTAACCAAGCAACGTCTGGCGGCGGCAGCGCTGGGCTTCGGCCAGTCCAAGAAGCGCGTTCAGACGGCCATGGTCCGCTTGGCGCCGTTCGGGTGGTGCAAGGCTTTCGTCGATCTGCATGCGGCGAAATCGGATGTCATCCGAGCCATAGAGCGTCAGCGTTTCCGCAGGCGCTCCATCACGGCCGGCGCGGCCAATTTCCTGATAATATGCTTCGATCGACTTCGGAAGATCGGCATGGGCCACCCAGCGAATGTCGGGTTTGTCGATCCCCATCCCGAAGGCTACGGTTGCGACGACAACCAGATCATCATCAGTTTGAAACCTGCGTTCGACCTCGCGCCGTGCGTCCGCTTCCATGCCGGCATGATAGGCAAGCGCGGTGAGACCAATGTCAGCCAGCGCCTTGGCCAGGGTTTCCGTTTTGGCGCGGGTGCCGCAATACACGATCCCGGATTGTCCTTTGCGCGCTTTGGCAAAGGACAGTATCTGTTCGCGCGGTTTTTGTTTGGCCGCAAAAGCCAGATAAATATTGGGTCGGTCAAACCCGCCAAGGAATGTGGCGGGCGTGCTTCCTGCAAACAGACGCTCGGCAATCTCGTTGCGCGTTTCACTGTCCGCGGTCGCGGTGAACGCGGCAAGTGGCACGTCGAGGGCACATCGAAGGCTGCCTATCCGCAAGTAGTCCGGTCGAAAATCGTGACCCCACTGGCTGACACAATGGGCTTCGTCGACGGCCAGAAGCGTGACGCCTGCCTGCAAAAGCAATCGTTCAGTCCCGCCCGAGGCCAAACGCTCCGGGGCCATGTACAGCAACTTTAGGCGGCCTTCGTGCAGATCGCGGAAGACCGCGTCGGTCTCCTCTTCCGTGTTGCTGCTGGTTAGTGCACCGGCGGCGACACCGGCCTCCCGGAGGGATCGAACCTGATCACGCATCAGAGCAATCAGGGGCGAGATCACGACGGTCAGGCCCGGTCGCAGCAGCGCCGGCAACTGAA
>JBCCCA010000024.1:0-23695 GCA_039033735.1 Pseudomonadota bacterium
GGCCCCGAGCGTATGTTCTGGACCGCCTCGGGTGAGGTTGTGTTGATGACCATCCTAGGTGGTGTCGGTACGCTGATCGGCCCTGTGTTGGGCGCAGGTATGATCAAGTACATGGAAAACATCATTTCCAAGATCAACGACAACATCCTGCACCAATGGTTCGCCTTCATGCCCGACGGCATGGAAAACTTCATGGTCGCCATCATCCATCCGTTCATCGGGAAAGGCTGGCACCTTACGCTGGGTATCGTGTTCATGCTGGTCGTGATCTTCCTGCCCGGCGGCCTTGTCGAAGGCGGTCAGCGGGTCGGCCGACTGTTCCGCCGCAAGAAGACGGCGCAGGCCCCGTCGTCCGGCACGACACCTGCGGAATAAGGAGAGCGACAATGGGTATCCTTGAAGTCAAAGGCGTCAATAAGCGCTTCGGTGGTCTGCAGGCCCTGGGTGATGTTAACCTGAGCGTGGCCGAAAACACCGTCCACGCGATCATCGGACCGAATGGCGCGGGCAAGTCGACCCTTCTGAACTGCCTCGTTGGCAAGCTGATCCCCGACACGGGCTCGGTCATGTTTGACGGGCAGTCGGTGCTGGGCCGCAAGCCGCACGAAATCAACCAGATGGGCATCAGCCGTGTCTTTCAAACGCCAGAGATCTTCGGCGATCTCACAGTAGAGGAAAACATGCTGATCCCCTGCTTCGCCAAGCGCGACGGGGCGTTCCGGATGCACGCCTTCGAACAGGTCTTCCACGAGAAGGAGCTGATCGACAAGGCGATGGGGGCGTTGGAAGACGTCAACATGGGCGACAATCGCAATATGCATGCAGCGTCCTTGTCACGGGGCGACAAGCGCCGGTTGGAAATGGCGATGTGTCTGGTGCAGGAGCCACGGCTGTTGTTGCTGGATGAACCGACAGCCGGCATGGCACGCGCCGACACCAACAACACCATCGATCTTCTGAAAGAGATCAAGGAAAAGCGCGACATCACGATGTGCATCATCGAACATGACATGCATGTCGTGTTCTCATTGGCCCAGCGGATCACCGTGCTGGCGCAAGGCACACCGCTGGTGGAAGACACGCCGGACAACATCAAAGGCAACCCGAAGGTACAGGAAGCCTATCTGGGCGAAGCGGCCCATTAAGGGAGCAATTTCCGACGCGGAATTGTTCGCGGAGAATGCCTGATTTTCCGCACCCCCAGAGGAGGATACGAGATGCTAGATACGGACACGTTCGACAAACGCAGAAATAACGCGGCCACTGCGCCCGCCTATCTGAGCGTCTGGAACATCGAGGCGTATTACGGCGAAAGCTATATTGTCCAGGACGTCAGCTTCAATGTGCATGAGGGTGAAATTCTGGCTCTGCTCGGCCGGAACGGGGCGGGCAAGACCTCGACCCTGCGCTCGATCGCCCGCATGCCCAGCCCCGAGCTGCGCCACGGCGAGGTCTGGCTGGACCACAAGCCGCTTCACACGATGGAAAGCTATGAGGCCGCGCAGAACGGGATTGCGCTGGTGCCCGAAGACCGCCGGATCATTCAGGGCCTGAGCGTCGAAGAAAATCTGAAGCTCGCCCAGATTGCGCCCCCGATCGGCTGGTCGCTGGAACGCATCTATGAGCTGTTCCCACGGCTGGGTGAACGCAAAAACCAGGATGGCTCGACCTTGTCGGGGGGCGAACAGCAGATGCTGGCGATTGCCCGCGCGCTGGCGCGCGACATCAAGGTGCTTTTGCTGGACGAACCTTACGAGGGCCTGGCGCCCGTGATCGTTCAGGAGATTGCGAAAACCCTGAATATCATTCGCGACCAGGGGATCACCACCATCATCGTCGAGCAGAACGCGGTTGCCGCGCTGAAGCTGGCGGACCGGGCTGTCATATTGGATATCGGCCAGGTGGTGTATGATGATTCCGCGCAAAAAGTGCTGGAAGACGAAGCGCTGCGCGCAAAATACCTCGCCATCTGACGGCGAGGACGACGGAAAGACCGGAGGAGGAAACGCCCATGCTTGACCAGCGTGACGGCATGTATTGGCCTGACAGTGACATGGCCAACAAGGCGCATGCAGACCGCGCCACCTATGACGCAATGTACAAACAGTCGGTCGACGACCCGGACGGGTTCTGGGCCGAACACGGCAAGCGGATCGACTGGATCAAGCCGTATACGACTGTGAAGAACGTCTCATTCGCGCCGGGCAACATTGACATTCGCTGGTTCGAGGACGGGACGCTGAATGTCTCGGCCAATTGCGTCGACCGGCATCTGGCCACTCGTGGCGATCAGACGGCGATTATCTGGGAACCGGATGATCCCAACGATGACGCGCTGCACATCACCTATTCCCAGCTTCACAGGGAAGTGTCGAAATTCGCCAATGTGCTGAAGGGCCTTGGCATCGGCAAAGGCGACCGCGTGGTGCTATACATGCCAATGATCCCGGAAGCGGCCTATGCGATGCTGGCTTGCACGCGGATCGGGGCCATCCACTCGATTGTGTTCGCAGGCTTTTCACCCGATGCGTTGGGCGCGCGGGTCAATGGCTGCGACGCCAAGCTGGTCATCACCGCCGATGGCGCCCCGCGCGGCGGGCGCGTGACGAACCTGAAAGATAACGTCAACAAAGCGCTGCTGCGCGACACCGACGATGTCAAATGTCTGGTCGTGCGGCGCACCGGACAACAGGTCGCGTGGCGCGGCGATCTGGATTTCTGGCTGCACGAGGAACAGGCCAAGGTCAGCGATGACTGCCCGGTCGAAGAAATGGGGGCGGAAGACCCGCTGTTCATCCTGTATACCTCGGGATCAACCGGTCAGCCCAAAGGCGTCGTGCATACGACCGGCGGCTATATCGTCTATGCGGCGATGACCCATCAATATACCTTCGATTACCATGATGGTGACGTGTTTTGGTGCACGGCGGATGTCGGCTGGGTCACCGGGCACAGCTATATCGTCTATGGACCGCTTGCGAATGGCGCAACAACGTTGATGTTCGAAGGCGTGCCGACGTTCCCAGACGCGGGCCGGTTCTGGTCTGTGTGCCAAAAGCACAAGGTGAACCAGTTCTACACCGCTCCGACCGCGATCCGCGCACTGATGGCCAAAGGTACGGAATTCGTCGAGAAATACGATCTGTCGGACCTGAAAATCCTGGGCACGGTGGGCGAACCGATCAATCCAGAAGCCTGGAACTGGTACAATGACGTGGTGGGCAAAGGAAATGTGCCGATCGTCGACACCTGGTGGCAGACCGAAACCGGGGGGCATCTGCTGACGCCGCTTCCGGGCGCTGTCCCGACCAAACCGGGGTCCTGCACCCTGCCCTTCTTTGGCGTGCAGCCCGTCATCCTTGAGCCCACATCGGGCGAGGAAATCCACGAAACCGCGGCCGAGGGTGTTCTTTGCATGAAGGACAGCTGGCCGGCGCAGATGCGCACTGTTTGGGGCGACCACGAACGGTTCGAGAAGACCTATTTCGCGGATTACAAGAATTACTACTTCACGGGCGATGGCTGTCGGCGCGATAGCGACGGCTACTACTGGATCACCGGCCGGGTCGATGACGTCATCAACGTCTCAGGTCATCGGATGGGCACGGCGGAAGTCGAAAGCGCGCTGGTGGCCCACGAAAAGGTCGCCGAGGCAGCTGTTGTCGGCTATCCGCACGATATCAAGGGCCAGGGCATCTATGCTTATGTTACGCTCATGGGCGGCGAAGAGGCATCCGAGGAGCTTCGGAAGGAACTGGAAACCTGGGTCCGATCCGAAATCGGCCCTATCGCCAAACCCGACCTCCTCCAGTTCGCGCCTGGCCTACCCAAGACCCGGTCCGGCAAGATCATGCGCCGGATTTTGCGCAAGATCGCCGAGAACGACTATGGCGCGCTTGGCGACACCTCAACCTTGGCCGAGCCGGAAGTCGTCGACGATTTGATTCAGAACAGAATGAACCAAGGGTAAAAAAACCCTCTCCGACGTGGAAAACACTACTCTTTCCGCGTCGGAGACCTCTTCGACGTGCGTTGTTTTCGCGTTGCCATTTTGAGCGCATTTCAGGTCCAAAAGGATTGTATTCCCGCAAGGCTTTGCTGTTGCACACTCGATAGACCACGGTACCGTCGCGTTTCTGAACCTCATCGAATGCGTTTTTCTGCGCTGGAACGCTTTGCCCTTTGGGTCCGTCGAATTCTTGCCAGCACGACACAAAGTCGTCTTCTCCATCATCGTTTCGAAAGTGCAGTTTCATACCTGTGACGATGGCTTCAAGGCGTCGGCCTTCCGTCGCTGCGAACTTGGCAGGTTGGGAAAACCCGCGCCCTGCAGACGGCCTACCGCAAAATTCACGCCGAGCTGACACAATCCCGCCAAACTCATCTGATTGTTTCCACAGCAAGATTCCGGGCAAATTCGCGTCCCGGCCTATTGTAACGCGTTCGTGAGCGCCTATATCTAATGTATACCACGGAATACAATGGAAAGGCCGGACCATGTTCGACCTCTATCTAACGGGGCCCTTCGTCCCGTTTACAATTGCGCTTGCCCTGTTGTTTGGGTTGCTGGGCCTTGAGATCATTCTCGGACTGCTTGGCGGCACCTTGCTTGGCCTTGGGGCGGATGCCGATATGGACCTTGATCTGGACGTCGACATCGACATGCCGGATGTCGGCGATCTGGACATCGATTTTGGCGATGCAGACCCACATCTGTTTGATTTCGCAGAACCTGAAGTGGATGCGGAGCTTCCTGAAGCCGAGCTGGCCCCAACCGGTCCGGCCTCCTGGCTCGGGATTGGCAAAATGCCGGTGCTCATCTGGATTGCCGCATTACTTTTGGGCTTTGGTGTCTCCGGCTTCGCGCTACAATCCCTCTTCAATGGCGCACTAGGGTTCGTCCTGCCCGCATCGATCGCGGCTGTTCCGGCCGCATTGGCGGGCATCTGGTTTGCCAAAACCTTTGGCGCTGGCTTCGCACGCGCGCTGCCAAAGACGGAAACCACCGCCATGTCTGAACGCCATCTTGGCCGTCGCACGGGTGTGGTGACCCAAGGCACGGCAAAGCGCGGTCGTCCGTCCGAGGTAAAAGTGACAGACCGGCACGGCAACACGCACTACCTGCGCGGCGAACCGTTGAAGGATGAAGATGAGATTCCCGCGGGGTCGCAAGTGCTCGTCCTGCGTCACCGTTTTGAAGAGGGCTACCGCCTGGTGCCCCTCGGCCCCGAGACTTGAAACTGCAAAGGAGATTTGAATGGATTTCGTAACCTTAGGCATCATCGTCGCCGCCGTTATTGGCTTCCTGGTCTTCGTGGGCCTTGTGCTCGGACGGCTCTATCGTCGCGCGACCCGAGAGGTTTCATTGGTGAAAACAGGTGCTGGTGGCAAAAAGGTCATCATGGATGGAGGGACCATTGTGGTGCCGCTGCTACATGAAATCAGCCCGGTGAACATGAAGACCCTGCGCCTGGAAGTGGCGCGGAACTCGGAGGGCGCGCTGATTACAAAAGACCGGATGCGTGTTGACGTCGGCGTTGAGTTCTATGTCAGCGTGAATGCAACCGAAGAAGGCATCAGCCGGGCCGCGCAAACCCTTGGCGATCGGACCTTTTTCGTCGATCAGTTGCGTGAGCTGATTGAAGGTAAGCTGATTGACGGCTTGCGTGCTGTGGCCGCTCAGATGACAATGGACGAGCTGCATGAAAACCGCGCCGAGTTTGTCCAGGAAGTGCAGAACGCTGTCTCGGAAGACTTGCTGAAAAACGGTCTTGAGCTTGAATCTGTCTCGCTCACTGCGCTCGACCAGACGCCGTTCGAGGCGTTGGATGAAAACAACGCCTTTAATGCGGTCGGTATGCGCAAACTGGCGGAAGTCATCGCACTTTCCAAAAAGGAACGCGCGGAAATTGACGCCGATGCCGATGTCTCGGTCCGCCGGGCGGCGATGGAAGCCGAGCGTCTGAAACTGAAGATCGAGCAGGACGAGCAGCAGGCCGCCATTTCGCAGCGTCAGGAGATCGCGACGCTGGAAGCCGCGCAACAGGCCGAGATTGCCCGGCGCGAGGAAGATTCAGCCCGGGAGCGCGAGCAAGCCCGGATCAAGCGAGAAGAAGCCATTCGCGCCGCAGACATCGCCCGCGAACGTACCATCCGTGAAGCCGAGATTACCCGCGACCGCGAACTTGAGGTGGCCGATCAGGAACGTCTGATCATCATCAACAAGAAGTCGGAAGAGGAAAGCCAGGCCAAGGCCTCGGCCGATGCCGCCCGTGCTGAAGCGATCAAAGCACAAGAGGCGATTGAGACCGCGCGCTCGGTCGCGACGGCGGAACGCCAAAAACAGATCGTGCTGATTGAAGCGCAGCGGGAAGCGGAACGCGCTGCAACCCGCGTGACCATCGAGGCGACGGCTGAAAAAGACGCCGCGCAAGACCGCGCCGACGCGCGCCGCGAGGAGGCACAAGCGGATGCCGATGCGTTGACCATCCGCGCGGAGGCAAAAAAGACCGACCTGCTGGCCGAAGCGGAAGGTCGCCGCGCGATTGTCGAGGCGGAGAACGCCATCGCCGATGAGATCGTCAACATGAAGATCGCGCTGGCGCGGCTTGAGAAGCTGCCGGAAATCGTGGCGGAAATGGTCAAGCCGGCCGAAAAGATCGACACGATCCGCATTCACCAAGTCTCGGGCCTGGGCGCAGCTGGCGCCGGCGCGGGTGGCGCTGGCGGCGGCGACAAGCCCCCGGTCAACCAGGCGCTTGATTCGATCATGGGCATGGCCGTACAGCTTCCGGCCCTGAAGAAGATCGGGGAAGAACTTGGTGTCTCGATGGATAAGGGCGTTTCGGGTTTGGCCGATAGCCTAATTGGCGAAGACCCTGCAAAAACGCCAAGCGCGGTCGAGGATGCTTCAGACGAGACAGAAGACGACGCGCCCCGCCAGACGCCCCTGCCCGCGGCAGAGTAACGATCGCGCAAAACACCAGGTCAAGAGAACGGGCACGTCCAACGCCGGACGTGCCCGCTTTACTTTGGGGCCTAGGCGTATCTCAGAGAACTTCGATGATCACTCGGCGATTGACCCGCGACGGCGCATCGGTTGGCACGGTGGGCGCGCTTTCACCGTAGGACTTGATAATCGCGATCCGGTCCCGCGAGATGCCCTTGTCCGCCAGATAAGCCGCGACCTGTTCCGCCCGCGACTTGCCCAGGTCAGTGTTATACCTTTCCTCGCCCGTAAGGTCGGTATGGCCGTAGATGCCAAGCTTGGCCGCCGGGTTGACCGCCAGTTGTTGCGCAAACCGGTCAAGCTGTGCCTTTGCCGCGATATCAAGTTCGAACGCATCCAGATCGAACGTGACGGTCTCGATTGCTACCGAGGGCGTGGCCGGCATCGACGCAGGCGCCTCGGATGTTGCCAGTGATGGTGTCGAAACAGGCACCGTCGACGTCGCGACGGGGTTCAATGCTGCCGAGAGCCGTTCGACCGACGGGGCAATGACATTTTCCTGAATATTCGCCCCCATTTCCGGCAAGTCACTGACAATCTCGCCAATCCCGGCGATGACACCGGACGCTTCAGGCAAGCCCAGCTCGGCCACGTTAATGTCAGACAGGGACAGTTTGGGAAGAGCGGCCCGTTCGGGCAGTGGCAATAAACCAGCCACAGCAAGAATTCCGACACAGGTCACGCCAAAGAAAAGTTGGTGATACACGACACACCTCAAATTTACACAACACACAGGGTTCGGCGCACTGGCCGAGAATGTGAGCAATTTGCGACACGACTTCGGCAGGAATGTGGCAGATTTCGGAAAATTGCCATAATTCAGTCATTTATATCGAAACATTCAAGCCAACCTGCGCAACATTGTTGGCAAATTGGCGACAAACTCGGCCAACCTCATCGCCTGCCCTGGCGCGGAGAGGATGCCAAGGCCCACAGGATGCCGAGCCACCATCGTGCCTAAACGGGGCGTAATCCTTACCGTTCCGTTGAGACGCCTGAGACAATTTGCCGGACGCACGCGGCATTTCGACCATTGCGAGCAAGCGGTTACCCCTCTAGAAAAGCTTGAAAAGCGGGAGCACGGACTCCCACCAAGGGAACGTTTCGGGATTTCAGGAGGCACCTCCATGGCTGACGCCGCCATCCAGGGGCATGACGAGCACGAGCGGGGATTTTTCACCCGCTGGTTCATGTCCACCAACCACAAAGACATCGGTATTCTGTACCTCTTTACTTCGGCCTTTGTCGGCTTCATCGCCGTCGCCTTTACCGTTTACATGCGGATGGAGCTGAAAGATCCGGGCGTGCAGTACATGTGCGAAGAAGGCGCCCGCTTGTTCGCTGGCGAGACCTGCGCCCCGAACGGTCATATCTGGAACGTGCTGATCACAGCGCACGGCATCCTGATGATGTTCTTCGTGGTAATCCCTGCACTGTTTGGTGGATTTGGTAATTATTTCATGCCGTTGCAAATTGGTGCACCGGACATGGCATTCCCCCGGATGAACAACCTATCTTACTGGCTTTACGTGGCCGGCTCGTCGCTGGCGATCGCAAGCGTGATCAGCCCGGGCGGAAACGGACAACTTGGGTCGGGCGTGGGTTGGGTGCTTTACCCCCCGTTGTCGACGTCTGAGGCCGGATGGTCGATGGACCTTGCGATCTTTGCGGTCCACCTCTCGGGGGCGTCCTCGATCTTGGGTGCGATCAACATGATCACAACCTTCCTGAACATGCGCGCGCCGGGCATGACGTTGTTCAAAGTGCCGCTGTTCGCCTGGTCGATCTTTGTTACCGCATGGCTGATCCTTCTGGCCCTGCCCGTTCTGGCTGGCGCAATCACCATGCTTTTGACCGACCGGAACTTCGGCACGACGTTCTTCGATCCGGCAGGCGGCGGGGACCCTGTGCTCTACCAGCACATCCTCTGGTTCTTCGGACACCCAGAAGTCTACATCATTATCCTGCCTGCGTTCGGCATCATCAGTCACGTGATCGCGACTTTCGCCCGCAAGCCCATCTTTGGCTACCTGCCGATGGTCTGGGCGATGATTGCCATCGGCGCGCTTGGCTTCGTAGTCTGGGCACACCACATGTATACGGTGGGCATGAGCCTTTCGCAGCAAACCTATTTCATGCTGGCCACCATGGTCATCGCGGTCCCGACGGGGGTGAAGATCTTCAGCTGGATTGCCACGATGTGGGGCGGCTCGATCGAGTTCAAAACCCCGATGCTCTGGGCCTTTGGCTTCTTGTTCCTGTTCACCGTTGGCGGTGTCACCGGCATCGTCCTGGCTCAGGCGGGCGTCGACAGGGCCTATCACGACACCTATTACGTGGTCGCGCACTTCCATTATGTGATGTCGCTTGGCGCCGTCTTCGGCATCTTCGCGGGCATCTATTACTGGATGGGCAAGATGTCGGGGCGCCAGTACCCGGAATGGGCCGGTAAGCTGCACTTCTGGGCGATGTTCATCGGCTCGAACATCACCTTCTTCCCACAGCACTTCCTGGGCCGCCAGGGCATGCCGCGCCGCTATATCGACTACCCCGAGGCCTTTGCCTATTGGAACGAGGTATCGAGCTGGGGTGCTTTCCTGGCCTTCGCCTCGTTCCTTTGGTTCATCGGCGTCGTGTTCTACACGCTGTTCGCAGGCAAGCGCATCACAGCCAAGAACCCTTGGAACGAACATGCCGATACGCTTGAGTGGTCGCTTCCGACGCCCCCGCCAGAGCACACGTTCGAAATCCTGCCAAAGCCGGAAGAGTGGGATTGGCAAGACGGTCATTATCCGCGCGTCACAGAATGGGCGGAAGGCAGCCACCCACAAAACGCGGCGCCGCCGAAACCGTAACACAGAAAAAGCCCCGCAATTGCGGGGCTTTTTTTATGGCAGGACTGTGTCAACGCGTTTCGGAACCGGAAACAGTCTATCCTCAAACAACTATATACAGTCTCGTTAGCTTTACAAAATACTAAGAATTGCGTCTGAATTATGGCAGATGTATATTTTGGTCCAGCAAAGCCGCGTCGCAAGATGGCTTTGCGACACATGGATTTTTTGTAACCCTTAAGCAAAAAGCGAGAGACAAGGGCATGTCCAGTAAACAGAACAAAACAGCAAGGGTCATTGCGCTTGCCGCCTTCGTCGCGCTCCCAGCCCCGATGATGGCAGGCTCCTATGGTGACACCGCGATCCGCGATGGCGCGGTTGCCAATACCGCGCGTACGACGGCCATGGTGCCCTGTGCCCGTCTGAATGCTGACGTACCGGTGTCGCTGGCCGCAGAAATGGACTGCAGCGTCGGCCAAGCTACACCGCGCGTCGCAGGTGAGCGTGTCCGCAACAATCCGATTGCCAATTTCTTTGAGCGCTTCCCGAACGAAAGACGCCCACAGTCAGACGACGATGACGACAATTCACCGATCGTAACCACCGTCTCAAACGACCCAGACGGTCGGAACAACCCAGATGGCGGGAACAACCCAGACGGTGGGAACAACCCGGATGGTGGAAACAACCCGGATGGTGGGAGCGACCCAGACGGTGGGAACAACCCAGACGGCGGGAACAACCCGGATGGCGGGAACAACCCGGATGGTGGGAGCGATCCGGATGGTGGGAGCGACCCGGACGGTGGGAACGACCCGGATGGTGGGAACGACCCGGATGGTGGGAACGACCCAGACGGTGGGAACGACCCAGACGGTGGGAACGACCCAGATGGCGGGAACAACCCAGATGGTGGGAACAGCCCAGATAACACGCGGAAAGACCGCCAGAACAAGTGGGACCGCCTGAATGACATCGGTGTGACGCGGGACAACTTCAAAGATCAAAGCAAGGATTTTCGCCAAGAGCTGCGCGACTATCGCCGCGATGACGACTTTGACGGTGACTGGAGCGGCTTCGACCCGCAGAACTAATTGCCACACCCCGCCCAGGGCCGCTTGATGCGGCCCTGGGGCCGCACTACCCTTCTGACATGCCCTATGCATGGTCCGAAACATCCGATGAAAACAGCGTCACGCTCTGGCCGCATCAATCCATGACGCCGGGAGGGTTTTCCTGGTTCATCGGCGCAACTGCCGCAATGCTCAGCCTGCCTCTTTTCGCGGTACTTGGTTCGGCTGTGGCCTGGGTGCTTATGGTGTTTTTTCTGGTGACCCTTGCGGCGACATGGCGGGCCATCACCGCCAACCAAAAGGCGCGCAGCACCCGCGAAAGGCTTCGCCTTTCAGAGACCGAGGTCAATCTGGAGCACCACCCCGCGAAGGGTCCGCCCCTTTTCTGGCAAGCCAATCCGCATTGGGTTTCTGTGAACTTGCGCCATGATGGCCCGGTCGAGAAATACCTGACGCTGCGTGGTGGCGGGCGCGAGGTCGAGTTGGGCCGCTTCCTGACGCCCGAGGAACGGGAAGACCTGTATGGCGAGCTTTCGCGCAAGATCGCCGGGACAGGCCGTTAGCCAAGGCGGTCCTTCACCATCGGTCCGACCGATCCGAAATCCATTTGCCCGGTGTATTTCGACTTGAGCGCGCCCATGACCTTGCCCATGTCACGGATAGACGCGGCACCTGTTTCGGTGATCGCGGCGTCGACTGCTGCAACGGTCTGTGCCTCGTCCAGCTGTTTCGGCAGAAACTCTTCAACGACCAGAATCTCGGTGCGTTCCTTCTCGGCCAGTTCCAGGCGACCGCCTTCTTCATAGGCTCGCGCGGATTCGTGGCGTTGCTTGACCATCTTGCCAAGGATTTGCAGGATCTCACCTCCATCCACACCAGCGTCGGCCCCATCCCCGCCCTCGCCGCGCTTGGCGATGTCACGATCTTTGATAGCGGCATTGATCAGGCGCAGCGTCGAAAGCCGCGTTACATCCTTCTCACGCATCGCTGTCTTCAGCGCACCGTTGATCCGCTCTCTGAGTTCCATGTCGATTTCATCCCAAAATCCCGAGAGTCGCGACCATAGCTGAGGCATTGGCCCGCCGCAACCACCGAGAAATCTCGTAACACATTGAATTTAATGAGATTGCATTTTCTCTGACCTGCCTTGACGCGAGGTTTCGTCGCGCATACACCTTCGTCCGTTTACCAAAAAACAGGAGTGCCCATGTCCCCGGTTCCATCGAAACCCACCGCGTGCCTGGCGCTTGCCGATGGCACTCTGTTTTACGGCTACGGGTTCGGCGCGACCGGACAAAAAGTCGCCGAACTGTGCTTCAACACAGCGATGACCGGCTATCAGGAGATCATGACCGACCCGTCCTATGCGGGTCAGATCGTGACCTTTACCTTTCCGCATATCGGCAACACTGGTGTGAACCCAGAAGATGACGAAACCGCCGACCCCGTGGCCGACGGCCTGGTTGTTAAGTGGGATCCGACCGAGCCGTCGAACTGGCGTGCGGCGGAAACGCTCGCGGCATGGTTGGCGCGACGGGGCCGCGTTGGTATCGGCGGGCTGGACACGCGGCGCCTGACACGTGCCATCCGGCAACAGGGTTCACCCCATGTGGCGCTGGCCCATGACCCAGAGGGCAATTTTGATATCGAGGCTTTGGTGGCGGCGGCGCGCAGCTTCCCGGGGCTGGTGGGATTGGACCTGGCCAAGGACGTCACCTGCGCGCAGTCCTATCGCTGGGACGAAATGCGGTGGGCCTGGCCGGACGGGTTTCCCAAATTGACGGACCCGGTCCACAAGGTCGTGGCGATCGATTACGGTGCCAAGCGCAACATCTTGCGCTGCCTGGCAAGTGTAGGTTGCGATGTAACCGTTTTGCCAGCCACGGCAACGGCCGAGGATGTGCTGGCCCTGTCCCCTGAGGGGCTGTTTCTGTCGAACGGTCCGGGCGACCCGGCCGCGACCGGGGCCTATGCCGTCCCGATGATCAAGGGCGTGATGGAAGCGTCCGAGATGCCGATCTTTGGGATATGCCTGGGCCACCAGATGCTGGCGCTGGCGGTCGGTGCGCGCACGGTGAAGATGAACCACGGGCATCACGGCGCAAACCACCCAGTCAAAGATGTCGAGACGGGGAAGGTCGAAATCACCTCAATGAACCATGGGTTTACGGTCGACAGCCAAACGCTGCCAGATGGTGTTATGGAAACGCATGTATCGCTGTTCGATGGCTCGAATTGCGGGATACGCATGAAGGAACGCCCAGTTTTTTCGGTCCAGTACCACCCTGAAGCCAGTCCCGGGCCAACCGACAGCATGTATCTGTTCGAACGCTTTGCCGCTGCGATGGCCGCGCGAACCAAGGCACCGGCCTGACCCGTCTTTGGCGGGAGCACTATCGAAAAGGCGTTCCCGCTTAATCCCTACTTAACCAAGCCGGACATAAGACATCGGACGTCGTTTACCCTGTTCCGGTGCTTGCACATGTCTGACCTGCAGCGTTTGTCCCCGCTTTTGTTGCCTGCCGCGCAGCGTGCGGATCGGTTTGACCCAGACACCGGTCGCCCGGATGCGCGCGGGCTTGACCGGATCGGGCTGGAAACGGCCTTGCGCAATCACGTTCTGCCGCTTGAACCCGCAGGTGCCATTACCCCTGTCGCGGTCCCGAACCACAAGACGTTTCGTCGGCTTGAACCGCATTTGCGGGCCCGCCTTGGTGCCGTGGCCTGCCGGATTGTCGACCGACAGGTGATCGAGGGCCAATTGCTAAACATGCGGCAGGCCCATCTGGCGCGCCGGGCCGAACAGCGCACACCCGACCGGGAAAGCTGCCGGACATGGTCGCCGTCGCGATTGGCCGTGCGCGGTTTTGCGATCGCCCTTGTCGCCGTGGGCTTGTGTGTTTTCTGGCCCGCATTTTTGCTTTGGACGCTGTTCGGTTGGGCGGCGCTGACCTTGATCAGCGTGACCGGCCTTCGGGCGATGGCGGCCCTGGCTCAACTTTATGCCGCGTACCGCGATGGACGCGCCTGGCGCAGCGTGCGCGCGCGCCCTGCTGGGCCACCGGTGCATCTGCCACGCATGTCGCTGCTTGTGCCGCTTTACAAGGAACGCGACATTGCAGCCCGGCTTGTGCAACGCCTGAATGCGCTTGAGTATCCCCGCGACAAGCTTGAAGTGGCATTGATCCTTGAATGGAGCGATCTGACCACACAGACCGCCCTGCGGGCTGCGGAATTGCCCGACTGGATGCGGATCATCCGCGTGCCCGAAGGCCATTTGCGCACCAAGCCCCGCGCGATGAACTATGCGCTGGATTTTCTGTCAGGCGATGTGGTGGGCATTTACGACGCCGAAGACGCGCCTGCGCGCAATCAGTTGCTGCGCGTCGCCGAAGCGTTCGAGCATGCGCCAAGGAACGTAGCTTGCATCCAGGGCGCCCTTGATTTCTACAACGCCTCGAAAAACGCGCTGACCCGCTGTTTCACGATTGATTATGCTGTCTGGTTTCGGCTGATCCTTCCCGGCTTTGACCGCCTTGGCTTTGTGCTGCCGCTTGGCGGTACCACCGTGTTTTTCCGTCGCACGGCGCTGGAGGACCTTGGCCGCTGGGACGCGCACAACGTGACCGAGGATGCCGATCTTGGCATTCGGCTGGCCCGACGGGGCTATCGGTGCAAGTTCCTGACCACCGTGACCGAGGAGGAAGCCACCGACCACGTTACGGCCTGGCTTCGGCAACGCAGCCGATGGATCAAGGGGTATGCCATGACATGGGCGGTCCATATGCGCGACCCGCTTCGGCTTTTGGGCGAACTTGGGTGGATGCGGTTTCTGGGTGTCCAAGTGCTGTTTCTAGGAACACTCAGCCAATTTTTGTTTGCGCCACTACTCTGGTCGTTCTGGCTGATCGTGCTTGGCTTGCCCCATCCTCTGACCCCTGTCGCCCCGTGGAGTGCGATTGTGGGCTTGGCCATCCTGTTTTTTGTCTGCGAGTTCATCACGCTTCTGACTGCCGCCATGGCCGTGGCGCAGCCCAAACACCGTTGGTTGATCAAATGGGTGCCGCTCATGCACTTTTATTACCCATTGGCGGCCGTTGCCTCGTGGAAAGGGTTCGGCGAGCTGCTGTTCCGCCCGTTCTATTGGGACAAGACCGATCACGGCAAAGACCCGACCAGTGGGCCCGTTTTTCCCGCCCAATCAGCGCCTTAACGGCTGACCTTTAGCTAAACGCCCGTGCGCTTCAAATGATTTCCGAGTTTGCCGCGTCGTCAGCATCCTGACGCAGCCGCGCTTCGAACGCCCGGCTGATATGGCCCTTCAGCCCTTCATATGCCGCTTCGCCATCACCGGTCGCAATCGCATCGACCACCGCAGCATGTTCGTCGACCGCGACCGTGCTGCGCCCCTCAGCCGCCAGCGACGTGGTCGCCATCAACGCCATCGAGCGGTAGACAAGGTCCAGCTGCTGAACAAGGTAGCGGTTGTGCGACGCAAGATGCACCTGACGGTGAAACCGCCGATTGGTCCGGGCCAAGGCCGCCGGATCATCGACCAACGCGCGATCCTCGGCCACCATCGCTTGCAGCAAGCGTACCTCTTCAGCGGTGGCATGGCGTGCCGCCAACCGGGCCGCCAGCGCCTCAAGTTCAGAGCGGACGACATAAAGCTCGGCCATTTGGTTGTGGTCCAGCGACGCCACCACAAGTGAGCGCCCGTCGCGTGATAACAGCGACTGGGTTTCCAACCGCTGCAACGCTTCGCGGATCGGCGTGCGCGACATACCGAACCGGTCTGCCAGTTCGCTTTCCACCAAGCGGTCACCCGGACGATAGGTCCCGGTATCAATTGCATTCAGGATCAGTTGGTAAGCGTCTTTCTGACTGGCCCGCGTGTCCGACATGTGCTCTTCGTCCTTTTCCCTCATAAACTACGCCGCAAAAGTGCGAAGTGGCAATCCGATATCCCCTATCCATTGCCCCTGCGCACAAGCTTCGCTAGGCAGGCGTCTATGCCAAAGCACGCCTTTGCCCATGTCACGACCTGGGTGTTCGACCTGGACAACACGCTCTACCCGCCTGAGGTCCGGCTTTTCGATCAGATCGAAGCCCGTATGACCGCGTGGGTCATGAACGCGCTTTCGGTCGATCGGGCGCGGGCCGATCAGCTGCGCAAACATTATTGGGCGACCCATGGGACAACCCTTGCGGGGTTGATGCGGGAACATGATATCGACCCCGAAGACTATCTGGTTGATGTGCATAACATTTGTTTTTCCGCCCTCAGCCCGGACCCCGCCCTTGCGGACGCGATCCGCGCGCTGCCCGGGCGGCGGATTGTCTATACGAACGGATCAGCGCCCTATGCGCGCGACGTGCTTGGTGCACGCGGGCTGACCCATGCCTTCGATGCGGTGTACGGTGTGGAAGACGCGGGCTTCCGTCCGAAACCCGAGCGCGCGGCCTTCGACGCCATCCTCGGCCGCGACGGATTTGTCGCCGAAACGGCTGCGATGTTTGAAGACGAGCCCCGGAATCTGGCCGCACCGCACGAGATGGGGATGGCAACGGTTCACGTCGCGCCCAAGCCTGTCGAAGCCCCGCATATCCATCATCACACCCGAGATCTGGGGGCATTTCTTGCCCGCCTGGTCTGAGACAACGCGCCGCTGTCCGCGCGGATCAAAGCAGCCTATCTGTCCCCAATGAGCCGTGAACAAATCGACATCTTCATCTCGGGCGCAGGCATCGCAGGCCTGACCGCCGGAATTGCGCTGGCACAGCACGGGTTCTCCGTTGTCATCGCAGACCCGACGACGCCGCCCAAGGACAACGCGGCCAGCGACGCCGACCTGCGCTCGACCGCGTTCTTGCAACCCGCACGCGACTTGCTGGAGGATGCCGGACTTTGGCCGCAGCTTGCCGCGCACGCCACCCCGCTTGAAGCGCTCCGGGTCATCAACCTGCACGACAGCCCGCCGCGCATCGCGACCGAGCGGACCTTTACGGCCTCCGACCTCGACGCGCCAGCTTTTGGTTGGAACCTGCCAAACTGGCTGACCCGCAAGGTCCTGACGCAGGCCGCCGCCAAAACGCCGGGACTGTTGCTCAAAAGCGGGACCGGGTTCAAAAGCCTTTTGACCCGCGAACGCGAAGCCCTGATCGGGCTCAGCGATGGCACACGGTTAAGCGCGCGCCTCGCCCTTGCTGCCGATGGTCGCGGCTCGCCCCTGCGCGAGGCCGCTGGCCTGCCCGTCCGCACGACGCGTTACGGTCAAAAGGCCATCGCCTGTGCGGTGCGCCACGATCTGCCGCATCATTGCGTCTCGACCGAGCTGTACGATGCAGGGGGTGCCTTTGTGCTTGTCCCGCTGCCGGATCACAACGACGCACCAGCCTCGGCCGTTGTCTGGATGCAAGACGGTGCCGAAGCCCAGCGGCTGGCAGCACTGGATGCCACCGCCTTCGGGACGGCGGCGACCGAACGGTCCGCGGCGGTGCTGGGCGCGCTTAGCCCGATCACCGCGCGCCATGTCTGGCCCGTTGTGACCCAAACCGCCGAACGCCTGGTTGCCGAACGCGTGGCCCTGCTGGCAGAAGCGGCGCATGTGATGCCGCCCATTGGCGCGCAAGGATTGAACACCTCACTTCAGGATGTTCGGGCCTTGTGCGATGCGGCCGTGGCGACACCGGACGACATCGGCACGCGTGGGTTCCTGGAACGGTATGCGAAAGCACGGGTCCGGGATGTGGCAGCACGCGCGCGCGTGATCGATCTATATAACAGGCTCTGCCGCTCGGATGCCCCCCCCGCTCAGGCGGCGCGCTCGCTTGGCTTGAAACTGGTCCATGACGTGACACCGGTCCGACGTCGCGTAATGCGCGCGGGCATGGGCGGTTAGGACACAACGCAGACCGTGTTGTCAGGCAAAAACGGCAAGGTACGTTTAGGACGGCGCGCTTTGGGTCATGACACCTTCCCGTCATCATGCGCACGCTGCTTGGGGTCCGAAATTATGGAATCTTCGCTTTGGAAAGCCCTGTGAAAACACAAGGCCAGACGGGCGTGGCGCGCGGAAACGCCAGTTCGATTTTGCAGAGGGTACAGCTCGCGCCGATCTGTGGTCGAAACTCTTCTTCTTATGGAAAACAAATTGCCTTCGACCGTCATATGGAAAACGGGGCGAAATACCTTCAAAATCAACGAATAATTCACCGAATCCACACCGCCCTAGGGGTGGGAGGACGGCGGCTTTACGAAAATTTTATTTTAACGAAGATTACCGAAACCCTGCGTTTAGGCCGCGACAGTTTCAAGTGCGGCCTCGAACCGGGCCACGCTTGCGTCCACATCCTTCAGCTTATCAAGACCGAACAGACCGATACGGAAGCTGCGGTAGTCGTCCCCTTCTCCAACCATCAGCGGCACACCCGCCGCGACCTGCATGCCCGCAGACATGAAAGGCTTGCCAGTCTGCAATTCGGCATCGTCGGTAAAGGCCACGACGACCCCAGGCGCTTCGAACCCATCGGCCGCAACCAATCGAAATCCGCGTGCCGCCAAGGCGGCGCGCACCTTGCGACCTTGCGTCCATTGCGCGTCCTTCATCGCTTCAAAGCCCAGGGCCTTCGTCTCGACCATAGCGTCCCGGAACCCGCGCAGGGCATCCGTCGGAAGGGTCGCATGATAGGCATGGCCTCCATTCTCATACGTCTCCATGATCGCCAGCCACTTGCCCAGATCGACGGCAAAACTTGACGACTGACGCGCCTTCGCGACATCGCGGGCGCGGTCGGACATCATCACAAGCCCGGCCGAAGGCGAGGCAGACCACCCCTTTTGCGGCGCCGAAATCAAAACGTCGACGCCAAGAGCTTTCATGTCGGCCCAGATACATCCGGACGCGATGCAATCCAGCACAAAAAGCCCGCCAACGGCGTGCACCGCATCTGTCACAGTGCGGATATAGTCATCCGGCAGGATCATGCCCGCCGACGTCTCGACATGGGGCGCGAAGACAACGGCTGGCTTTTCGGCAGCGATCCGTGCCGTTACCTCCTCCAATGGGGCGGGCTGAAACGGGGCCTGCGGGTCGTTGCCGACGCGACGTGCCATCATCACATGTTCATGCGAAGGCAGTTTGGCCGCATCGAAAATCTGGCTCCACCGGTACGAGAAATACCCGTTCCGCAAGACCATGACGGTCTCATCCTCAGCAAACTGCCGCGCGACGGCTTCCATCGCATAGGTGCCGCCGCCGGGCACAAGCGCCACGGCATCGGCGTTATAAACCTCGCGCAACATGGACGAGATATCGCGCATCACCTCTTGGAACGCTGCACTCATGTGGTTCAGTGAGCGGTCGGTAAAAACGACGGAGAATTCAAGCAACCCATCGGGGTCAATATCGGGGCGCAAGGCTGGCATGGGACAAAAACTCCTTCAGGGATCAGCCCCGTCCTAACGACACGGCGGCACAAGGGAAACCCTGTGCTGCCGCTCAAAACGCCGCACCAGACCGATCAACCGGTGCGCGTGATGTAACGATCAGTAGTTGTGCTGACTGTGATCGACATAGGCGTGCGACAACTCTTCGAGCCGCACCATTTCTTCGACCATGTGCTTGAACAGGTAGACCTTTTGATCATCTGAAACCGTTGCGCCGGTGACAAGCGCGTCTAGGATGGGTCGGGTGCCGCTCCAGTCAGCCTTGATGCTTTCAAGGGACGCGGCAATTTCCGGCGTCGGCGCAGGCTGAAGACCAAGCGACGGCATGCCATTCAGCAGCGCATCCAGGGAGGCATCGTAAATCGCCATCGACCGCGTCAGGTTTTCTTTCAGGACCTGGTCGGTGTTGCCTGTAAAGATCTTACAGGCGTCTTTCGCGATCTTCTGTGTCATCATGGCTTGGCGCCCAACGATCTCGAGCTTGAGCACATCGGCTTGCACGATAACGCTGGGGTTCGAATACTCTGCCGAGACTTCCGTGACGAGGATGTCTGTAAGCTCGAACAGTTCCATATTCGTCGACTTAATGACGTTGACGGCGTTGCTGTCTGTGGCGTCTGCGATTAGGGCGTCGACCGCAGTCGCCATGCCAGACCAGACAGCCCCGACGTTTTCCAGTTTCGCGATGGTCTTCCTGCGTTTCTCGCCGCCGATAATGCCCAGTGTTTCGTCCCCGGAGACAAGCGCGTTCCACTTCTTGTCGAACCCTTTTCGGGACTCGATCAACAACTCGCGGCTCAGCGACGGGTCGATGTCATTGTACAGGAAACAAGCCGCGGCAGCGACTTCCTGCGAATAGATGCGCAGGTATTCCGCCGCTTCGATCCGCAGCACATCGCCTGTATCCTCTGCAAATGTGCTGGCTGGAATGACTTCTGCCTCACCGGCCATGACACTCGTCGCGAACGCCCCGCTCGACAGGCTGAGACCGCAGCAAACTAAAAACGTCTTATACATTCTGTACTCCATAAGTCAGACCCCCGGGACATGCCGACATGCCAGCGCAAGCGACAGATAACCGCCCCAATTGCTTGGGGCGGCATTGTTTGGTGCATCAATAGATGTGCTTGGATTGTGTGACGTAGCTGTCCGTCAGTTCGCTGAGACGAAGCATCTCTTCAACCATATGTTTGAACAGAAAGACCTGACTGTCACGATCGATCGTTTCTCCGCCAAGTGCGGCGGCCAGGATGGGACGAACCTTAATCCAGTCGGCCTGCACCGCTTCCAACTGCGCCGCAATCTGCGGGGTCGGTGCCGGTTGCAGCCCCAGTTCGGGCATGCCGTGCAGCAGCGCATTGATGGACGCTTCGTAGTTCTGCATCGAAGTACCAAGGTTGTCTTTTAACGCCACGGAATCGTTCCCGGTGAAGATTTTGCACGCATCCTTGGCAATTTTCTGCGTCATCATCGCAGCACGACCGACAATCTCGAGTTTGATCGCATCGACCTGCATCAACTCTGCCGGGTTGGCATATTGGCCTTCAATCTGCGCAACAAGAACTTCAGTTTTCTCAAGAAGCTCAAGGTTCAGATTTTTTATCACGTTAACTGCATCGCTGTCTTTTGGGTTGGCAACCAAAGCGTCGACAGCAGCGGAGATAGGGGCCCATGTTGCAATGACGTCGTCCACTTTGGCGATCGTCTTGCGGCGTTGCTCGCCGCCGATGATGCCAAGCTCCTCGCTGCCGTTCAGCAAGGCATCCACACGCTTGTCAAACCCAAGGCGCGATTCAATCAGAAGTTCCTGACTGAGAACGACGTCGATATCGTTGTACAGGAAGCAGGCAGCGGCTGCGACTTCCTGAGAATATGTCCGAAGGTATTCGGCAGATTCGATCCGCACAACATCGCCGGTATCTTCGCTGAATGTGCCAACCTGCAGAATTTCCGCATCCGGCATAGGATCACCAGTTGCCATCGCCTCGCTTGCAGCAACAAGGCCCACGCATAGAACAGTTGCTTTATACATTAGTCACTCCTTAACACCCGTGACGAAAACTAATTTGAATTGCGTTCCAATGGTGGCCACCAAGTGCTAATTTTGGGACTAAAGTGAATTAAGTCGTTGAATTTAAATAAATTGTCAGTTCTAATTGACAGATGGATGACCCTACGTCAGCTTTTGTCATTTTTTACTGACAGTTCTGGCAGTCTATGCGGTCCCGCCAAACCTCATCCGCCTTTCCTTTGGCCCTGGCATCGGTACCGCTGGTGCGAAACATGCAATAAACCCGACCTTGAACCGGGACATCGCACGTCTAGAGGCCTTTGGCGGCGTTGATCTGTTGCATCCGGCGCAAGTTTCGCTAGAAGCGCGTGAGTTTTGAGCAAGAAGTGAAACCCAGAGGGACGGACGAGATGCGCGTTTACTACGACCGCGACTGCGACATTAACCTGATCAAGGACAAGAAAGTGGCCATCCTGGGCTATGGCAGCCAGGGTCATGCGCACGCGCTGAACCTGCGCGACAGCGGTGCCAGGAACCTCGCAGTGGCCCTTCGCGAAGGTTCTCAAAGCGCCAAAAAGGCCGAAGGAGAAGGTCTGACCGTCATGGGCATTTCCGAAGCCGCCGCATGGTGCGACGTGATGATGTTCACTATGCCCGACGAGCTTCAGGCCGAAACCTACAAGAAACATGTCCATGACCACCTGAAAGAAGGCTCGGCGATCGCATTCGCCCACGGCCTGAATGTTCATTTTGGCCTGATCGAGCCGAAAGAGGGCGTCGACGTGATTATGATGGCGCCCAAAGGCCCCGGCCACACGGTGCGCGGCGAATATACCAAGGGTGGCGGCGTGCCATGTCTTGTGGCCGTCGACAACGACGCCTCCGGCAAAGCGCTTGAGATCGGCCTGTCCTATTGCTCGGCCATCGGCGGCGGGCGCTCGGGCATTATCGAGACGAATTTCAAGGAAGAATGCGAAACCGACCTTTTCGGCGAACAGGCCGTTCTATGCGGTGGTTTGGTCGAGCTGATCCGCATGGGTTTCGAGACGCTGGTCGAAGCGGGCTATGCACCCGAGATGGCCTATTTCGAGTGTCTGCACGAAGTGAAGCTGATCGTGGACCTGATCTACGAAGGCGGCATCGCGAACATGAACTACTCGATCTCGAACACCGCCGAATACGGCGAGTACGTCAGCGGCCCACGGGTTCTGCCCTACGACGAGACCAAGAAGCGCATGAAAGACATCCTGACCGACATTCAGACCGGTCGCTTTGTCCGTGATTTCATGGCGGAAAATCAGGTTGGCCAACCGATGTTCAAATCGACACGCCGGATCAACGACGCGCATCAAATCGAAGAAGTTGGCGAAAAACTGCGCGGCATGATGCCTTGGATTTCCGATGGCAAGATGGTCGACAAAGCCAAGAATTAACCCACTTCGGAGGGGAAAACATTGATTTATTTACCCCTCCGGCCCATATTCAAGGTAACGCAAACACCTGGATAGGAGATGCCAGATGACGCATGAAGGCGCCGGAAACGGCTAAATCTCTGAATTTCAAACTGAAAAGGCCGGGACAGTGTTCCGGCCTTTTGCTATTGTCACGCGCGTGAAGCGGATCGTCACCACATATATGCACTGGATTGCCCTGGTACTTGCTGGTCTTTTTGGCCTGCTGGCGATGCTGAACCTGCTGTTTCCCACAACTTTCGCAAGTTTTGATCCCCGTGTCGGGGCAACGATTGCAGCGCTTCTGTTTGCGGTGTTTTCCTATTTCTCGCGCTCGCTTGAGCAGGAACTTCAATCGCGCAAGCAGCATACGATCAAGATCCTGTTCGATACGCGCCTGTCTTCGGAATTCCGGCAGTATCTGGAACATCGCAAGTACTGTTTTGCCGAGGGCACCGTTATCGATCCAGGCATTTACCGGAACTATCTGGCAGCGAAGCGCACGGTCGATGTCTCGGATGACGAAGCCAACCGCCGCCGTAAAAGTGCCGAGGCTGTCAGATCGCTCTTGAATTATTACGAGTTCATTTCCTATGGGATTGCCAGCGGTGATCTGGATGAGGCGATGCTGAAAGAGACCATTCGCGGCATGGTTTGCCGCCTTGTCGCCGACGCGCATCTTTTGGTCGCCGATTACCAGTCGGTTGAGCCGCGCACATTCCAACACCTCTCGGCCCTTTATCATGGCTGGAAGGACAATAAGCAGCCCGACATCCCGCAAACGGCACCCGGCATAAATCGCGCTTGACCCTTTCTCGCAGCCTTTGTATCTGCACCCGACGTGCTGAACAGCACGCCCGGTGGGCGA
>JBCCCA010000025.1:0-23497 GCA_039033735.1 Pseudomonadota bacterium
AGAAGGGTCGATTTTCCACAGCCCGACGGACCAAGGATGCAGACGAACTCACCTGCCTTGATCCCCAGCGACGTCGTCTCGACGGCCAGATGCGTGTCTTGGCCGCTGCCAAAAGTGATCGAAACTTCGTCCACAGCGATCTGGCCTTTGCCCTTCGACGTCTCTTTCGAGGGTTCTTTGAATTTGATGACATCAAGCATCGGCAGGCGCTCCTTTCGGCTCGGGCGCCGCGGCGGGATAGGCCTTGCGGGCGGCAAGGACGACCACCAGAATTATTAGCGTGCCGAAGCCCATGGATGTCAGGACAGGTCCCATTGTCTCCAGCGCAAGCGAGGTCGAGACCCCAAGCCCAAGCATCGCAAGCCCCACCACCCAGCTTGGCGTTGCGCAGCAGACCACCCAACTCATCGTAGCGTTGGTCATGGCGACCAGCAGCGCGCCTAGTCCCGTGGTCGCACGCATCGTGGTCGAAGTGCCAGCGTCGCAACTGTCGCGTCGTACCAGCGCCAGGCACAGCGACACGGTTGCGCCAAGAATGAACAGGACGAGCAAGCGCGACGGCACAACATTCAAGCTCCATTCGGAAATACCCATGCCGTAATCGTAGTTCATATAGCCGATCTCGATCAGCCACTCTTCCCAGATGATGTGAACCGTATCGCGCCACGACGGCGTGGACTGAATTATATGCACCGCGCTGCCGAACCAGTCATAGAAGGTCACATAGTTCGGGATGTCCTGAAACCGCACGACCAGCGCGATCATCATCAAGACCTGGAAAACAAGCGCGAAGACCAACCCGTGCAGTGCCATGGTTTTCCAATTGGCGCGGATGTCGTCCCAAATCGTTGAAAGTACCAGCATTACCGTGTCCTTTCCTGCCATTTGAGCATTGGTTTCGTGATCAGTTTGACGGCGGCGGTCGAGGCGGTGCCAAGAAACCCGATCACCAACATGCCGACGACGATGTCCTGATAGTTGATCAGGCTGTACGCATCCCAGGTGAAGTACCCGATCCCGTACTGGCCCGAGATGATTTCACCGGCCAGAAGCGAGAACCAGCTGACCCCCATCCCGATGGCTAGCCCGGCGGCTATGGATGGAAGTGCCGCCGGGATCACCACGTGTCGAAACACAGCCCACCGCGACGCGCCGAGGGATTGGACGGCGCGCACCAGGACTTCGGGGGTTTGTTCGACACCATGCAACGTGTTCAGAACGATGGGGAATAAGGCCCCCAGGAATGTGATGTAGATGATAGAGCTTTCCTCGGTCGGCCACATCAGAATGGCCAACGGGATCCAGGCGACAGCGGGGATAGGCCGGATCACCTCGATATAGGGCATGATGAATGCGCGGGCGATCTTCGACCGCCCCATGATCAGCCCGATCGAGATGCCAAGGGCCACGGCCAGGCTGTAGCTGATCAGGATCCGACGCATCGAGACATAAATGTGGGTCCAGAAAATCTCGGTTTGAATATGTGCGATAAAGGCAGTGAAAACCCGTGCGGGCGACGGTACGTTCTCGAAGTTGATATACAGATCAAGGTTGTAGGCGGTCGCAAGATGCCAGAGCACAACCCCGATGGTAAGTGAAAGCCCGACAATGCCCGCGCTTTTCAAGTGCTCGGCGGTGATCTTCGGAGCGGAAAACTGGGGGCCGAGGTCAGCTGCCGATACGGCAATCAACGGCGCACGCTTTGTCGCATTCGCGGTTTCGGCTGCTTGTTCTTTTACAGCGGTCGCCATGGGACTTTCCTTCTTCCGTCAGAAAACCGGGGCGTGCCCGCCCCGGTCGGTATCAGCTGCAAGTAAATTCAGCCTTCGGTGACGAAATCTGCGATGGCATCGTCGAAGCTGACCAGCGAACCGCCATTGGCCGAGGCAAAGGCTTCCGCCTCACCTTTGCGCAGGAAGGTCGCGTACTCGTCGCCCGCCTTGACCCAGAAAGCTGTCTTGCCAAACAGTTTCAGCCCAGTTTCGACATCATAGACGTAGCTTGCGTTTACAAGCGCGGCCGTAGCGCGGATGTCCGCCATTGCCTTCAGAAACTCGGGCATGGAGCCATAGGTCGAAACACCGTCGCGGGAGTGCCAGATTTCCATCGGCAGGCCGTTGTTGGCTTGGACCGGGTCGACCATCGCAGCCTTGTCGGCGTCATAGTCGACACCCAGTTCGGCATAGGCTTTGCGAATGTAGTCTTCCGTGATCCAGGCTTCGAAATCCAGCGGCGGAATGGCCTTTTCAGCAACCAGAACGCCATGGTTAAACTTCAGCGCATCAATCCATTCATCCTTGATTGACGGTTCCAAAGTTAGGTGACCGCCTTCCGAGAAATAGAGGTAGAGCACCTCTTTCTCGACACCGGTCCAGCCTTCCATTTCAGTCACGGCGCGCATCGGGTCTTCGCGGATCCATTCGCCGGCTTCCCAAACGGCCTTGATAAAGGCTTCGACCACTTCCGGGTATTCGACCGCAAAGTCTTCGCGCACGACCACACCGTGCAGATATGGCACGCCCGCTTCCGCGCCGTCATAAATTTTGCGACCTGTGCCGCGGAATTCCATGATTTCAGACCATGGGCAGAAGTCACTGTGCGCGTCGATCTTGCCTGCCGCGATGTTGGCGGCGCCGACGGCGGGGCTCTGGTTCTTCAGAACATACTGATCCGAGGAAATTTCGTTATCCTGCATCGCCTTAAGCAACATGCCCCAGGCGGCCGAGCCAACTGGCGTAGAAACTTCTTTACCGACAAGTTCGGTGATCGAATAGATGTCACTGTCGACGGGGACGACGATGCCGTTGCCAGAACCTTTCAGGTTATACCCCGTGCCCGCCACATAGAGTGTGCGAAGGCTGTCGGTTTCCTGGAACTTAGCGCCATTCACGATCAGCGGGTAATCCCCCATCACGCCAAAATTCAACTTGTTGGCCAGCATCTGATTGGTGATCGGCCCGCCGGAAGAGTAATCCGCCCAGCTGACGTCATACTCAGCCTCGGCGTATTTGCCCTCCGTCGGCAAATATTTTTCAAGAAGCCCCAACTCCTTGACTACAATCCCCGCCGTGTAAGTATCGGTGCACATCGACTGGTGGCCGATGGCAATGCTGATCTTCTCAGCGTGCGCCATGCCGGCGAGCGGCAGAAGCGCGGCTGCCAGAAATGCGCTTTTCGTGAAGTGTCTCATAAGCTACCCCCAACGGATTTTAGAACGGTTGCATTGCACTAAGTGTCGACCTGTTTTCCGGTCTGACCAAACGCTGTGGCGCCAAAATAGGTTAATATCTGGGTATGTTTTTCAGATGCTCGGAATTGAGGCAGGAATTGACGCAATTTCACGCGAAAACAGGCTCGTGAAATCGCTTGGTTCAGGCGAATCGATTCGCAGATAAATTGTTTATATTCAAATAGTTGATCTTACTTTCTGTTGACGATTTATCCTCCGCGAGCACTGCTCGGGAGGTGGATCAATCTGTCAATTTTCGCGGTCGTCCCGCGTGTCAGGCGGCCAGTTTCTCCAGCGCCCAACGGACGTTTTTCCGTACATCCGGATCGGTATCGTCTGCGTATTTCTCTAGGAACGGCGCGGTCTCTTTTACCGCCAACTCCCCAAGCGCCGCGGCGCATTCTTTTCTCAAGTTCGGGATCGGAACGTCCATCATCGGCGCAATTTCCATCGCCGCTTCCGTGGCGCCCAGCTTGCCAAGCGAACGCACAGCTTTCAGCCGCACCTGCCAGTAGTCGTCATCCAGAACAGTGCGTAATGCCGCGACACATAGTGCCCCTCCGGTCTTCGCAAGCGTTTCCGCGGACGCCTCCCGAGCCAGCCATTCCGGATCCGTCAAGCCGTTCACCAGCGTGGCCTCGGCATGCTCGGATTTTGAAAAGCCCAGGGCAGAAAGCGCGGTGCGGCGGACTTTGACATCCGCGTCTTTCGCGGCTTCCCGCAATGCTGGGAGTGATGTTTCATCTTGCAGCCAGCCAATCACACCGACCGCCTGGATACGCACCTCCGGCGAAGCATGCGTCAAAGCGGCGATCGCGGGCCCCATGGCTTCGGGGCGACGCAATTCCTTGATGCCGGCCAACAGTGCGGTGAGTTGCACCTCATCCGTCGCTGAAAGATGTGGAAGGATCGCATCGCCTGCCGCAGGGTCCTTCAACTCGGTCAGGCTGACAGCTGCCGCTGCAATGACCGTCGGATCGCTATCGTCCAGCGCCGCAACCAATGCAGCCGCCGTGTCTGGCCCGTCAAAGTCTGTCAAGGCCATCGCAGCTTGCTTGCGCACGCCCGCGTCTTCATCCTTGATAGCGCGGGCCAGATACGGGATCACTGCGGGATCGGCGCTGTCCATCAATTCGATAACGGCCATGATGCGCGCACCGGGTGACGGATCGTTCAACCCCTCGGCCAAGTCTGCAATGTCGTCGAAATCTTCGAAAAGTTGGTCCACGGGCGTCACTTCAGCAGGTAGGGAAGGTTCACTGTGACTGCATCCGTTGGGCAATCCGCCTCGCACGGCATGCAGTACCAGCATTCGTCGTATTTCATATAAGCCGTTTTCTTACCGTCGTCCTTTTCAACAATGCGCAGCACATCGAGCGGGCAAACATCGACACAAACGGTGCAGCCTTTATCGGCGATGCAGAGGTCATCATTGACGACAACAGGAACAGTGGTGGCGGTTTGGGCGAGAGGCATGGGCAGACTACTCCGCAGCGACAGAAGAGGAGCCGACGCGCTGATTGGCATAGGCGTCCTTCTCGTCTTCAGCGACTTCAACAACGTAGGGTTTCACGTCCTGCTTCTTATGTGCAGGCTTACCGTCAGCGCCCTTGGTCAGGATGGTGTGGCAGAACCAATTCTCGTCATCGCGCGCGTACTCGACACGATTGTGATAGAGGCCCCAGCGGCTTTCCGTTCGATACATAGACGCCGCAGCGGCCATCTCAGCGCAATCGAGAATGGTGGAGGCTTCCAGCGCGCGCATCAATTCATGCGCGTCGCGAACATACATGCCTTGCTCCATGTCCTCACGGACTTCCTCGAACCGCTTCTGTGCCAGCTCCATTTTCGCTGTGACTTTAGGCGGTTGCAGATAATCGTTCACAAGACGACGGGTCTTGTATTCGATCTGATTGGGCGGAATGCCGTCCTCACGCTTTGTCGGTGCCATGACGCGGGTCCGCTCTGCTTCAACTTCGCCCTGGTCGAAGGCAGCATAGTCGACATCTGCGATGAAGTCCGCCGCATCAAGCCCGGCAAAAGCGCCATTGGTGAATGCGCCCAACATGTAGTTGTGCGGCACGTTGGCCATGTCGCCTGCGGCATAGAGGCCTGGTATTGTGGTGCGCGCATGCTCATCAACAAAGACACCGGACGCTGAGTGACCCGAGCAGAACCCGATCTCTGAAATATGCATTTCGATCATCTGCTTGCGATAATCTGTGCCGCGCCCTTCGTGGAAGTGGCCGCGCGTCGGCCGCTCAACAATGTGCAGAACGCGCTCGATCTCGGCGACGGTTTCCTCGGCCAGGTGGTTCAGTTTCAGATAAACCGGCCCTTTGCCGCCCTGCAATTCGTCATAGAACTCCTGCATCATCTGGCCAGACCAGTAGTCGCATTCGATAAAGCGTTCGCCTTGGGCGTTTGCTGTGTAGCCGCCCATTGGTCCAGCCACATAGGCGCAGGCAGGCCCGTTGTAGTCCTTGATCAGAGGATTGATCTGATAGCATTCGAGGTTCGCGAGACCTGCCCCGGCGTGATAGGCCATCGCATAACCTTCGCCGGAATTGGACGCGTTTTCATAGGTGCCGTAAAGATAGCCGGAGGTGGGGAGGCCAAGCCGCCCGGCCGCTCCCAATCCCATGATGACGGCCTTGGCGCGCACGACCAAGAACTCCGCTGACCGCGTATTGACGCAGATCGCGCCTGCCACTCGGCCTTCGCCCGTCAGCAGTCGCGTCGCCATGAACCGGTTGATGATGTTGATCCGCGCTTTCCGAAGTTGGCGATAAAGTGCCTTTTTCACCGTATCGCCGTTCGGCATCGGCAAGACGTAGGTGCCGATATGGTGCACCTTTTTGACGTCATATTCGCCGTTCTGATCCTTTTGGAACCGGATGCCGAAGCTGTCCAACTCCTGAATGATGCCATAGCACTCCTCAGCATAACGCATCACGGCAGCCTGATCGCAGATGCCGTCATTCGCGATGGTGATTTCCTTGGTGTACTGTTCGGGCGTGGCATAGCCCGGAATAACCGAGTTGTTCAGCCCGTCCATCCCCATCGAAATCGCACCCGAACGCTTTACATTCGCCTTGTCGAGCAACACGACATTGGCCTCGGGGTTCTTGCGTTTTGCTTTGAGAGCGGCCATCGGCCCGGCTGTGCCACCACCGATGATGAGGATGTCGCAATCGATCTGCGTCAATCCGTCGAGTATTTCGTCCATAATGGCTCCCCAGTGTTGGGTTCAGCGTGCGCTGCAGCGCGGCGTCGATATGTCAATTAATTGTCAAAGGCGGTCGGAAAGTTCGCGAAGATAGGGAAACGGATAGATCGCCTTGTCGTGCCCATCCGAGAAATGGATGTTCACCCCATTTCCAATCTGGCTCAGCCCCGTGATGCGCAGCCCTGTCAAAACCGAGACTTCGCCATGGTCCAGACGTTCGCGAATGGACCAAGCATCTCTGGCTTCCTTGCGCAGATAGGAAGCAGGCAAAACTGTCTCGGCGCCATCATCCCACGTTACATTCAGGTACTGGCAGTCGTCGCTCGCGGTCAGGCTGTCGATCATTTTAGCTCCCCGTGTGTTGCTTGCAATTTGATGAAAGTTGGCAACGACCAATAGCAATTAGTTGACGGACAATGCTGCTGCGGCGCGGCAAAACGCTTTGAACAAAAAGAGGGAGCGTGGCCTATGACATTCGTCGTCACCGACAACTGTATCGCCTGCAAATACACCGATTGCGTGTCGGTCTGTCCGGTCGACTGTTTTTATGAAGGCGAGAACATGTTGGTGATTCACCCTGACGAATGCATCGATTGCGGGGTTTGCGAACCGGAATGCCCGGCGGATGCGATTCGCGCCGATACCGAGCAAGGGATGGAAAAGTGGGTCGACTTCAACCGGAAGTATTCCGAGATATGGCCCGTGATCCTTGAAGCCAAAGACCCATTGCCCTCCGCCGAAGACATGGACGGGGTTGAGGGCAAGCTCGACACCCACTTCACCGAAAACCCAGCTGCCGAGGCCGCCTAATGAATGTTCAATCCCCCGCCAAGGTTTTGCCGGATGCGCAAACTGTCACGTCTGTAACTCACTGGACTGAGACACTCTTTTCGTTCCGCACTTCGCGTCCGCAATCCTTGCGGTTCCGGTCGGGCGAGTTCGTGATGATCGGCCTTTTGAAGGAGGACGGCAAACCGTTGCTGCGCGCCTATTCCATCGCATCGCCTTCTTGGGATGACGAATTGGAGTTCTATTCAATCAAGGTCCCCGATGGTCCGCTGACATCCCGATTGCAAAAAATCGCGCCCGGCGATCAAGTCATCCTGCGCCCTAAACCTGTGGGGACTTTGGTGCTGGACGCGCTGCTGCCCGGCAAACGTCTTTGGATGATCTGCACAGGGACAGGCATAGCACCTTTTGCCTCGCTTCTACGCGACCCGGAAACGTGGGAAAGCTATGACGAGGTCATCGTCGCCCATACATGCCGCACCAAGGCCGAACTGGCCTATGGTGCGGACATCATCACAGCCCTTCCCAACGATCCTTTGATCGGCGAACTGGTCGGCGACAAGCTGCACTACTATCCCACGACGACGCGGGAATGCTCGGAGATCGAAGGGCGGATCAGCGACCATATTCGCGACGCTCGGGTCTTTGATGCGCTCGACATGCCGAAATGGTCGGCTGACACAGACCGGGTCATGATCTGCGGCAACCTCGCGCTCAACAAAGACATCATGAGCCTTTGCGAAGACCATGGGCTTCAAGAGGGCGCAAACTCCGATCCAAAGCACTTCGTTGTCGAAAAGGCGTTCATTGACTGAGCCAGGCTTCAGACATCGTCTCGATATCCGTTGACCCGAAGGACACGCTGTCTTCCGTGACAAAAGCCGGCGTTCCAAGTATCTCCAGGGCAATCGCCGCGTCGCGGTTATAGGTGATGCGCGCGTCAATCGCCTCGGCTTCCATCGCAGCCTCGACCGCTTGAAAGTCCAGATCAAGCGCGCGGGCAATTCTTTGGAAACCTGCGGCATTCAACGGACCATCAATCTGCCACAGCTGGTCATGCACCGCGCGATACGCTGCGGTGCCGTGGACTGCCTCGGTCGCCAGGGCAAACCGCGCGGCCCGCTCGGACCCGGGCGTCAGGATGGGCAGGTGCCGCATCTCAACACGAACCTTTGGGTGATCTTCAACGAATGCCAGGACCTTTGGATGCATGGCTTTGCACGGGGCGCATTTGTAATCAAAGAACTCGACAATGCGGACCGACGCGGCCGGGTCGCCTTCACCCAGCTTAGGCGGGTCTGAAAATAACGCGGGAAACGCCTCCAACCGGGCAACGGTTGCCGCCTTGGCTTCACGCTCGGACAAAATGGTCAGCGCTTCCAGAATGATCTCAGGGTTGTCCAGGATAAATGCGCGCACGCGATCTTCGAACGCCTCATCTTCCGCCAGCGCCGGAAGGGAAAACGCTGCGGCGAAGAGTGTCACAAGTAATCGAATACGCGGTCGCATTCGACAATCGGGCCACGTGTCTGTGTCCGCCGCAAGCGAATTTGACGCTGCAACATTGCGGGTCGCCCGCCGAAACGCAATCTGCCAACAGATTGGGCAAATACGCGCAAATCTCGCTCTCCCAACGGAAATGAGTGTCGCCCAAAACCTGCAAAAAGGGCATGGCACCAACCGGCCGGCTTATGTCAGATCCAACGTGATGGTGCTGCACGTCATTCCAAACGAGCTCAATCGCCCCCTTGAGACCTTTGACGTCTTCCGTGAAACTCTAAGCTCAAACGGAGTGGGGATTGAGGCGATGCGCTTTCTTGATAAGGTTCAACAGTTCGAGGTCAGGGGCCTTCTCAAAACCTTGCAGAGCACGACGCAAACGTCCGTCTTTCAACATGGCCAGATCGTTTTGGGCCGACGCGGCTTGGGGCAACCCGAACATGCGGTTCATCATGTGGCAGGACCTTTTCTGGACAATGCCGCAAAGGTGGCCGCATGACACGTCCGAATATTGTGTTGATCATGGCCGACCAGCTGGCGCCGCAGTTTGTCGGTGCTTACGGCCATCCGGTCGCAAAAACACCCAACATCGATGCGCTGGCCGCCCGAGGCATGCGCTTTGACGCGGCTTACTGCAATTCACCACTTTGCGCACCGTCCCGGTTCTCACTTATGTCCGGCCAATTGATTAGCCGGATCGCGGCATACGACAACGCGTCCGAGTTTCGCGCCAGCGTTCCGACATTTGCTCACTACCTCAAGATATTGGGCTATCGCACTTGCTTGTCAGGAAAAATGCATTTCGTCGGCCCTGACCAGATGCACGGATTTCAGGATCGTGTCACCACCGATATCTACCCGGCCGATTTCGCATGGACCCCAGATTGGGAAGCCCATGACGAGCGGATCGACAAGTGGTACCACAACATGCAAACGGTCAAGGAAAGCGGCATGGCCGTCGCGACCTATCAGACCGATTATGATGACGAGGTTGAATACGCTGCTCGTCGCTGGCTGATCGATCGGGCGCGCGACAATGCGGCAGGAAATGCCGCGCCCTTCTGTCTGGTGGCAAGCTTCATTCACCCGCACGACCCCTATGTCGCTAAGCCTGAATTCTGGGACCTGTATAGCGACGACGAGATCGACCTGCCCCAGGTCCTTCCAGCCGAAGAACACGATCCGTTCTCGCGCCGTGTCATGGATGGGATTGAGGCCACTGCGGTTCCTTTGACACAAGACGAGGTGCGCCGCGCCCGTCGCGCTTATCTTGCGAACGTCAGCTACTTCGACAGCAAGGTCGGCGCCATTGTCAAAGCCTTGAAAGACATTGATCAGATCGACAACACGCTGATCATCGTTACAGCAGACCACGGCGATATGCTGGGCGAGCGTGGGCTTTGGTACAAGATGACATTCTTTGAACATTCGGCCCGCGTCCCATTGGTTTTTGCCGGGCCGGAGGTTGCGCAGGGGGCTGTCAGAAACGCCTGTTCGCTGGTCGATCTGTTGCCGACGTTTTTGGACGTGGCCGACGGGCGAAACATGGCCTTGGGCGAGCCGATCGACGGACGATCCTTGATGCCCTTGGCGCGGGGCGAGGTCGTGCAAGATGACGAAGCCATTGCCGAATACTGTGCCGAGATGACACCATGGCCCGTTTTCATGATACGACGTGGCCCGCTAAAATACATTCATTGCGACGCTGACCCGCCGCAGCTTTATGATTTGGAGACAGACCCGGACGAGCGGGTGAACCTTGCGCAGCACTCCGACTACGCAGACCAGGCTTCAAGTTTCGCGGCCGAGGTAGCCAACCGATGGGACAGTGCGGCGTTGCGTGCCGATGTGATGCGCACCCAAAAGTCTCGCCGCGCCCTGCACGCGGCCATGGAAGCTGGGGCAAGCGAACCATGGGATTATAATCCGCCCAGCGATGCCAGCCAGCAATATGTGCGGAACCATATGGACTGGACGGTTGCCGCGGCACGCTATCGCTATCCGCCCGTCAGCGAGACCGACTGATAGGGGGTCGCTCGGACAAGGCTGTGCCTGTGACCGGCGGGCGTGGCGGCATGGGCCATACGATCGTGGGACGGCTTTTGCGATTGGGTGGTGTCCTGTGCCGCTAGGCTGAACGGCGCTTTCTACAGTTTGATGTGACACGAAACTGCGATGCTTTTCGCAAAGATTTTTCGGTGTGCGGCCTTGATGCCTCAAAAACCGAATTAACTTCAAATACAACCTTAGCGATAGCTTTACTTAGCCGCGCCGCCCGATAGGATAGTACCGCGGCTTTTTCAACGCAATGGGGACCTATGCTGGACGACGACTCTGACCTATCTGAAACCGACCCTCTGATCGACTTCCCAATCGTCGGAGTTGGCGCATCCGCTGGCGGCCTAGAGGCGGTGACAGAGATGTTCCGCGACATCGAAAAGGGCACCGGCATGGCCTTTGTCTTGGTCATGCATCTGGACCCAGACCACGAAAGCCTGATGGTCGAGCTTCTGGGCCGCAAGATGCAGATCGATGTCCGCCAGATCGCTGACGGAGATCCTATTCAAGTTGACTGTCTGCATGTGATTCCGCCTGGGTCGAGCCTTTCTGTCGAGGACGGTCGCTTTCGTCTTGTCACCTTCAGCGAACCGAGGGGATTGCGACGCCCAATCGACAGCTTCTTTGTATCGCTTGCGCATACGCAAGGACACCGTGCCGCCTGTGTCGTCCTGTCGGGTACCGGCGCCGATGGCACGGCTGGCATTCGCACCATCAAGGAATATGGCGGCGTCTGTGCTGTCCAATCCCCGGAAGAAGCGCGCTATGATGGCATGCCATTTTCCGCCATTTCGACGAAGCTTGTGGACTTCACACTGAACGCGGCGCAAATCGTACCGCGCATTCAGAACTTTTTCGAAGGCTCTGACAAAAAGGTCTTTCCAAGCGAAGACGACAGCGCCCATGTCATGGACGAACTGACTGCGATCATCCAAATACAGTTGGGTCATGACTTTTCCGGCTACAAAAGAAGCACGCTTTTCCGGCGGCTGTTCCGTCGCCTGCAGGTCTTAGAATACGACGACCCAAAAAAGTATCTTGAATTCATCCGCAATGACGCCTCGGAACAGCAAGCCTTGGCGCAGGACTTCCTGATCAATGTCACCTCGTTCTTCCGAGACCAGGAGATGTTCGAGATCTTGCAGGAAAAGGTTATTGTCCCGCTCATTCAAGGGTCCGAGGCTTCGGATGAAGTTCGAATTTGGGTTCCAGGCTGTTCCAGCGGACAAGAGGCGTATTCGATCGCAATGATGATCGACGAAACCTGCGAGGAATTGCAGATAAGGCCACTTGTCACGATCTTCGCGACCGACATCGATGCGTCAATGATCGCCCACGCCCGCAAAGGACAATATGCTGTCTCGGCATTCAACGAATTGCCGACACGCTATCAGGGCAAATACGTCGTTGGGTTGGATGGCAAATTCGAGATCGCCAAGAAAATTCGCGAAATGGTGAGGTTCTCGGTCCATAACATGATCCAGGACCCGCCGTTTTCGAAGATCGACCTGATCAGTTGCCGAAACGTGCTCATCTATTTCGGCGAAGAACTTCAGAAAGAGCTTTTTCCGCTTTTGCATTTCAGTCTGAAACCGGGTGGTGTGCTTTTCCTGGGAAATTCCGAGAATGTTTCGCGGCGCGGTGAGTTGTTTTCGTCGGTAGATCAGAAGGCGCAGCTGTTCCGCCGCCAGAATTTGGACAAGCGGCTTCACATTCACCTTCCGCTCGGAAATCGGGCCCGCGGCCTGACCACCCCGACTTCGAACAAGATGACCAAGGAACTGGACTTTCCGCGGCACAAAAGCCTCGATGCCAGCAACCTTAAAATCTACGAACAATACGCGCCGCCCTTTGTACGTGTCGCGCATGACGGGCGCATTCTTGATAGTTCGGGCGACTTGAGCCTTTTCTTGATGTCACGCCCCGGCGAAGAGCGTGATTTGGGCTCCCTCGCGCGGAACGAGGTGCGCCACATCGTCCTTCCGCTTGTGTCCGAGGCGGCAAACGAAGAACGTCGAAGAGCGGCCAAGGACGTCGAAATATCGTCTCCCTTTGGTATCGTGACCGCAGACATTGTCGCGCATCCCTTGAATGACGGCACGGTGGCCGTCGTCTTTATCGTCAGCGATCGCCTCAAGCCAATCGTGGACGAATACGAACATGTTCCGATCACGCCGGACCGCAGGATTGCGGACCTCCAGGAAGAACTCCAAACCAGTCGACTGCTTCTCAAAAGCAAGGTTGAAGAAATTGAGACGGCAAATGAAGAGCTGAAAAGTTCGAACGAAGAAATGATGTCGATGAACGAAGAGCTTCAATCGGCAAACGAGGAACTAACAACAGCGAACGAAGAATTGAAGAATAAGATCGATGAACTGACATTGGCGAACGCCGATCTTGATAACTTCATGAAGTCGACGGACCTTGCCATGGTGGTCCTTGATCGTGCGTTGCGCATACGACACGTGACAGAGGCAGCACGCCGGATCATGCCGATCAAAGATACCGATCACGGGCGTGCACTCAGTGAGTTCAGCCTTGGCTTCGCCGACTTCGACATCTTGTCGTCTATTCAGAAAGTCATCACTTCTGGCGAAACCTATGAGCACACCACCGGGAACAACCAAGAAAGCCAGTCGTATTTTATCCGCGTCACACCGTATTTCTTTGGCGAAGGTATGGTCGAAGGTGCGTCCCTGACGGTGGTCGATATTTCAAGCGAAGTCGAACTCCGCCGCAAACTGACCCGCGACACCGCTTTGCTGAACCTCGCAATGCAAGGCGGTCAAATGGGCTTTGGCGAGCTGGACATGGATACCGGCATGGCCCAGATGGACGAATTGTCTGCCCAGCAAATGGGGTTGCCGGGCGCCGGGTCGTACTCATTCGATAATATGATGAAGCATTGGAACCCCGACGACGTCATCAAATCGGAGAAAGCGCGTTTGGATGCGGTCAGGAACGAAACCGGTTTTTCAATCCAGTACCGCGTGAAAACGCCCGAAGGTCAGACGAAATGGTTTACGGCGCGGGGCGCGCGCATCAACGAAGACAAGGAAACTGCCAGATATGCTGTAATCACAATCGATCTGACAGACGAAATTCAGATGCGGCATGATCTACACCGGGAATCCGACCGCCTTAAGCTTGCCATGCGTGCCGGCCGCATGGGCCTTGCCGAACTGGATGTCGAAAGCGACACCGTCACAATCGATACCGTATTTGCGAAACAGTTTGGATTAGACGGCCCCGGCGTCATACCTATGTCGATGATTGCCGAGACTATCGCGGCAGAAGACCGATCGCTCCTCTCGGAAAGCATGGAACGCGCCATCGAGCTGGATGAGGAGTACGAGATCGATTTTCGGCTGAACAGGGATACGGACGCCGAGGAGTGGATCCGCACACGTGGCCTGTCCTACAAGTCCGCCGATGGTCGCAAGAAAGTGGTGGGGCCAACCATCGACGTGACAGCGACGAAGCGGACGATGCGCCAGCAAGAAACGCTGGTGAGTGAAATGAACCATCGCATCAAGAACCTATTTGCCGTCATCAGTGCGATGGTCCAATCCGCACCAAAGGAAAGCGACGACACCAAGCAGTTCGCCAATGACTTGGTGGGCCGCATCGTTTCCCTTGGGCGCGCCTATGACTTGTTCCGCAGCAATGGCGAACTGGGTAACATCAAGTTGGACATGCTGCTTCGGTCGATTTTGTCGCCCCATCTCATGGCGAGCCAGCTGACACTGACCGGACCAGAAGTCGAAATCTCGGAGCACAACATCACAACGCTTACTCTGGTTCTGCACGAACTGGCGACAAACGCGGCCAAACACGGGGCCATCCAGAATTCATATGGAACGATCGAGATCGCTTGGTCGCTTCTGGACGATGGGCAAACGCGTTTGACTTGGCGCGAACGGATGTCTGATTTCGAAAGCGGCGACGAGGAACCAGGCTTCGGGACAAGTCTGATCACGACCGGCATGACCCAATTGAAAGGCGAGTTTGAACGCCGCTATCATGACGATGGTGCCGAAGTCTTGCTGAATGCGAAACTCTGAAGGCTTTTGATACGGTTATGGGCTTTGAAATGCGATCGCTGGTGGGTCTGACGATCCTTATCGTCGAGGACGAAGTATTCATCGCTCAATCTCTGCGATCCAACCTGATAGACGCGGGCGCGAGCGCCGTCAAAACGGCCGGCGCTTTAAAAGATGCGATTGCGCAGATCGCGACCACGCAGTTTGATCTTGTCATTCTGGATATTCGTTTGCCGGATGGCGAGTCCTATGATCTGGCCTCCACACTTGTCTCGAGATCCATCCCGGTCGTCGTCCATTCAGGTCATGCGACCTCGGCGCACGACGAACGGCTGACAGAGGTTGTTTTTTGCGCAAAGCCCGCAAGCCCGGCAGAGTTGCTTCAGGTCATCGAAGCCGCATTGGACCGTTAGGTCAGCGCCAGCGCGACGGCCCCTGCAAGCAAAGGGATAGGCAATGTGACAGCCACCCGTCGCAGAAGGAAGCGCGGACCGAGAAGGGCCAATTCCTCGGCGATGACTTTTGTAAGCGCGAACAGCGACCATGATGTCAGATAAGCCACCATCGCAGGGGGCGTGGCCCCGGCTTGTATTGCACCAGCGGCCAGCGCGAAGCTGACGAAAGCCCCGCCCGGCGTCACGACGCCCAAAAAGGCGCCAATAAGCACGCCTTTGTACCCTGACGTATCGCCCAGATAGGCCCGCACCGTCTCCTGCGGCAACAGCTCGGCGAACAAACCCGCGCTGATCAGGGCAACGATCAGACGCGGCGCGTTCGTCAGCACCATGCGCTTCACACCCCGGACGGCTTCGGCGCGCCGCAGACTGGTTTCCAGCTTCTGCCAGACCCAGAATGCCAATGCAGCCAGAACCAATGTCCCAAGGAGAATGTTCATCGAAACACCCGTCCTGCCAACCATCCCGCCAAGACAGGGAACGGCAAGCAAATCAAAACACGGAACAGTACAAATTCGATCTGCAGGAACGACATCTCCCAGATTATTGTGCGGTTCAGTCCGTAAAGGCTCCATGCGGTCACAAACGCGACGACGACCGGCAGCCGCGCACCGGCGACGATGAAGCTGGCCGCAAGCGGAAAGATCATCATCGGCCCCCCTGGCACGACAGCCCCGGCAAGGGTCGCAACCACAAGCCCCCGCAGGCCGCTTTCCTGTCCGACCCAACGCGTCAACTGTTCGCGGGGCACAAGGATTGGCACCGCAGCCGCGACGAAGAAACCGCACAGGATTTTGGGAGTCAGAACGACCAGGAAGCCCAGATAGCTTAACGCGATTTCCACCACGCGACCCGGCCCTTTAAGGTATGCCACACCGCTGGCCGCCGCGACCGCAATACCCAACAAGATCAGGAAGGACGCATCAAATGTCTTCTGGCGCCCCAGTTCCGGCGGCGCTTCGGACTTGTCCTTGGTCGGTTGCATCGGTGTCTTGCGACCCATTTGAAGGGGATATGCGCCTCACTTGGGCGCGGGCTTGACGTCTAATCTTTCGCCCCTGTCACCGCAACCGGCCCTTTAAGAAAAACGGCGGCCGGATAAGTCCGACCGCCGTCTTTGAGTGAGTTTGGGGGGTAGTATTAGTTTGCGCGTGACTTGAAGCACCCATCTGCGACCGCACCACAGATCGCATCCGCGCGGCGTTCGCTTACCGGACCCACGGCCACAGCTGTCAGTTCGCCGTTTTTCGCAAAGCGCGGTGCCAGCGTGTTCAGAAGCGATGAATGCTTCGACGACACAGTTGACCAGTGTGCCTGCGCCCGATCTTTCGAGCTGAAGGCCCCAAGGTAGACAAAGTGCGTGCCCGGCGCCGTGCTTGCGACCGTGGTTGCCGCAGGTGCCGCAGCACGACTGACGACGTCACTGTTACTCGGAACCGCCGCTGCCGGTTGTGTGACTTGCGGCCGCTCGAACGTGGTGCTGCTGCCCATCTGCTGGATGCCGGTGTTGTTCCGCAATGTTTGATCATCCATGCGGATGTTCTGCATCCGGTTCCGCAAGCTACGCGTTACGCGGCGCGCATCCATGCTGTCATTCACAATGCGTGGTGTGATCAGGACCAGAAGTTCGGTCTGTACATCACTGCCGGATTTCCGCCCGAATAGCCCACCAAACGGCGAGTTGCGGGCCAGTCCGGGAAGCCCAGCGCTGCCCCGGGTCTTCCGCTGATCGAACAAACCACCAAGCGCAATGGTTTCGCCACTGTCGACACTGATCGAGCTGGACAGTTGCCGTTGCGAGATGATCGGGTTGCCTGTTGAAGCATCCGTTTCGCCCACTGTACTGACCTCTTGAACGATATCCAGAACAACCGAACCCGAAGAGTTGATCCGCGGCGTCACCTCAAAGATCACGCCCGTGTCGCGGAATTCAACCGTCGAGATAAAGACATCCGGGCTATCGGTTGCATCCTGCGACGTCTGAACCGAGATCGGCACCTGATCGCCCACGACCAACCGTGCCGGTTCGTTGTTCAATATCATAAGGTTAGGCGACGACACGACATTAACACTTGTCACGTCTTCCAGCGCATCCACGATGACATTCGGGTTCGCAACGTCAAAGACAGCATTGAAACCGGGCACCTCGGATGCAATCGCTGTCGAGTTCGTCGAGCGTGTCAGGCTGAATTCGTTATCGCCTTCCTCGAAGAAGTATTGGACGCCGTAGCGCAATGCGTCGTTCAGCGTAACCTCGACAATCGTTGCTTCCACCGAAACTTGCCGTGGTGGTACATCCAAACGGTGAAGGATGCCCAGTACACGCTGATACTCGGCATGGGTTGCATGGATCAGAAGTGTATTCGTCGCTTCATTCGCCACAATGCGCGTGGCGTTCATGTCACCGCCCTGCGCTTCGGCGTCAACGCTGGCCTGAATGACCTGCGCTTCGTCTGCACTGTTGTCGCTCTCGACGCTGACACCCAGAATGCTCGACAGTGTGGCCGAGATACTCGAGGCACGCGCATATTTCATGTCATACGAATAGACCTGCGCATCATTCGCGCCTTCCTTGGTCAAACGCATGATCCATGTGGACACGCTTTTCAGCGCTTGCGGAGTCTTGGCAACCGCCAGGATCGAGTTGTTTTCCGGGATCACTTCGAACGCAACGATTGGCTCGAATTCTTCTTCTGTTTCAACAAGAAGCTCGAGACCGCTCACGATTGATTGGGCCGAACGTCCGCGGATCGGGAAGATACCGACCGAGCGGTTGGCAAGCCAGTTCACGTCAAAGCTGTCGATGGTTTCCTGCCATGCGCGCTGATCGGCGGATGTACCGGCCAGAACAATCACGTTGCGCTGTGCATCGATGCCGACAATACCGCTGCCCGCGAAAGGTTGCAGGATTGTCGCCATTTCCTGCGATCCGATATGCTGAAGCGGGATCACACGGATCGAGTAGCCTACGGGCACGTCGCGCCCGGTGCTGGCCCCGATGGACAGGTCGGCTGAAAGTGGCACGACCGCGAACGCGTCGCCCCGGCGCACGATGGCCGCGTTGTTCTGTTTCAAAGCAAGTTCAAAGACTTCGATTGCCGTCGTCCGGCTGATCGGTTGGCTCGACCGGATGTTGACCGTGCCCTGAACTGCCGGGTCAATCACATAGTTGACGCGAAGAAGCTCGCCCAGAATGGCAGCCGCCGCGTCAGCGATCGAAACGTTGACCAGGTTCAGCGAAACCGTGCGTTCACCGTCGGAATTTCTAAAGTCCGTTTCACGGAAAAGCGGTGTCCGTCCGGGATAGATCGTGCCCGTACCGGCTTCGACCATACGGCCACCTGTGACGCGCCCTTCGAAGCGTTCGGAGCGTGTTCCATCCCCTGTTCCAAGGAGATTTCGGGCCTGCCAATCTCTGAGTGTCATCGGACCGTCTTCGGTCAGATAGGAAAACTCGCTACAACCAGAAATCAACACGGCGAAAGCCGTGCCCAGCACGATGTTGTGTTTCATTGCTCTGCCTCAATTGACGCGCTCCGCTCTGATGGCAGATGTCGCGATTACACCCAATTGCCGCCATGGTTAGCACAAGAAACGGCCACAAGTAGTTAGAGTCCCAAGAAGAATGGCGTTACGGCACAGATATGTGCTCCGAACGCCACACCCCGCTCGGGCGCCGCTTGGGCCTTCGATGCAAAATGTAGCAATAGTCCTAGGCACGCCGCGGCTGCCAAAACCCACATAATGTATATAGGTCCGACGAACGTACCAATGGCGGCGGTCAGCCAAACATCCCCAAGACCCAATGCCTCAATTCCAAGCAGAACGCGGTAGGTGGTCCTCAGCACCAACAAAAGCCCACCCCCAACCAGCGCACCGAAGGCTGCTGGCTCGTATGTGGCGTTCAGGACAGCTTGAACGCCACCAAGGGTTGCAATCAGCCCGCACCATTCCCACGGCAGCCAACGCCATGCCAAGTCAATTGTGGCAAGCAGGGCCAAAAGCAGCAAAAGTGCAACCGTAATCGCAGCATTGGGACCTATCCAAAGTCCTGCGAGCAGGGCTGCTACCGCAGCACCGGCTCCAAGACCGACGACAAAAGCTGGCGCCCTTGCGCGGCTGACGCGCGCATTGGCCATGTGGCGCAACACGCTGCGCGCGGCAAGCTGTGCGGGGGGGATGGTCAGGGCCGTCAAGACTGCCAGCAGCGCAGCCAGAAAGGGCGCGACCGTCGCAATGGTAACCGGCATCAAGGCTCGACCCTGAGCGACAGAACCTCGTAACGCATCAAGCCCCCCCGAAACGCCAACCCACGTGCGGCCACCTGCGCGACCAGCCTAGCCTTTGCTCCAGTTGCAAGCTCGGCCTCAGCTTCAATAGTATAGACGGGCCCGGCCCGTTCAGCGAGCCACGCCGCCGCACTGCCAAGGCGTGGCATGTTCCGCCCGGTCTCGCGGCGGGATATGATCTCGTCCGCCCCGCCAGGGCCCAAACCGGGAATCGCCGCCAATGTCTCGGCAGGCGCAGTCCTGGGATTGACCCGCGACGTGAAGTTGAACGTGGTCAGATACCGCTCCGCAGTCCGCGCTGTCGCGGCCGAGAACCCGGCCGCACGCAGGGCATCACCAACACTTCGCGTACGGGTTCCCCTTTGCGAGGACGCCTCAAGCGCCTGCGCAATATTCACGGCATCAAACGCGTCGACACCGTCGTTCGATCCGATGCTTTGCAAAACCGGCCCCAAAAGCTGTGGGGGCGCTTCGTTGACATCAAGCTTTCCGGCCTCGTCTTGAATGCGATATGTGACCCGCCCTTCCGCCATTTGCAGCGTGATGGGCGTGCCATCGCGCGGCGAGCGAACTTGATCAGGCGACACGCGGCCCAAATCGGCCAGCGCCACATTCAAACCGGCACGCGCCAATTCCGTGGCCCGCGCCGTTGCAATTTCGACCCTGATCTGCAAGGCCTCCTGCCGCGCGCCCGACATGAAGGCCGACACTCCCAGCAAAAGTGCCAGACCGGTCCAAAGAACGGTGATCAACACGAAACCGCGCTGATATCGGCGGGCCATCAACGAACGGCGCATTGATTGCTCTCCAGCGCGCCGGGGCCCAAAACCGAGAAACAGGTTTGGCTGATCGTCGGAAACAGACGTGCGGTCACCTGCCGACGGTCCCCGGCTTCGACCCCAATGGCCAGGGGCAGAACATCGCCGTCCCCGGTCTCATAGCGCCAGACGTTGCCGCCGCCGCCGCGCTGCGGAAAGAGATAGACGAAACGGATCGGCACCGGCGAGGTCAGGATCGTCGACACGCGCGGTTCATCCACCGCGACGCGCGCATCGTTCAGACCATCGTGGCGCGCGGCAGTCAGCGTATAGCCGGTGTCTCGTGTGCCAGCGACGCGGAACTCACCCACATAGCCTTGCGCGGCGCCACGATCCCGCACAATCATGCGCATCGTCGTGGCCGTTCCGATCATTGCGCCGCCCGAGCGCCCACGCCCATCGCTGGTGACATCACTTGCCCATGTCAGCAAAGTGCGTCGGGCCAACAACCAATCCCCCGCCGAGGTCACTTCGAACGCACGTTGTCTGTCAGAGGCCATTTTCAAACCCCAGGATGCGCTTGTCAGCAAAACCAGCGTAAGTGCGGCAATCGCCAGACCGACCAGTGCGTCGACCATCGCGAAGCCGCGCGTATTTCCGCCACGCCGTCTCACAGCGGGTCACCTGCAAAGCGAATAGTTCGCAGGACCACCGGGTCCGCATCGGGCCTGCGACTGTCGCTCACGCTGACATAGACAAAAAGAAGCTCGCCGGAATAGACGGGCCCGATTTGCATATCGGCCGGCGGTGTCTGCCCGACTTGAAATATCCAATCGTAGCGGCCGGCCTGCCCGTTTTCACGCGCGCCAATCCGCAATGGCAGGTCGACACCGACCCGATCCATAACAGTTGTCGCCAAAAGCACCTGTTCGGCCTGGTCGCTGGCACGTTTGGCCAAAAGACTGCCGGTCGAAAGGGATTCGTAAAATCCTGACAGCACTGCACCCGCAATGCCAAGCGCCACCAGCGTCTCGATCAGGCTGAAGCCCCGGACTTTGCGATCACGCGGCTTCATCGCACCAACACCCTGCCTGTGAGCCAATCCAGTGTGACGGTTGTTGCCGCCTCATTCCGGCTGAGTGTCACGCGCAAACCTTCAGAACTGCCCGAGGGCGACATTATAAGAGCAGTGCGGTCTGACGTGACTTCGACGCCCTGATCAAAGGCAATCTGACGCCCGCCCGCATCCAAGACGCGCTCGCGCGCAGAAAGCACAATCTCGATGGGTCGACCGGCCTCAAGCGCGCGCATCCGCGCTTCCTGCAAAAACAGCGCCACTTCGGCGGCATCCGCATCAAGACGACGTTGATCCTGATTGCCGAAAGCCAGAAAGGCCATCGTTCCAATCAGCACGACAATGCCCATGGCGGCCAGCACCTCGACCAGCGCGTAGCCGCGCGTGCTATGGGATCGCCGCCGTGCCATGTCAGCCTGCGATATCTGCGTTCCGGCCTTCGCCACCGGGCTGGCCGTCGGCGCCCAGGGAAATCACCCGAACCCGGTCGCCGTCGAATCGATAGACGAAGGCGCCCCCCCATGCGTCGCTTGGCAATTCACCGTCGCGCAAATAGGGACCGTTCCAACCAGCTACCCCGGGGTTCGAGACCAGGGCAGCAAGCCCCATGTCATCTGTCGGCAAGCGGCCGGTATCGATCTGATAGATATCGATGGCGGCGCGCAGCTGATCGATCTGCGCCTCGGTCGTACTGACGCGCGAGGATTGCAACTGCCGCATTGCGGCCGGTCCGACAAGACCGACAAGCAGGCCGACAATGGCCACAACCACCAGCATCTCGACAAGCGAGAATCCACGGGTGCGGCGGGACCGCCTAGAACGCGACCTGATTGACCGCAATGATAGCCGAGAAAAGCGCATAGAGGCTTACTCCAACAAGGGTGCCGACGATGACGATCATCGCGGGCTGGAAAAGGGCGAGGAACCGTTCAAGCGCCCGGTCGGACGCTTCGCGCATTTCGGTCGCAGCGCGTGTGGCCATATCTTCGAGCGCACCGGTTTCTTCCCCGATCCGCAACATCTCGACCGCGCTTGGCGCAAAGATCTTGGTCTTGGCAAAGGACGCTGCAAGTGGCGCACCGTCAGCCACAGACCGCGAGACGTCTTTGATCGCCTTCCTGATCCGCCCGGGCGGTGACGTCTCTCCCACAACACGCAGCGCTTCGCTGAGCGTCACATCGCGCCGAAGAAGCGCACCCAGGATATGGAGCGCCATCATAGCATGGTTCCGCTCCAACAAGTCGCGCACCATGGGCAGGCGCATGGCCACACGTGACACGATCGCACCTGCCTTGCCTTTCCGATGCAGCCACACCATGGCTGCGACCAGTCCGACAAACGCGGTAAGTAAGACTGGCCAAAGGGCCGCGAGCGTTCCTGACAAGGCAAAGACCGCACGGCCCAGAACCGGCACGAACTCCATGCGTTCTTCTACAAGCGGGCGAAACTGCGGAATGATTGCAATCATGATGACGCCGACCGAGATGATTGAGACAATCAACAAAAGCGATGGGTACAAAAGCCCGGTCACGACGCGGCGCGCGACCATCAGCCGTTGCTCGAGAATGCCCGCGGCCGTTGCCAGCGCGACATCCAATTCGCCCGAGCTTTCGGCGCCGCGGATCAGCGCAAGCGAAGCCGTATCATCGATGCCCGTCGCGGCCTCTACGCCATCGGCAAAGCCGCCGCCTTCGCGAATGTGCATGCGAAGCTTCTGCGCTGCGGTTGCGATTGCACCCGCCTCACCCTCGGCCATGATGCGCAAGGCCCGGTCGATCGAAATCCGCGCGCCCGCCAGTTTCGCCAAGCGTGCGACGAAATCCGCTTTCTGCCGCGCCGACAGACGATGGGACGTGGTCGACTTTTTGAAGAACGCGCGGCGCTCTTTCTTGGGTTGCGCAGCTCCCGCGCCTTCGACGGCATTGATTTCGATCGGGAACAGGCCCTGATCCCGTAGCTGTCGCGTGGCTTCCACATGGCTGCCGGCGCTGAGGATGCCCGTGCGCCGCCGACCTTTGCCGTCGCGGGCGCTGAAACCATAGTCCCGGGAAACAGGCCGCATGTTGTCAGGG
>JBCCCA010000026.1:0-23425 GCA_039033735.1 Pseudomonadota bacterium
CTTGTAAACTTGAGAAAATAGTCTTTGACGGCGGCAACGGTTGTTTGTTGAAGCATGACTTCTGACAGCCAAATCCTGTACGGATCGGGGGTTTCGCCTGCCTTGCGGTCTGCCGGGCCAACGCGCCATGGCATCGTGCGTGCATGTATGTCGTACCATTCCAAAATGGTGCGGGCTGATGGCGTCTCACGCAATCTTTATGCCTCCTCGTTCGTTTCGGCTGGAAGCGCCGTTCGGTATCCCTAGAATGTAGCCAATGATCAGGAAGGCAACTTATGTCTGAACCGCGGATGGCAGGTGGTGTGAAGCGGCGGAAACGCGGTTTTGAAAGGGCGAGCGCTTTGGCGTCTGAAAGAATCCGATCGGCCAGTGAAAGCAGGGGGTTTGCGGTTGCGCGCCTGCTGACCCACTGGGCCGAGATTGTGGGCCCTGACGTGGCAAAGATCGCTCGCCCGGTGGATATTTCTTATGGTCGCGGGTTTGGGGCCACGCTTACCGTGCTGACCACTGGTTCACAGGCTCCAATGCTGGAAATGGAAAAAGAACTTCTGCGGGACCGGGTGAATGCCTGTTACGGCTACGCAGCTGTGCAAAAGGTGCGGATCACGCAAACCGCGGCCCGTGGCTTTGCTGAGGGGCAGGCAATATTTGAGCCGGCATCCAAGGCGCACCCACAGATGGCGCCCATCACACCAGAAGCCCGGCGCGCCGCAGCCAACGTGACGGATGATGGCCTGAGAGAAGCCCTTGAAAAGCTTGGTGCCAACGTCCTATCTCCTTCAACACGGTAATAGAGAGTACTTCGCATGACCCGCACTTTGACGCTCTTCGCCGCCCTTGCCTGCCTTGCTCTTGGCGGTTGGGTATTGAGCAACCAACAGCAGGCCGCCGTGGATCCGATTGGGGCCGCTTTCGCGCAGGATGCGGCAGACGTAGATACGTCAATGATCCAGGACATGACTCTGGGCAATCCGGATGCCACCGTGACCGTGATTGAATACGCTTCGTTCACATGCCCGCATTGCGCGTCTTTCCACGCCAACAACTTCAAACAGTTGAAGGCAGATTACATCGACACAGGTAAGATTAACTTCGTGTACAGGGACGTGTATTTTGATCGTTTCGGACTTTGGGCTTCGATTGTGGCGCGCTGTGGCGAGGGTGCTGAAAACAGGTTCTTTGGCATTGCCGACCTGATTTATGAACGTCAGCGCCAATGGGCGAACAGCAACAACAGCCCTCAGCAGATCGTTGATCAACTGCGGACGATCGGGAAGACGGCCGGTCTGACCGACGTCCAGCTCGATACCTGCTTTTCGGATGGCGACAACGCCCAGGCACTTTACGCGTACTACCTGCAGAACGCTGAAGAAGACGGGATCAACTCGACACCGTCCTTTGTCATAAACGGTCGCAAATACAGCAACATGGCCTATGATGAGATGCGCGACGTAATCGACAGCGCGCTAGGCAGCTAAGGAAACAAGCGCGCAAGCCTGTCTTCAAGATCGGCGGGCGCGTGAAATGCCAAACGGACTGGAAGCGCTAAGACCTTTTGCCGGAAACTTCGTGGTAGTCGGACAGCGTCCTTTTCGGTCGTAACCAATTGTGCGCCCACGACTTGGGCTTCAAGTTCAAGGCGCTTCATCAGCGCTTCTGTCAGTCGTTGATGGTCATCCAACGCCTCGGCCCGCATCAGGTTTGCCCCTGTCTGCCTGACCGTGCGAAAGAATTTCTCGGGATGGCCGATGCCTGCGAATGCCATCACGTCCTGTCCGGCCCAATCCATGCCCGTTTCCAGAAGCTTCAATTCGGCGGTCAGGTGAGAAATCGAGATTGTGTGTCCCCAAGTCTTAGCAAACTGTGATTGAGCAGCCTCATCCCCGATAGAGATCAACATATCTGCCCGGGCTAGCCCTGCCGCGACCGGCTCGCGCAGAGGCCCCGCCGGCATCACACGACCATTTCCAAATCCGATGGCAGCATCAACGACGACGATATTCAGCGCTTTCGGAACCGCCGGGTTCTGGTGCCCGTCATCCAGCAAAATGACTTCTGCGCCTGCGTCTTCAGCTAGCGCAACACCGGCGGCACGATCGGGCGCGATCCAGGTGGGTGCAAACGCTGCAAGCAGCAGGGGCTCGTCTCCCACCAGTGCCGCATCGTGAGCCCGAAGGTCCACACGTAAAGGACCGGGGGCATCGCCGCCGTAGCCGCGCGACACGACATGAACCGCACGGTCCCGCAACATCTCGATCAGTGCAATGACGGTCGGTGTTTTGCCGGTTCCTCCAACATTGATATTACCAACTGAGATTACCGGGATCCTCGGGTCATAAGCGGGTGGCGCGCTGACACGCCGCGCGGTTGCGCCAGCGTAAATAGCACCCAAGGGGGACAACAGGTGCGAAAATAGTCCGGGCGCGTTCGGCTGGTTATGCCAAAACGATGGCGGACGCATCACTCGGCAAGTCCCGCTTCAAGAATTTGCTCTTCCAAGACCTCGGCAATCCGCTCGACCACATTTGCGCTTTCGGTCGTTACGTTCCAGCCCGCCTGCGCCAGAGATGCGGCCTTGTCCGGCGCCAAAAGACTGATGACGGCGTCGCCCAAGTCGCGGGAACCCGTGACGGTCGAACTGGCGCCATGTGCCGCAAGCGCCTTGAAGCGGGCGGGGTTGCGGCCTTCGTTTGGTCCATGCAGAACAGCAGACCCAAGTGCTGCGGCATTGAAAGGGTCCGTTGGTTCAACAGTTGTGTCCAGACTGCCGCCTATAAAGCTCACAGGTGCAAGCCGGTACCACATGCCCAATTCGTCTTCAGTATCGGCGATATAGACCTGAACCTCTGGGTCTGGTTCTTGCAGGTTTGATCGAAGCGCAACCCGCCATCCGCGCTCTTCCAGGTCCTTTGCGATCTTGGGGGCGTTTTCGCCTGGTCGTGGCACAAGGATAAGCAAAAGCCGGTGCGCTGAACGGAAGGCCTTGCGGTGGGCATCCTCGACAACCGAAACTTCACTACGCGTGATGCGGGCACCAAGCCAGATGGGGCGGCCACCAAGAAGTTTTGCCAGTTCGTCACACTCAGCCTCGTTGCACGGCAAGGCGTAAGTTGTGTCGGAGAGCGGCCCGGTCACTTCAATTTTGGTTTGAGCGTTCTTCAGGTGACTTCTGAGGACATTTGCGTCCGAGGCAGACGGTGCAAAGCATCGGTCGCACATCGCAAGATACGCGGGCAACTTGCGCGCGGTTGGCGTTTGAGCGCGGTGTGACGAAGCATGGAATAGCGGCATGCCGCGCCTTGCTGCCTCAGTCAGCAGCCGGGCTCGGGCGGGTTGCCCAAGGACAAGCGCGGCATCTGGCTGCCAATGATCCAGAAAGCGCCTGATTGTGCCATCGGTATCGCCAGGAGCGAATTGATGAATGACGTGGGCTTCTACTTCTTCCACCAAAGGCTTTTCTTCCAGCGGTGTTGCCAAGACGTGGACCGATTTCTCGATGCGTTCTTCAAGTGCTTGTGCAAGAGCGGGTGCGGGCCCAACCTCGGACGCTTGATCGGACAGAACCCAAATGAGAAACCCCTCTGGACGATCACGATCCGTCTTACCAAGTTGCTCGTCCCGTCGTTCGGTCGCCTCGTGAGTTGAATCGCCCAAAGCGGTGCGACGCAGCCGATTCAGCGCGCGGCCAAGCCGCGAGCGCATACGAGGGCGCATGCTCTCACTCAGTTGCCCAACTCCTCGGTTGACGAAGTCGCAGCTTCCTCATCCCGAAGCCGGTGCAGATGCGCGATGTAGTAGCGCATATGTGCGTTATCGACTGTCTTTTGCGCGGCTGATTTCCAAGCATCGTAAGCCGCCGCATAGTCGGGAAACATCCCGACGATGTCGATTGCGTCCACATCGCGGAACACATTCTTTGACGGGTCCACAAGTTCACCGCCGAAAACAAGATGAAGCCTTTGTGCCATGGTCAATTCCTTTATTGCTGCACACCCACTCCTCGGTATGTCAGGTGTGGGGTGAATGCGACCCTTGAGTTAGCGTCTGCGCCCTGATTTCGGGCGGTGCTTCGGTACGGACAACTCAACACGGCCCTCGTCGGTCAAAGCGAAACAAGATTTCTTGTCGAACACAACCGGGACCAATGGATTGCCCCAGCCGGCGCCCGTGTCGATGTTCACCCGGTTCCCGTAATGCGTGGGTTCATCTACCGGTGTGTGGCCATGCACAATCAAGGCTTCATGGTCGCCCAGATGCCATAAGAATTCATCCCGGATCCACAAAAGGTCCGCTTCCTCTTGCGCTTCAAGCGGAAAGCCCGGTCGGATCCCGGCATGTACGAATATCATGCCCTCGGCCCGCACCCAGACCGGTAATCCTTTCAGGAATGAGACGTGTTCCTCGGGGATTGCTGCCCGCGCGCGGCGGGTAAAGGCGTCGTTTGTTTCTAACATCGAGCGTTTCAAACCGTAAGATGCAAGCGTTGCTTTTCCGCCCATCATGGAATGAAGCCAGTTCACACCAGATTTGAGGCGCGGGTTCGAAACGCCGCCGCCCTCAATAAAATCAAGCAGCATTTGATCATGGTTGCCCTTGATGACCAACCAGTCGTGACCCGCGTCCATGCCGGATTTCAGATGCTCGATGACTTTGCGTGTGTCCGGCCCACGGTCACAAAGGTCGCCGACATGAATGATCGTCGCCTTCTTCCGCTTGTTCCGCGCCAGATCGGCATTGATCAAGGAATGCGCCGACTTCAACTTGTCGAGATGTCCGTGAATATCACCGACGGCATAAATCATTGGCTCACATACTCAACTTTACGGTTTCGATCCAAGGGTTTGATACAGCCAATTTGCAAATAAAGCGGCAATGCTTGCACCGAAAAGCTCTGCAACGATGAATCCCGGCAGATCAAACGGCCTTATGCCTGAAAAAGTATCGGTAAAGGCGCGCCCTATGGCGACGGCGGGGTTCGCAAACGACGTCGATGCGGTGAACCAATAGGCGGCAGTGATATACAGCCCAACGATCCACGGGATCGTATCGGGTCGCGTGCGTAGGCCCGCAAAGATGAAGAACACCAGCCCAAAAGTGGCGACAGCCTCGGCCAGCCATTGAGCACTGCCGGTGCGCACGGTTTGTGACGCTTGCAGTATGGTTTCGGCAAACATGGCGTGCGCGACCCAAGTTCCCAGAATTGCCCCTATGACCTGTGCCGCTACAAAACTTATGGCCAGACTGTTCGAAATGCTATTTTGCAACCGAAAGGCCAGTGTGACAGCCGGGTTAAAATGCGCCCCAGACACTGGACCCAGCGTTGTAATCAGTACGACTAGAATTGCACCGGTTGGTAATGTGTTCGCCAAAAGTTGCAGGGCAACGTCATCGGTAAGTCGCTGGGCCATGATGCCCGAGCCGACCACGGTTGTGACTAACATGCCGGTGCCGAAACCTTCGGCTATGATTTGGCGGGTTGGATCAACACTCATCTCAGGTCGTCATGCGTTGCGGGGCCATTTTAGCCCCAGCTATCGCCAAAACCGCCGGACGAAAAGCCTCAGTCGCCGTCCCTCGCTTTCAATTCGTCTTCCGTGGTTCTTATGCGCGGGCGGTCACCGATCTTGAAGGGTGAATTCTCCTGATGATATTGCGCGTTCACCCGGCAATTGTCGCACATTTGGATCAGTTTCGTATTGTCGCTGTTCTTGAACATCCAGTGCTCGTTCTCCAGTTTTGCAACGATTGCCTCGACCGTCGAGCGGACGCCAAAGGGGACACCGCACGAGATGCATTCGAACGGTTCTTCTTCGTTCAGCGTTTTGTACGTCAGGGCTTCTTTCCGCAGATCAAGCTGGGGCGTCAGCGTAATCGCACTTTCCGGGCAACTCGAAGCGCAGAGCCCGCATTGAAGGCAGGCGGATTCCTGGAAGCGAACCGAGGGCTTTTCTGGATTGTCCCCAAGCGCTCCTGCTGGGCAAAGCGACACGCAGGCTAAACACAGGGTGCAGGCGTCCGTGTTGATTTCAATCGCGCCATAGGGGGCACCGGTGGGCAAGGGCAGAACGACGTCATCGCCGTTCAATGTACTTGCCGCAAGCCGCGTCACGTCACGCCGCCCGCCAAGCGGCAGGATCGTATCATGGTCCAGGGCAACGTCCTTACGTTCGCGCAGGGTGCGTTCCATTGCTTCGGGGTCATCAACGTCAAAAACGGCAATCGTGCTGGTGGGCGCAATCGCCTGGGCAAGCGCAACCTGATCCTCGATCACAGTGCGGTCGCTTCGGGGGCCCGGCATCAGTCCAACCGAGGCAAATCCAACGCCAAGGGCTGCCAGTATTTCGGCATGCCCCACGCCCTCGACCGAAGCAACCTCAACCGGGATCACATCATCGGGCAAGCCACGGCCAAACCGGGCCGACAGTTCGATCATCTCGCGCCCCCAGTCTGCTTCATGGAACAAAAGGCGTGGCGCAGTGCCGCCTGCATTTCTGAAGGAGCTGGCAAGTGTCCGCAGTCGCGCAAATAGTGTGGCAACTGGTGGGTCGTCGTAGCTAGCCGCGCCCGACGGGCAAACGGCCGCACAGGCGCCGCATCCGGCACAGATATCTGGGTCGATCACAACTGTGTCCCCTGAGGGTGCAATAGCGCCAGTAGGGCAGACGTTCAGGCACCGGTCACACCCAGTGCGGGTTGCACGGGAATGCGCGCAGAGCGTTTCCTCGAACCGGATATAGAGTGGTTTCTCAAATACACCTTGCAGGTCACGCGCCTTTGAGATGGCGCGCTCGACGGACAAAGGATCGCCTGGGTCTGCACGCAGATATCCGTCCCGCTTATGACTAGCTGGGAACAAGGGCGCCGCGCCGCGCAGATCAAGGACAATATCGCACGTTGACGTGACACCATCCTTGGCTGACCCGAACGATCCCGCGCCGCGTCCCCCGGGATGCAATTCGCGAAAGGCATTCACTGTGATGTCGAAACGGCCAAGTGCGCCATTGGCATACTTCAAAACGCCCGTGGTCACATCGAAACGACCGTCCGGGATCAGGTCGTCGGGCGCGTCGGTCAATAGGCAGGTCACGGCCAGCGTATCTGATAAATGGCGGGCCACATCCAAGACTACATCGCCTTTCCCTAAGATCAGACATGTCCCTTCTGATGCGATTTCGCGCAGCGGTGTTTCGGGGCGGGGTGTCAAAGCCTCGGCAAGAAGGGCGGCCTGCTTTGCATGCGCGTTGGCCGAATCCGTCCAGCCAGCCCGGTCGCGGATGTCCACGGTCAAAAGCCGATCGCTTGCCCCAAGGTCCTCGGCCAGTTCTTCGAACAGTGTTGTCATCTGCCCGCACGCAATCAACGTTGTCCCGTCGCCTTGCAGGGCGGTCGCAGCAACATCGATGTCTTTTGTACAAAGACCGCTGACTTCCTGAACAGACGGTTCCCCCAAGGAAGCGCTTGCGGTCACTTTGTCGACGGACATGCTGTCTTCGCAAGAACACAGCAGCAGCCGCTCAATCTTTGGCATGTCGATCCTCCCAAGGGTCGTATCTTGCGAGCTTGTTTTGACAAAGGCAATGCGCCTGTGGTCTCGTCCCTCATATGGAGGAGACACCAAAGACATTGACACTTCCGATCGGCGTTGTGCTGCGACGGCGCCCGGGCGTGACCCGTTGGGCGAAATGGGCCTGGACCGTTGTCGCTGTTCTGCCGAATGCGGGGCCGGGTGGTTTTCGTACACTGCGCGAAGACGGGGAGACGACCGACTTTCACGCCGCGACCGTGCCGCTGGATTTGCATCACACGGAATGCGAAGGGTACCGAACGTCGCTCATGATGACCCCGCCCTCTGTTTTTGTTGTACTGGACAAGGGTGAGAATGCTGACAACGAATATGGCATCGCGGTTCACACCGTGACCGCAAGTTCGGACTTGGCGCTGGATTGGCAGGACAGCGCCGAGATGATTGTTGAACCTGTTCCGATGCCAGACATGCTGATCGGCGTAGTCCGCGGTTTCTGCGACGTGCATTTTGACGAAATTCCCTTTGTCAAACGCAAGCGCGACAAGAAACGTATCGATCTGATCGAAGACGGGATAGGCGACGCACGCATTCGACAAGTCACCGATGTCTATCGCAGTCCGACCTCACTCAGGGCGAAACACGATGAGTGACGAGGACTTTCTTTCGCGCTGGTCGCGTCGGAAAAAAGCCGTCGCGGAAGAAGAAGCTGCAGTTGAGACGGCAGAGACTGCAGCAATCAATCCTGTGCCTGAACCTGCAACACCGGAGGAGGAAGAGCAGCTGTTGGCAGAACTGAAGCTGCCTGTTCCGGAAAGCATGAAGCCGGGCGATGACTTTTCGGCTTTTATGGCTGACGGGGTGCCGCAGTTTCTGCGTAATCGCGCGCTGCGGGTTCTATGGCGTTCTAATCCGGTCTTGGCGAATCTTGATGGCCTGAATGATTATGACGACGATTTTAGATCGCCTGAATTAACGCAGAAGGTCCTTGCGACGGCTTATCAGGTGGGCCGGGGCATTGTGTCGCGTGTGACCGACGAAAAGGTCGAGTTCGAACCTTCAACAGAAGTGCCGGCGCCTGAAGACATCGGGCAAGAAGCGGAACAAGTGGCCGAGATCAAAACGGAAATGACGACGCCTTTGGATACCGCAGTACACCACGAAGAGCCGTCAGATAGCGTAAAGCCGCGACGTATGCGCTTCAGCCAGAATTCCGATTAAAAAAGTAGGGCTTTAGGGTCAGTCGATTTTGTTTGCCTGACGGTTAAAAAATGACCTAGCGTGGAATTATGACAAGAACATTGGTCATCAAATGACCGTCCAGGGAACGACTATTGAACAGTTCGAATGTGTCGCGGAAGAAGATATTCTGCGGGCAGATTTGTATCGTTTGCTGGCAACGTTGCTTGCCAAAAGCCCGTCCCCAAACGTCGTAGAAACTTGCAAGGTGCTTGCGGGGGACGAAACTGAGTTGGGTCAGGGAATCAGCACTCTTGCAAAAGTTGCAACCGCAACGAACGTCAAGGCTGTTGACCGTGAATACAATGCTCTGTTCATCGGCTTGGGTCGTGGTGAGTTGTTGCCGTATGGCAGTTTTTACCTGACCGGGTTTCTGAACGAGAAACCGCTGGCACGCCTTCGTGGTCATATGTCGGAGCTTGGTATCGAGCGAAACCCGAACGTGAAAGAACCGGAAGATCACATCGCAACGCTTTGTGAGATCATGTCGGGATTGATCTTGGGCGACTATGGCAAACCGATGCCAGTTGAAGACCAGCACGCGTTTTTCAATACCCATGTCGCAACCTGGGCATCGCACTTTTTTAAGGATCTGGAGGCCGCTGAAGGGTCGGTCTTCTATGCACCGGTCGGGAGGATTGGCCGCGCATTCATGGACATAGAGATCGAAGCCTTTCGAATGGAGGCCTGACACAAGGGTCTCAAACACACGTCCGCAGCTAGAGGAGGACCAGCCATGGACGAGAAAAAGAAAGAAGGCGCAAGTCGCCGCGACTTTCTGAAACTCGCTGGAACATCGGCACCTGCCGCTGTCGCAGTCGCTGCAGTCGGCACCGAAGCCGCTGCAGAGGACGCGCAGTCGGACTCGGCTTTGAAAAAGACCGATCACGTCAAGAAATACCTGGCATCGGCCAGGTTCTGAGGGAGGAACGGATATGCTGAGAAAGAAGACATCCGGCGTGGCCCGTTCGGGTCGATCAACCTCGATCGTGGCTCGTGCTGATAGGGCAAAGCTGGACCGAAGGACATTCCTTCGTGGCTCAGGTTTGGCTGTCGGTGGGCTTGCCGCTTTGGGAACGGTCGGTCGGGTTACGCCTGCTGCTGCACAAGCGTCCAGCATGGGTAAGGTCGACATCAAGAAGTCGGTTTGTACCCATTGTTCGGTTGGCTGCACCGTTCTGGCGGAAGTCGAAAACGGTGTCTGGACCGGTCAGGAACCGGCATGGGACAGCCCGTTCAACCTTGGCGCCCACTGCGCCAAAGGAGCCGCGGTGCGCGAACATGCCCATGGAGAGCGGCGCCTCAAGTACCCGATGAAACTGGTCGGTGGCGAATGGACCCGCGTGAGCTGGGACGAAGCTATCAACGAGATCGGCGACCAGATGCTTTCGATCCGCGAAGAAAGCGGACCGGATTCGGTCTATTGGCTCGGATCGGCCAAGCACAACAACGAACAGGCGTACCTCTATCGGAAGTTCGCGGCCTATTGGGGCACGAACAATATTGACCACCAGGCACGTATCTGTCACTCGACGACGGTTGCGGGTGTAGCCAACACATGGGGCTACGGCGCCATGACCAACAGCTACAACGATATCCACAACAGCCGGGCGATATTCATCATTGGCGGCAACCCCGCCGAGGCGCACCCTGTCTCTCTACTGCATGTCCTCCGTGCGAAAGAGCAGAACAATGCACCCGTGATCGTCTGTGACCCACGCTTCACACGGACCGCGGCGCATGCTGATGAGTACGTGCGCTTCCGTCCGGGCACCGACGTGGCGCTGGTCTGGGGCATCCTCTGGCACATCTTCGAAAATGGCTGGGAAGATAAAGAGTTCATTCGCACCCGCGTCTATGGCATGGATGAAATCAAGGCCGAGGTTGCCAAATGGACACCGGAAGAAGTCGAACGCGTCACCGGCACGCCGGGCTCGCAGCTTGAGCGTGTAGCGCGGACAATGGCCAACAACCGCCCCGGCACCGTGATCTGGTGCATGGGGGGCACCCAGCACACCAACGGCAACAACAACACGCGTGCCTACTGCGTGCTCCAGCTTGCCCTGGGCAACATGGGCGCCACAGGCGGCGGCACGAACATTTTCCGCGGCCACGACAATGTGCAGGGTGCGACGGACCTCGGCGTTCTGGCTGATACGCTACCGGGCTACTACGGTCTGTCGGCAGGAAGCTGGGCACACTGGGCCCGTGTCTGGGAAGAAGACCTCGACTGGCTCAAGGCACGTTTCAACACCATGCCTGGCAAGGGCAAGGATGGCGGTGATCTGGCGATGATGAACGAGCGTGGCATCCCCGTGTCGCGTTGGATCGACGGTGTGCTGGAAGACAAAGAAAACCTTGTTCAGCCGGACAACACGCGGGCCATGGTCCTTTGGGGCCATGCGCCGAACTCTCAGACCCGTCTGGTCGAGATGAAGGACGCGATGGAGAAACTCGATCTGATGGTCGTGGTCGATCCATTCCCGACCGTCTCTGCGATCCTGCAGGACCGTCAGGACGGCGTGTACCTGCTACCGGCGACGACACAGTTCGAAACCCGCGGCTCGGTCACGGCCTCGAACCGCTCGCTCCAGTGGCGCGAGAAGGTTATGGAGCCGCTGTTCGAAAGTCTTCCGGATCACGTCATTATGGCGAAGTTCGCGAAGAAGTTCGGCTTTGAAGACCGTCTCTTCCGCAACATCGCGATGGACGGCGAGGATGAGCCGAACGTCGAGGACATCCTGCGGGAGATCAATCGCGGCATGTGGACGATCGGTTACACAGGTCAGTCGCCGGAGCGTCTCAAACTGCATATGGCCAACCAGCACACGTTTGATAACACGACGTTGCAGGCCATCGGTGGTCCGGCAGATGGCGACTACTACGGTCTGCCATGGCCGTCGTGGGGGACGCCCGAGATGAACCACCCGGGCACGCCGAACCTTTACGACATGTCGAAACCGGTCAGCCAAGGTGGTCTCACCTTCCGCGCCCGCTTCGGTGTCGAACGTGATGGTGTGAACCTGTTAGCTGAGGGCGTCTACTCCGAAGGATCGGAGATTCAGGACGGCTATCCAGAGTTCACGATGCAGATGCTGATGGACCTTGGATGGGACGGCGACCTTACGGATGAGGAACGCGCGTCTATCGACGCCGTCGCGGGTCCGAAGACCAACTGGAAAACCGACCTCTCCGGCGGCATCCAGCGGGTCGCGATTAAGCACGAATGCGCGCCCTTCGGGAACGCAAAAGCGCGTGCGGTTGTCTGGACCTTCCCCGATCCGGTGCCGCTCCATCGCGAGCCGCTCTACAGCAACCGGCGTGACCTGGTCGCGGATTATCCGACCTATGATGACAAGACCTTCTGGCGGGTTCCGACGCTCTATGCATCGATCCAGCAGAATGACTTCTCGTCGGATTATCCGATCATCCTTACATCTGGCCGATTGGTCGAGTATGAGGGTGGCGGCGATGAAACACGCTCAAACCCCTGGCTGGCGGAACTCCAGCAGGACATGTTTGTCGAAATCAACCCGCGCACCGCGAACAACATCGGTGTCCGCGACGGTGAACAGGTCTGGGTCGAAGGCCCGGAGGGCGGCAAGGTCAAAGTGATGGCCATGCTGACCAACAGAGTGGGCGAAGGCGTGGCATTTATGCCTTTCCACTTCGGCGGCCACTTCCAGGGCGAGGACAGACGGTACAAGTACCCTAAAGGGGCCGATCCGTATGTGCTTGGCGAAAGCTGTAACACCGCACAGACGTATGGCTACGACTCCGTCACACAAATGCAGGAGACCAAGGCCACACTCTGCAAGATCACTGCGGCGTAAGGGAGGAAAGAGAGATGGCAAGAGTTAAGTTTCTCGTCGACGCCGAACGCTGCATCGAGTGCAACGCCTGCGTCACAGCCTGTAAGAATGAGCATGAAATCCCGTGGGGCATCAACCGCCGCCGGGTCGTGACGATCAATGATGGTGACCCGGGCGAACGCTCGATATCGGTTGCCTGCATGCACTGCTCGGACGCGCCCTGCATGGCGGTCTGTCCGGTCGATTGCTTCTACCAGACCAATGATGGGGTCGTCCTGCACTCGAAGGACCTCTGCATTGGCTGCGGCTATTGCTTCTATGCGTGCCCCTTCGGCGCGCCGCAGTTCCCGCAGGCTGGCAACTTTGGCTCGCGCGGCAAGATGGATAAATGCACCTTCTGCGCCGGTGGTCCGGAAGACGACATGTCCACGGTCGAATTCCAGAAGTATGGGCGCAATCGCGTCGCAGAAGGCAAACTGCCGATCTGCGCCGAAATGTGCGCCACCAAAGCGCTTCTGGGCGGTGACGGCGATGATGTGGCCGACATTTACCGCGAACGGGTCGTGGCGCGAGGCTTTGGCTCGGGCGCGTGGGGTTGGGGAACTGCCTACGATCAAAAAGGCGGTTAACCCCCGCGCTGCACAATCTTTTTGGCGCCCGGCTTAAACGTTGGGGCGCCAAAGCTATTTGGAGCAATTGTAAAAAGCGATGGAACAATCAACGCAGCGTGTCAAATCTGAACTGCCAAGTGGTGATCCCACTTTGCTGAACAAGGTGGCTTGGGTACGGCGTTGGAGCGATCCGAACGCCAGTGCCGCGTTTGCCCAGACTGCCCGAGCGACTGCCATAAAGGGGTCGGGACAGCGCAGCCGTGTCCAGCACGGTTTGTCCCTTTGTACGCTAGCTTGGCACGCAAAGTGGCGTGGATCGCTGGACAAAGCGATGGGGTATTGCCTCAGTGCCGAAAGTTACTTGCCTGAACGGGAACATGCCGAAACCCGGGCGCGTGTCTATGCCGTTCTGGCCGGCGTGCATTTCGCGCGAAATCGTTTTGATCTTGCGAATTGCGCGCTTGATCGGGGCTTTTGGCTTTTGCGCGATGCTGCCGATGAAGATGTACCAGACGCTATGGTTGATCTTTTGCTCACGCGCGCGATCGTGCAGCGGCATACAGGGGAACGTGCGCGGGCTGGCATCACGCTTGGCCGGGCGCAGGAGCTCAGCAATCCTGAACTCCAGGCCGGGGTGGAGTATTGCACAGCCACGTGGCTTTTGGCGGATGGCGACGTGGAGGCGGCACGGATCCGAGCCGCGACCGCTTTGGAGACTTCGCACTCAAACGCGAACCGCCTGATCCGCCCCTATCTTCTGTGTTTGCTTGGTGCCTGTGATCTGAAACTGGGTCGCCAGGACGAAGCATTAGTCAGCCTGAAGCTCGGCATGGAACTGGCAAAGGAAGACGAGGATCAAAGGGTCCAGTGTTTTCTTCATCGACAACTTGCGCAGTTCGAGGCCGACAAAGACGAATTGATTTGCGCGAGGGACCATTTAGAAGCTGCAGGCCGGATCGCAAAGAAGCTCAACCATTCTTTCGAGCGTAAACGGATCGCGCTTCAGCTAGCGGATCTGTTTGAACGTTCCAATGACTATAAAAAAGCGGTCCAGCAGCACAAACTGGCATGGCGGCTTCAGAACGAAACCCGCATAAGCTGAAGCGTGCAACGGCGGACGCAAAAAAGGGGAGGGTGAAAATGCTTCGTGTAATGGCTTGGCTAATCCTGTTCTGCACCATGATCGCCCCTGTCCCGATAATGGCGCAGGAGGCGCCTGCACAGACTGACACTCGCGCCGAAACGGGCGGGGCGACGACGCTGGAAGATATCTTGCGTCGACAACGCGGTGAGGAGTTAGACCTTGAGCATCGGCGCGGAGCGACGGGCGATCCTGCCGGAGGCGCGGCGACAACGGACCAGCTTGGGACACTTGGCGGGGCCTCGGACCCTGAATTGTGGCGAGCACTCAGGTTCGGGTCTGCCGATGTGACCAGCCAGGTGCGCGCGCCGGGCGCCACACTTCTGGTTCAGGACAGTGGCATGGCATGGCTTCTGTTCCGTGAAGGCCCCTTGATGACATGGGGTGGTGGCTTTCTCATCGGCGTTTGCGTCCTTTTGGCGCTGTTCTTCCTTCTGCGTGGTCGTATCCGTATTGAGGGCGGGCGGTCGGGCGCGACGATCCTGCGGTTCACGTCGATCGAGCGGTTCGCCCATTGGCTCTTGGCAGGCTCGTTCATTCTGTTGGGCGTCACCGGGCTGCTTACACTGTTCGGACGCAAAGGCCTGATCCCGTTTCTGGGGCATGACGCCTATGCAACGATCGCGCTGGCCTCGAAATGGATCCACAACAATGTATCTTGGGCTTTTATGCTGGCGCTGGTGATGGTGTTTTTTCTTTGGGTCATTCACAACATTCCGAACCGGCTTGACCTGGTGTGGTTTGCCAAAGGTGGTGGGATTATCGGCAACGGGCATCCCCCAGCCAAGAAATTCAACGCCGGCCAAAAGATCATCTTTTGGTCCGTGATCATCCTGGGCGGGTCAATCTCGGCGTCTGGCATTGCCCTGTTGTTCCCGTTCGAGCTGAACATGTTCGCGGCGACTTTTGAGAAGATGGCGGGGCTTGGGATCACATCGCTGCCCTTCTATGGGCCCCTTCCCGAAGGTTTGACTCCGCATGCCGAGATGCAGCACGCACAGGTTTGGCACGCGGTCGTTTCCTTTGTTCTGATGGGGATCATCATCGCGCATATCTATATCGGCTCGCTTGGCATGGAAGGCGCTTATGACGCCATGGGCTCGGGCGAAGTCGATCTGAACTGGGCGAAGGAGCATCACAGCCTTTGGGCGGAAGAAGTCGAAAAGGAAGCAAGGGCTTCTCCGCAGCAAGATGCGACGCCGGCGGAGTAAGATCTGGCATTGGGCCAGGAATTGCGCTGTGCCTGCCGTCTTGCTTGGAGCCGCGCCAGCCCTGGCGTCCGAGTTCAAATTGCTTGTCGGACATGGTGGGCCCGTTATGGCGGCCGACGTATCGGACGACGGAACGCACGCGCTGACGGCAAGTTTCGACAACGCTGTGGGGTATTGGTCGTTGACTTCCGACGAACCTCGCTGGCTAGAAGGGCACAGGGCCGCTGTAAAGTCGGCGATCTTCATTGATCAGGAACGCGCGGTTTCGGGCGGCGATGACTTTGCGATAACGCTTTGGTCGCTGCCCGACGGCGTCGAGCTGCGGCGCCTTGAGGGGCACAAGGGGCAGGTGGCCGCCTTGGCGATCTCTCCCGACCGCGCCACGCTTGGATCGGCATCTTGGGACGGTTCGGTCGGGCTTTGGTCGCTGCCCGAAGGCGACCTTATTGCCATGATGACCGGCCACGGCGGAGTGGTTAACGATATCAAGTTCTCGCAAGATGGCGCAGCCGTCTATACGGCCTCGGCTGATGGGACAATTCGTGTCTGGGATGTCGCCACAGCAACAGAAAAACGTCAGTTGGTGCAGCATGGTTTCGGCGTCAACAAGCTGCTTTTGGGCCCTGATTGGTTGGCCTATGGCGCCGTCGATGGTGGCACGCGTATTGTCGATCTGGACACGGCCACTGTCATCGCTGACCTCACCGCCGACCGTCGGCCCATTCTAGCCATGGCGCACCGACCCGATGGACAAGAGATCGCGGTGGGCGACGGTGAAGGCTTTGTGATGACCGTGTCGGTGGATGACTGGGCGATCACCGGCGATTACAAGGCGGCGGGCAAGGGTCCGGTTTGGGCATTGGCTTATCTTGGCGACGGCGAAAGCTTGCTGGGTGGCGGGATCGACGACGCCGCATATATTTGGCCTGTCCGGAACAGCCTTGAGGCGCCGATCATGGCAACACAAGAACGTGGCTTCCTGAAGGACCCAAGCGAGATGTCGAACGGCGAAAGACAGTATCAGCGCAAATGTTCGATCTGCCACAGCCTGACAGATGATGGGGCACGGCGCGCCGGGCCACATCTGGCCGGACTGTTCGGCCGGCCTGCGGGAAGTGTTGCAGGCTATCGTTATTCCGACACGGTTGCGACATTGCCTTTTGATTGGAACGAGGACACGATTGACCAACTGTTCGATAAGGGTCCCGATCACTTCATTCCCGGTTCGAAGATGCCAATGCAGCGTATTACAAAACCGGAAGACCGTGCGGATCTGATCGCGTTCTTGAAAGACAATACGTAGGGAGAGAACCATGAAAGCGATGCTAAGCGCCTTTGCAGTGATGGGTTTGATTTCTGTAGGCGCGTATTACGGATTGAGTGCGGCCGGCTTTGGCAGTGATGAACGCCAGTCATCGGACAGCGTCCGGATCGACTGATATGGTCGAATATGTCGAGTATCTGGGCTTTTGGATCCTCTGCGCCCTCAGCCTGAATATGTGGGCATGGCTATCTTTGCTTGGTGCGCAGGCCAATCTGTTCGTCAAGGCACTTTGGACTGTGCCGCTTTTGGCGTTGCCTGGGATGGGCTTTTTCCTTTGGTATCTTTTTGGGCCAAGGCGTGCCGTTTAGGACAAAGCCGGCAAAAAAAGCCACGTCTTCAACGCCCTCTCTTCTGTCGAGGCGCAAGTTCGGCTAGGGACGATGCAGCAAACAGGTGACTTATGCATATCGGCATTTTGCAGTGCGGACATTTCCCGACGGCTGACGGCTTTCCGCAGCAAACCTACAGCGACATTTACCAAAGCTTTTTGTCCGACAGGGGCCTAACCTTTTCGACTTGGTCGGTTGTTGATCTGGATTTCCCGAAAAGCGTGCACGACGCTCAAGGCTGGCTGGTTACGGGTTCGAAACACGGCGCATATGAAGATGTGCCATTCATTCCGCCGCTGGAAGAGTTTTTGCGTGCCGCTTACGCAGCGTCGGTGCCCATCGTGGGCATTTGCTTTGGGCACCAAATCCTGGCCCAGGCGCTTGGCGGGAAGGTTGAGAAGTTCTCGGACGGCTGGGCGCTTGGTCGTCAGGATTACACATTCGCCGACGGTGAAATCGCACTGCATGCGTGGCATCAGGATCAAGTGATCGACCCACCGACCGAGGCCAAGACCGTCGGCGCGAACGGTTTTTGCGCGCACGCTGCGCTAAGTTACAAGGGCCGCGCCTTTTCGGTGCAAGGCCATCCTGAATTCACGGATGATCACGTCAAGCTTTTGATGAAGGTCCGTCGCGCCGCTCTTCGTCCGGAACAGGCGGATGTGATCGCAAACGCACTTGGCCAGCCGCTCTCGAACAGTCTCTTGGCCGATCGCATCGCAAATTTCTTCAAGGAGCCTGCTCATGTCTGATTGGCTCGACAAAGCACCCGAGGCCGCACGCGCCTATCTTGAAGGTCACAGATTAGACGAGATTGAGTGCTTGATTTCGGACCTCTCGGGGATTGCGCGCGGCAAGGCGATGCCCGCATCGAAATTTGCGCGCCAGTCACATTTTTATCTACCGAATTCGATATACTATCAAACGATCACGGGCGGCTGGTCGGATGACGCGGCCATTGATGGTTTCACCGAACCAGACATGGTCTTAAAGCCGGACTATTCCACGGCAAGTGCCGCCCCGTGGACCGCGGATTGGACGATGCAAGTCATCCATGACGCCTTTGGAAGGGACGGAACGCCAGTCCCTTTTGCCCCGCGAAATGTTCTGAAGCGGGTGGTCGCACTTTACGAGGCAAAGGGATGGCGCCCGGTTGTCGCACCCGAAATGGAATTCTTTCTTGTAGCCCGCAATGTCGATCCGGCACAGGAAATTCGAGCGATGACCGGTCGTTCAGGCCGCCCTGCAGCTGCCCGCCAAGCCTATTCGGTGTCTGCCGTCGATGAGTTCGGCCCGGTGATTGATGACATCTACGATTTCGCCGAGGCACAGGGCTTCGAGATTGACGGGATCACGCAGGAAGGCGGGGCCGGGCAATTGGAAATCAACCTGCGCCACGGAGACCCGGTCAAGCTGGCAGACGAAATATTTTACTTCAAGCGCCTGATCCGCGAAGCGGCTCTGCGGCATGATTGCTTTGCAACCTTTATGGCGAAACCGATCGAGGGCGAACCTGGCTCGGCTATGCATATCCATCATTCCATTCTGTCTGCGGAAACGGGGCGAAATATTTTTACGGGCGACGGCGAAGCGGAAACGCAGCAGTTCTTGCACTTCATTGGCGGTTTGCAGCATTACATGCCTGCGGCAACCATCCTGTTCGCCCCTTACGTCAATTCCTTCCGCCGATTTGTCAAAGACCACGCCGCACCGATAAATACCGAGTGGGGGCGTGACAACCGAACAACTGCAATTCGCGTGCCTGTCGCCGAGCCTCAGGCACGGCGGGCGGAAAATCGGATCGCTGGTATGGATTGCAATCCCTATCTCGGCATCGCGGCCTCGTTGGCTTGCGGGTATCTTGGGATGGTCGAACAGATCGATCCGCGTGCCGAGTTCACCAGCGACGCCTATGATGCGGAAGAAGAACTGCCCCGCGGGATCTATGCCGCGCTTGATGAATTCAGTGCCTCGCTTTCTCTCCGCGATGTGCTGGGTGAGGATTTCTGCCGGGTTTATTCGGGCGTAAAGGCCTCGGAATACGACGAATTCCTGCAAGTCATCTCGCCATGGGAGCGTGAGCACTTGTTGCTCAGCGTATGATGTAGGCTGCATGACCCCGCTTTACCGCAACGATGCCCCAGGGCAGTACCCGAGAAGCTATTACGCCGCGACAGCCGAACTTGGGCCCGAACGCCCCGTCCTGAAAGGCGATCTCAAAACGGATGTCGCAATCATTGGCGCCGGCTTCACGGGGCTTTCAACGGCGCTTCATCTGGCCGATCACGGGCTGCAGGCTGTTGTGGTCGACGCGCATCGCGTCGGTTTTGGTGCTTCAGGCCGGAATGGTGGGCAGGTTGGCACCGGCTGGAATTGGGATCAACACGCACTCGAGGCAAAGCTTGGCAAGGACGACGCCCGAGCGCTCTGGGACCTTACCGTAGACGCCAAAGCCCTGACGCGGACGCTTGTTGCTGCACATGCCCCAGACGCGCAATTCAAACCGGGTGTGTTGCAGGGGCACTGGACAAAGAAGGGCGCGGAAGAACTGCGGGACTATGGCAAATGGCTCGAAGATAATTATGAGTACGCGACGGACTATTTGGACCGCGAGGCTTTTCAGGCTGTGTGCTGCAGTCCCGTGTATTCCGGCGGCCTCCTCGACATGGATGCCGGTCACCTCCATCCGCTCCGTTATGTCTTGGGCTTGGCGCGCGCGGCCGAAGCCCGGGGCGTGCGTATTTTCGAACGGACTGAGGCAGTACAGCTTAGTGAAACCAAGGTTCGAACACTGGCCGGCACGATTACCGCCGACCACATCGTTGTCGCGGGGAACGGATATCTCACCGATATCGCGCACGACGTGTCGACACGCGTCATGCCGATCAACAGTTTCATTTGTGCGACCGCGCCGCTTGGTGATCTGGCTGACAAGGTGCTGGCCCGCGATGTTGCCGTCGCGGACGACAAGTTTGTCGTGAACTACTTTCGGCTCAGCGAAGACAAACGTCTGCTCTTCGGCGGCCGAGAAAGCTACGGCATTGGTTTTCCCAGCGACATCAACACAGCATTGGTCAAGCGGATGCTCCGGCTCTTTCCTCAACTTGAACGTACATCAATCGACTATAGTTGGGGCGGTACACTCGGCATAACGATGACACGCCTGCCCATGATACGGCGGATTGGACCGAACACGATTGCCGCTGGCGGGTTCTCAGGGCACGGCGTTGCCATCACGACACTGGTTGGGAAGATCATGGCCGAAGCGATTGCGGGGCATGTGGCTCGTGTGGATCTGCTTGGCAAACTTCCGGTCACGCCGTTCCCGGGCGGCAAGCACGCGCGTGCCCCTCTCCTGACGCTTGCTATGACCTGGTATGCCTTGCGCGACCGGCTTGGTCTCTAGCTGAACGTCTCTTCATCTTGTCGAAAACACGCGATATCTGAACGCCGGTGTCAGCGAAACAAACGATAGTAAAGCCAATCCGGAAGCAACTGGCTCAAACGGAAAAGCGCCCCGAAATGCCGCGGAAAGTTTCGGGCGAACTCGTCGTCTTGCATGTGGTCCACAAAAAGACGTGCGGCGTCCTCCGGCTCCATGATGAACGGCATGGTGAAGTCGTTCTTTTCGGTCAGCCGTGTCTTGATAAAGCCCGGGTTGATCAGCTGAACATCGATGCCTGTAGTTCTAAGATCAGCGTAGAGCGTTTCGGCCATCGACATGATCCCGGCCTTCGAAGCGCCATATCCATTGGCGCCCGGCAATCCGCGAAAACCCGAAAGTGACCCTGTCAGCACAATGTGACCTTCGTCCCTTGCCACCATATTGGGTACAACATGTCCCAGGACACGCGCCGCACCCGTCAGGTTCACGTCAATCATTGTGGCAACTCTTTCGCCATCGAACTCTTTCGCCGAAAGTGGCCAATACAGCCCGGCAAGAAAGACCATCCCATCAACCTCACCGACTTCCTCAGCCGCTTTGGCCACGCTTTCATCGTCACTTACATCGACGGGAACCACCGTTGATTTTCCCGGCAATGAACCCGCAAGTGTCTGCAACGCGTCCTTGTCCCGGGCGCTCAGGATGACCTCAACCCCGATTTTTGACATTTCTTGTGCGACGGCCCTACCCAAGCCTTGGCTGGCACCAACAAGCCAATAACGTTTTCCGGACCAGTCGCGCATGTCTCAAGCCGCCTCTTGTTGTTCTTCACGAGCCGAGGCAGGCCGCATGGTGGCGACCAACTCGCCGACCTTGATGCCAAATTTGCGAAACTGGCTGCGGTTCATGATTGTTCCGTTTTCAAGCAGATACATCCAATCAACAACATCCAGCTCGTGTCCGCCACCGCCTTCTGTCAACTTGATGCGATAGTTCAGCTGAACACCCGAGCCTTCTTGACGGCCGTGTCCCGCGCCGACCAAATCATCAGCGTCCGCGCTGATCTGGCCGTGATCATCCACGGCCAGCCGCCATTCGCGGTGTTGCTCGGTGCCGCTGTCGTACTTAAAGTGTTCCCGCATGACGCCGGAGTTCCCATTCCATTCTGCGTCAAATGTTGCGGTGAAGCGCGACGCGACACGTCCGGTTGGGCCATATATGATCCCGTCGCACAAAAGTGGGCCATTCAGAATGGTCCGAATATCGAATTCAGGACCTGTCGCATAATCCGCGGGGGCTTGCGCAAGAAAGTCGAATCTTCTTGTCCAAAACCATCCAAGTGCTGCTGCTGCTGCAACACCCGCTAGAAAGTAGAGTAGTTCCATCACTGTAGACCTCTGGTAAGGGCGGTCCCTCCGGGCGCTTCGATTGGTGTGGCCAACAGAAGCAGGAGAGCGGCAATTTTCAGGCCGCAGGGCAAAACCGCGTAGGAGAGCGTAAGTGCGTTAAGAGCCTCTTGGGGTTGAGTGGGTGCCCCGGCGGTGAAGCCGGCCGCGTCTAGAAGAGGCAGGAGCAAGATAGCGGCAAAGGCGAGCGAAAACTTGGAGACAAAAGACCAAAGGCCAAACCCTTCGGCGGCTTCTGGCGCAATGTCCGACATTCTTGAGGCGAAAAGGGCGGGCAAAAGGGTCATATCTGCCCCCAGAGCGGCACCCGAGAAGATGCAGATCACGACGAAAGCGGCGATATCCCCAGCGCCCAGCATTGCCGCCCAACTGAAGGTTGCGATCGCAAGGATCATGCCAACCAAGAGTGTTGGTTTCGCACCGAAATTCTGGGCCAGACGGCTCCATACCGGCGCTGCGGCGGCTGCAGCGAGGAAAAACAGAAGCAGTAGCGGCCCTTCCCAACCGGGCGCTTCAAGCCGGCTCTCGACAAAGAACAGGAAAAGGGTGGAGGTGACAGCCACGGGTGTTGCGTTCAGCAGCGCGATAAGTAGAAGCCTGCGAGCCAAAGGGTCTGACAGGATCGGCTTCAAACCGATCGACACGCCCGTCGTCGCGCCTTTCCATTCGTGACGCATGGAAAGGGCAGCCAAGGTGCATAGTCCGATAAAGGCAATCGCGAAGGCGAAGAAAGGACGCTCGGTCACAGTCAGCAGCAGGACCGGGGCGACTGCGGCCATAGAGACCCCCAAAAGCGACCCTGTTTCACGCCATCCTGCGAGCCTGACATGCCCATTGCCTTCCAGCGCACCGGCCTTTGCGACCCCCTCGGCATAGAAACTGATCGTCAGAAAGCTGAAAGCTGAGAAAAGCAGGGCGAGCGTGACTGCGAACCAAGCCACAGGCGCGATCGGCGGTGCGACACCGAACAGACCGAACATGGCGACCGCCATGATCAGGACAGCGACGGCGACTGCCATGCCGCGGTGATTAGACAGTCGCTGCGAGACCCAACCAAGTGCAGGGTCTTGCACCACATCAATCAGTCTAAGAACAAAAAGGACCGTGCCCAAAGCTGCAAGGCCGACGCCGAATTCGTCGACATAGAATTTTGGTGCATGGATGTAAATTGGCAGACCCGCCATAGCGAGCATCCCGGCAAACAACGCGTACGGGGTGAGCGACATGTTCATCGCGATACCTCGTGCACCGGTGGTTCGGGGCGGGACCGAAAGGAAGCACCTTTCCACCACAGCTTGGCGGCCTGCCAATGGATCAATCCCAAAACGCGGCGGCTGCCGAATGGGCGTTGCATCATAGTGCGAAGAATTGCCTTGTTGGTCAAAGGCTCGCGCCGCCCTGTCAGTGTCGCCAGCAGCCCGCCATTGCCTGCGGTATAATCAATC
>JBCCCA010000027.1:0-22939 GCA_039033735.1 Pseudomonadota bacterium
ATGCCTGGTTTGCGCTCATGGTTTTGAATGTAGTCTGCGTAGTCCTTGTATTTGGTCGACCCGTCTTCATTTGTGAAGCCGGGCAGGCCAAGACGACCACCAAGATCGCAAAGCACCGATTGGAAGCCGCGTACATCGCGGTCGGGCTCTACGATCGGCCAGCGGATGGCGTCTGCTGCGGCTTCGGCTTCACAGATTGGACGGTCAAGCAGGCTGATGCAGTCGTGCCGTTCAAGATAGGTCGTATCAGGCAGGATCAGGTCGGCATAAGCAACCATTTCGGAGGAATAGGCGTCAGAATAGATGATGCGGGGGATGACGTATTCGCCCGTGTCATCCGTATCCGTCAGCATTTTCATGACGCCCGAAGTATTCATCGACGAGTTCCACGACATGTTCGCCATATAGAGCATCATCGTGTCAATCTTATAAGGATCGCCGGCATGTGCGTTCGAGATCAGCATGTGCATCAGCCCATGACTGCTCATTGGGTTTTCCCAGCTAAACGCCTTGTCGATCCGTTTGGGGTTGCCGTTTTCGTCGATCAGCAGGTCGTCCGGCCCGTGGGTGAATCCCAGATGTGGACCGTCCAGCGGTTTGCCAGGGGTCACCAGGCCGTGCGGTTTCGGATGGATGTTGGCCGATTTCGGGTAGGGCGGCTTAAAGCGGAAACCTCCGGGCACCTCGACGCTGCCAAGGATGATCTGCAGCAAGTGCAATGCGCGGCAGGTTTGGAAGCCATTTGAATGGGCACTGATCCCGCGCATGGCGTGAAAGGCGACGGGGCGGCCGATCATTTTGCTATGTTTCACGCCGCGGAAATCGGTCCACTCGCGATCCAGCTCGATCGCTTCATCAAAAGCGACGCGCGCCAATTCAGCGGCGATCGCGCGGATGCGGTCTGCGGGCAGGCCGACCTTGCCTGCGACAGTTTCGGGGGCAAATTCGTCTGTAAGGTACTTTTCGGCCATATGATGCAACACTGGACGGTGAGTGATGCCTGCGTGGCGGTAACTGGCCGACAGATCGGGTTGAACACCAGGTGCATCGAACGCCTCGGGTTTGCCTGTTCGTTTGTCGATGACGAGCTTCTTACCCGCCTCGTTTGTCAAGATCAGACCGTGTTCGTCGCTTGCGGGGTCTTCGTTCACAAGGCAAGGGGCGTCCGTCAAGCGGGCAAGGTAGTCCAGATCGATGCGCCCAGCCTTCATCAGGCAATGCACAAGGCTGAGTATAAAGAGCCCGTCGGTACCGGGTGTTATGCCGACCCACTCGTCTGCAATCGCATTATATCCAGTTCGGATCGGGTTGACGCCGATGACCTTGGCGCCGCGTGCTTTCAATTTGCCGAGACCCATCTTGATCGGGTTTGAATCATGGTCTTCGGCGACACCGAAGATCATGAATAGCTTTGTTCGGTCCCAGTCCGGCTGGCCGAACTCCCAGAAGGCCCCACCCATGGTGTAAATGCCGGCAGCCGCCATGTTGACCGAACAGAAGCCGCCATGGGCGGCATAGTTCGGTGTGCCGAAAGATTGCGCGAAGAAACTGGTGAACGATTGCGACTGATCACGTCCTGTGAAAAAGGCAAACTTGGACTGATCGGTCTCACGAAGGGGTTTCAGCCAAGAAACGGCGGTTTCAAGCGCCTCGTCCCACGTGATTTCCTCGAATTCGCCAGACCCGCGTGGTCCAACGCGCTTCATCGGCGCGCGAAGTCGGGCCGGGGACAAGTGCTGCATGATCCCACTCGACCCTTTGGCGCACAGCACGCCGCGGTTGACCGGGTGGTCCTTGTTGCCTTCGATGTAAGCAACCTGGCCGTCCTTCATGTGGACATTGATGCCGCACCGACAGGCACACATGTAGCATGTTGTCTTGCGAACTTCGTCGGACACTTTCGGTGACGTATTCAGGATGACGTTCATCTGGTCTTGTTCCCCATCTTGGCAGTGTCGATTTGCCCACCTGGTTCAGGGGCGGAAACGGCCTGCGACGCACACTGTGCCATGATAACGATGTAGGGCCAATCACATCATGTGGTTAGGTCCAGAATTACGCGGCAGCCCCCGGTCTTTGGTCTGAACCCGTTTCAAACGAAATCGGCTAAAATTCTACCTTCTATTCGTTAGGGGTCTTTCAGGGATTAGGGTAACTTTTGGGCATCATCGTCACAGTTTATGGCCACGCCCAATGACAAAAAGCTTTTTGCTGTACCTGCTTGTGATCAACATCCTCACCTTCGTCCTGTCGATCCTGGACAAGGGATTTGCTGTGTACAACCGCCGGCGTATCCCCGAGGGGCTTCTTCTGACTCTGTCTTTCGTAGGTGGTGCAATTGGTGCCAAGCTGGCGCAGATGATCAGCGGGCACAAAAAGCTGAAAGTCGACTATCGCAACTCACTTGCTTTGATCGCGCTTTTGCAATTTGGCTTGGGTTTGGCGGTTTGGTCGCATGGTGTACGCCCGGACACTGGGCAATTCTATGACCGGCTCTCATTGTCATGGTTGTCGAACGAGGAGGAAGCGCGAGACGTGCGCCATGTCTCGGACGGTGCTTCGATGCCGCGGCGTTTTGGACCGGGCAGCTAGCCAACGCCCGCGGCTTCAGCCAAAGCTTGTTTCAAGATTATACGGTCGCCGATGTGGTTCGCCAACAACAGTACTAATCGCGCATTAAGAGCTGTGCTTTCATGATTGTTCAGGCCGCGATGAGCCTCCATCAGGTCAGCATAGAAGCCATCCGGATCGTCAATGTTCGGGCTTGTGTTCAGTTTGCTCATGCCGCCATGCCTTTTGCGGTTCTCAGTGCAGCGTCGATCCGACCGGGATCGTAGCCGTTCCATCGTGCAACTACGTGTTGATCCGGACGTATCAAGTAGACTGCCTGTTCCGCATTTCCCAAGTACCGTTCCCGGATTTCGTCGTTTCGGCCCGTGTCGATTTGAATGTACGTCATCGAATGAACCGTTTCTGGCGCCGAGATGTTGAGGCAAAGAAGGCAAAAGTCATCCCCCAGTGCATCCAGCATGTAGCCATCTTTCACCGGTGCGTCAGGGCAAGGACTGCCCGGTCGCGTGCGTGAGGGCCCACCCGGAAGTGCGTCTTCTCCATTCAACTCCGACCCGTCATAGGTGCTTGGCTGTGACAAGCGGCCCGAGTTGACCAGAGGGCGGGCAAACGCATGCTTCGCTGCCAGATCAAGCACGGCGTCGCGAAAAACCTGACTGATCCGGGACTTCGGAGTAATGAACTCGGTAGACCGCGTTGAATTCAGGATATTCTCATCTGCGGCTTGCCGGCGCTCTGAGTCATAACTGTCCAAAAGCTTCTCAGGTGCTTTGCCCGAGAGGACTAGTCCAAGCTTCCAGCCTAGATTGTCAGCATCCTGAATGCCGGAATTCGCACCGCGCGCGCCAAATGGAGAAACCTGATGCGCGGCGTCACCTGCGAAAAGAACACGGTTATGGCGGAACTGTGTCATGCGCCTGCATTGGAACGTATAGATCGAGGTCCAGACCAACTCATACGTCACCTTGGGCCCCAGCATGGCATCCAGGCGCGTGCGGATGTTCTCCTCTCGCAACTCTACTTTGCGGTCAACGTCCCACCCGATTTGAAAATCGACGCGCCAAATCCCGTCAGGTTGCTTGTGCAAGAGGGTCGAGGCACCCGATTTGAACCAAGGATCGAACCAGAACCATCGCTCGGTTGGAAAATCGCCATCCATCTTAATGTCGGCGATCAGAAAATTGTCCTCAAAAACCTGGCCTTCGAAGCCAAGGCCCATCATCTTGCGGATAGGCGAGCCTGCGCCATCGCAAGCCACCACCCAATCCGCCGAAGTTTCATATGGGCCGTCCGGTGTCTGCACAGTCAGCGCCACGGAATCACAACCAGGCAGAAGTCGGTCGACCCGGTTGCGCCCACGTATTTCGATCGGCGCTCCCTTTGCTTGTGCACGCCTTATTTGTGCGACGAGGAACTTCTCAAAATAGGGTTGTTGCAGGTTAATGAACGCTGGAAACCGATGGCCCTCTTCGGCAAGCAGGTTGAAAGCATATAATTGTCGGTCATCTCGAAAGATCTTGCCAACATTCCAGACCACCCCTTTCTCAACCATGTCCGCCGCGCATCCGTACCGGGCGGCAATTTCCAAGGTGCGCTTGGCAAAACAAATGGCGCGACTGCCTTGCCCGGGGCCTTCATGATCGTCAAGCAGCAGCACTGGAATATTCTGGCGCCCAAGGTCAAGGGCAATCGCAAGGCCCACGGGTCCCCCACCGATGACGATGACAGGGTGCCGGGTTTGCGACGTCTCTGCTTTAACGGGCTGGTAGGGATAAAGCTGGAACGCCAGTGGATAGCGATCTTGCAAGGGATTACTCCTGAAGCGCGGCCCACATTGCCTTGTCGCGCGCCGCTGTCCAGATGCGTGGCGTGTCGATATCTTGCGCCTCGTCATAGGCGCGGGCCACATTGAATGGCAGGCAGTGTTCGTAAATGGCGTAGTCCCCGAACTTCGGATCGCACACCGCGCGACACGCGGCCATCGCCTCTTTCAAAGAACCTCCTTTCAGAGCCACCTTCGCAACTGACCGATAGGTCGAGATCACGAAATCGGCGGTCGAATCCAGTGCGGCGTTCACCTTGTCTTGTCCAAGAATCGCATCGCCGCGCCCGGGTGCAATCGCATCAAGATCCCAGTTTCGGATGCTTTGCAGCGTGCGAGGCCAGTCATGGAAATGTCCGTCGCCGCAATAACAGGCCGAGTGATACTCGACGATATCGCCGGTAAACATGACATTTTGGTCCGGCACATAGACAACCAGGTCACCGGCGGTATGTGCGCGGCCAAGTTGCATCAAATCAACGCGGCGTTTGCCTAGATATACGCTCATTCTGCTGTCAAAAGTCGTCGTGGGCCAGGTCAGCCCGGGGATTTCCTCGTGTCCTTCAAACAGCCGGGGGAAGCGATCAAACTCACTGTCCCAATCCTCCTGTCCGCGTTCGGTGACCATGGCCCGTGCTTTTTCCGACATAATGATCTGGGGCGCACCAAAGGCGGTGGCGCCCAAAACGCGAACGGCGTGATAATGCGTCAAAACAAGATGCGTGATCGGCTTGTCCGTCACGCGGCGGATACAGTCGATGACCTTGCGGGCAAGCCGTGGGGTCGCCTGTGCTTCGATGACCATGACGCTATCATCCCCGATGATGACACCGGAGTTCGGATCGCCTTGGGCGGTGAAAGCATACAGACCCTCACCGATCTCGGTAAAGCTGATGGTTTTGGCGTCTAAATCGCCCGCGGATGCGAATGCTTTGCTCATCTACCCCTCCCAAGGCGCGACCACTTGGTCGATTGCACCAAAAATGCTGATCCCTGTGTCATCGTCCATCCAAATTCGAACCCGGTCGCCAGCTGCCAGAAAGGGTGTTGCCGGTGAACCGGTCTCAATCGTCTCGACCATTCGCTGTTCGGCGATGCAGGAGTATCCAAGCCCACCCTGGGCAACAGGCTTGCCCGGGCCGCCATCGGCGTCGCGGTTTGAAATTGTGCCCGAGCCGATTACCGTTCCAGCCGGAAGGGCGCGCGTCTTGGCCGCGTGTGCGATCAGTTGGCCAAAGTCGAAAGTCATATCAACGCCAGCGTCGGCCCGCCCGAAAGGCGCTCCGTTAAGGTCGACATTCAAGGTCCCGTGCAGCTTGCGACCGTCCCATCCCGGCAAGGCTTCGGGTGTAACGGCAAAAGGGGAACAGGCCGAAGGTGGTTTCGACTGAACAAAGCCAAATCCTTTGGAAAGTTCTTCGGGGATCAGATTTCGCAGGCTGATGTCATTCAGAAGCATCACATATTGGATGAACCCTGCTGCCGCTTCGGGCGACACCCCCTGTTGCACATGGGAAGTGATGACCGCAATCTCAGCCTCGAAATCGATCCCCCAAGCCGGGTCACCCGTTATGTCGTCCGTAGGATCAAGAAAAGTCGAGCACCCCTGATACATCAGCGGGTCGGTCCAGAAGTGCTCGGGCATCTCGGCCCCGCGCGCTTGCCGGACAAGAGCGACATGGTTCACATAGGCTGATCCATCCAGAAACTGATAGGCCCGCGGCAGTGGTGCGCCCGCACGCGCTGCGTCGAATGGATGGTCAGTCAATTTGGGCACAAGCCTGTCAACGTCTAGCGCAGCTTGCAAAGTATCGTCGGTGGCCAGCCAATAGCTTGTGCCGTCGTCCGAAATGATGGCCAGCCGCCCGTCCCGCAAGTCTGCGTCTACGTTTCCCACTTTCATGCGTGGATGACTTTCATCTTGTCAAAAATACGTATTCGATTGTGCTTGCGGCCTGCACAGCGGTCATCATTTCTTGCCCGGCGTGCCATCGAACTTCTTCTCCAGCGACGTCCAGCAATCGATGTAATCATCCTGCAAAGGTGCCTCGTTCGCGGCGAAGCGGGTCAGGTGTTGCGGGAAGCGTGTCTCAAACATGAAAGACATCGTGTTGTCCAGCTTGTGGGGCTGAAGCGCAGCATTCGAGGCCCCTTCAAATGCCTCGCGGTCGGGCCCGTGCGGCAGCATGCAATTGTGCAGGCTCACGCCACCCGGGATAAATCCCTGCGGCTTTGCATCATACTGCCCATAGATGTTGCCCATGAGTTCAGACATGACGTTCTTGTGGTACCATGGCGGACGGAACGTATCTTCGGCCACCATCCATCTTTCACGGAACAGGACGAAGTCGATATTTGCTGTTCCCTCGATTCCAGAGGGCGCTGTAAGGACAGTGAAAATCGACGGATCCGGATGATCGAACAGGACAGCACCGACGGGGCAATAGGTCGTCAGGTCGTATTTGCAGGGTGCGTAATTGCCGTGCCAGGCAACGACATCAAGGGGCGAGTGATCGATCTCAGTCACGTGAAAATGGCCACCCCACTTCACCGTTACAGTCGACGGTGCGTCCCGGTCCTCGAACGCGGCGACGGGTGTCTTGAAATCGCGGCGGTTCGCCATGCAGTTGGCGCCAATCGGGCCGCGCCCGGGAAGCATGAACTTCTGTCCGTAGTTTTCGCAAACGAACCCGCGGCAGGGACCATCCAGAACCTCAACACGGTACACAAGTCCGCGTGGTAGTATCGCAATGTCCTGCGGTTCGACATCGATCACACCAAGTTCGGTGCAGAACCGAAGACGGCCGTCTTGGGGCACGACCAGCAATTCGCTGTCAGCTGAATAGAAATAAGCGTCAACCATGCTGTCGGTGACCAGATACACATGGGTCGCCATACCTGTTTGCGTGTTCACATCGCCCGCGGTGGTCATGGTCCGCATGCCTGTAAGCCAGGTCAGCCCATCCTGGTGTGGAACAGGATCCCAACGGTACTGGCCGAGGGAGATGATGTCGGGGTCGATTTGCGGTGCCGATTGCCAGTACGGAACGTCAATCTTCCGAAAGCGGGATGTGTGCTTCACGGATGGGCGGATCCGATAACACCATGTCCGCTCGTTCTGGTGGCTTGGGGCTGTGAAAGCGGTGCCTGACAGCTGCTCGCCATAAAGCCCATAGTTGCACTTCTGAGGTGAGTTCATGCCTTGCGGCAGAGCCTCTGGCAAAGCCTCGGTTTCGAAATCATTTCCAAAGCCCGGCATATAGCCGGCGTTCAGTCCGACCGTGCCGGACGCGCGGATCATACCCTCTGGAAGCGCGTGCCGTGTCATGAACGTCCTCCTCCATCCATGTCAAACATAATCGTTGCATTTGCAACGAAGTCAAGTCTAGCTTTGAACTATGACGGATGTTTCAGACTTCGACCTTGACCGGTTCACGCCCTATCGGCTGGCTGTTGCGGCTCAGAAAACAAGCGAGGGTCTTGCGCGGCTTTACCGTGCGCGGTTCGGTATCTCGATTCCTGAATGGCGTGTGCTGGTGCACTTGGCCCATGCAGGTGACGTCTCGGTCAGGGACATCGAGGCGCAGGTGATGATGGAGAAATCAAAGGTAAGTCGCGCCGCCAGCCGTTTGGCGGCTGCAGGCTATATCAACAAGCAGGCGTCCAAGGCGGATCGACGCCTGCTGCGCATTTCCCTCACCACGAAGGGGAATACCTTAATGGCAGAGTTGCTGCCCTTGGCTTTGGCATATCAACGGTCGCTGGAGGAACACTTGGGTGACGCGCTGGGTGGATTCGAGGCAGGGATCACCAAATTACTGGACGGGCGCTAGCCGATCAGTCCTCGGAACGTCTTTGTTACCTGCGCGGCGCCCTGGCTCAGGATCGCGCTGTCCGTGCCGACAGTCACCATGTCAAATCCCCATTCGATGCCGCGCGCGGCGTATTCCGGCGTTCCGCAGTGCAGAGCGGCGCGGATACCATTCTCGTGGGCGACCGCAACAATCCTTTGAATAGCTTCAATCATTTCAGGCTCTTCCCGGTCCAGCTTCGCAGGCAGGCTGCCGTTTGACAAACCAAGCGAAAGGTCAGATGGGCCGACATAGAGGGCATCAAGATGCGGGGTCTGTGCGATGGTCTCGAGATTATCAAAAGCTTCCGATGTCTCGATCATGGCGAATGCGATGACGGATGCGTTCGCATCTTCCTTGTTGTAATTGGGATGCGCAAACATCGCGCGCGTCGGTCCCCAACTGCGTTGACCATGAGGGGGATACCGCAGATAGCTTACGAATTCCTCGGCTTCTTCGCGGTTGTTCACCATTGGGCAGATAATACCCATCGCGCCGGCATCCAGAAACTTCATGATCCACGTCGGGTCTCGCCAAGGGACACGTGCCATCAGCGTTTTGCCCGAAGCGCGCATAGCCTGCATCATCGGCAGAAGAGAAGAATAGTCTTGTGGTCCATGCTGGCAGTCGATGGTCAATGCGTCAAAGTCCTGGGCCGCCATGATCTCGGCTGAGAAGGTGTGGCCAATATTCAGCCATGCGTTAAGACCGACTTCTCCGTTGTCCCAAAGCGTGCGCAGCGGGTTGTCCATACGTTACTTCCTTTTTTGCCGTGTTCTGAAAAGGCTATTGCAGAACATGTCAAACTCGCGGTCCGCACCACGTCTTGTCAAGCAATCGAATGTTGGATGGATGAGTGCGCGCTCAGCGCAGGTCCCGAAGGCGAAGACCACTGAACAAAGTCGCAGACAAAAGGATTGTGGTTCCGACGGTCATGTAAACTAACAAGCTTTCCAAGATCGTTGTTTGATGCACGACATGCCCATAAATCGCAAAAACCACAGCCGTTGGAAGGCTGAAAAGCACTGCTCCAGTCGCCATAATCAAATCCCCGCGGGGTTTTCCCCGCTCCTCCCGTTATCGAGTTGGCCAAATAGGACCTGCCAGCCTAAGAGTTGTCAACAAACTGTTTCAAAAGATTTCAGAACGCTGTTTTTGTGGGCGCAAATTCGCCTAAAGGTTGATCGCGCACAAGCTTCAGAAGTTCGATGAAGCCTAAAACTTGATGTTTTGCTGACTTTTTGCCCTTCTCGGCTGTCGCCAGATGGGCTTCTCCAACGGTACCGGCGTTACTCAAGTCCGAGGCAATCCAACCATAGGATACGGGGCCGATGGGTGCGATCGTTGCTGATTCGGCGGTTGAAACGAAATTTTCCGCCGTTGCCATATCAACGAGCTTGGGTCGAAAGTGCAACATCAGGGATGTTTCCCGGTCTCCTCCGTGGATGCCGAAATTGGTCTCGCGCTCCGAGAACATGCCTTGGGGCGCGCCGAAGTTTCCCCACTGGCATTTGACCGCAAGCATACCGGCCTGAACGCGCAGCTCGCGTGCAAGGATCGAAATAAGGTCCAGATTGCCGCCGTGGCTGTTCACAATCACAATCTTTCTTACGCCAGCACGGGCGACGGACAATCCGATCTCGGTCCAGATGCGAAGTGCGTTTTCCGCAGTGAGAGTCAGCGTGCCCTTCGCGTGCAGATGCTCGTTCGACTTTCCCACGGCTTGGATCGGTAAGATACGTATGTCGATGTCGTCGGGACAAAGCACACGCAATTCTTCCAGCATGCCTTCCGCGATCATGGTGTCTACGCCCACTGGCAAATGCGGTCCGTGTTGTTCGATGGCGGCTGTCGGCAAGATCGCAATGACCTTTTCAGGATCGATATCCGCGAACTCGGTTGTCCGATACTCTGCCCAGTCAAAACGACGGGTCATGCTGTGATCTTGTCCGTGTAAGTCGCATCAAGCCGCTGCCGCAGATACTCTGCGCCTGTCACTGCTGGGTACTTGGCGTCCCCTGTGCCCGGCAACGCCTCGATGACCGCATCCGGGTTTGGATCAAGGAAGAAAGCCAGCGACCGACGGGTGTTCCTTGGAACCAGAACGCGGTGCGGTGTTGAGACATAGATGTCGTTCGTCCAACGCATCAGGCAGTCAGCAATGTTGATGACAAAGGCACCGGGCACGCTGGGCACGTCGACCCAGTCTTTGTTGCGCGGTCTGACTTGCAAGCCAGGTTCGCCATCGCTGTAAAGCACCGTGATCGAGCCGTAGTCGGTATGCGCGCCAGCGCCGATTTCACCGGGTTCAGGCGCGCCAGCCGGATAGCGAAGCATGCGCAACGTCGCCAGCGGTTCGTCAAGGAACGGCGCGAAGTAGTGTTCCGGCAAGCCGAGCTCGAGCGCAATCGCACGGTGCAGGTCGATGCCAAGCGCATGCACCGCTTCGAAATAGGTCATGACGGTGTCACGGAAACCGGGCACGTCCGGCCAGACGTTCATGCCACGGAAGGCTTGAGATGTCAGACGCGGATCGTCTGGTGCAAACTCTAGCCCTGTATTGAAGGCTTCCTTACGGTCGCGTTGGTCCGGTTGAGTGTCATCCAGGTTTTCGTTGCCGGGTCCCGACCAGCCCCGATTGTTCCCGATCTTTGAAATGTCGAGCTTTGCCTTTTCGCTTATGGACAGGGCAAAGAAGTCATCGCCCACCTTCAGGGTCGCATCGATAAGGCTTTGTTCGATGCCATGTCCAGTGATCAGGAAGAAGCCCGTATCGCGACATGCTTTCGAGAGGTCGGCGACAAATCCGTCGCGGTCGCTTCCCGATGTGAAGCGCGACCAGTCAAGGATTGGAAAATTGGTCTCGGTCATGCCAACAGACGATCCATGGTCTTTGCCACTCGGTCAAGATGCGCTTTGCGGCTATCCGGCGTTGAACTGTCCATCAGGTAATGCGCGGCGAAGGCCTTTTTGAGTGGCCTTGCACAAAGGAACCCTACGCCGCGGAAAAGCGTCCGTTTGCCAGGGGCCCCAACCACAAGGGTCAGCCAACGCGAGGCGCCACAAGTCGTGAAAACCCCAAGGCGCGTAATGTGCGCTAGCCCACGCGCAATCGTTTTGCGATCAGGCGACGGCATCAAAAACGCGGTTTCCGGCAACATAACACGATCAAGCCAGCCTTTAAGCATCGCGGGCAAACCGTACCACCATGTTGGATAAACAAAGATCAGAGTGTCGCACCACTTCAACGCGTGAACATGATCTGCAACGGGTTCGATGTTGCAACTGGCGTCTTCATAAGTGTCAAGCTCTTGGGCCGTTAGGGTGGGCGAAAAGTTCGACTTATAAAGATCAATTACCCGAACCTCGGCCTGTGCGCCCTCCAGTTTGGCAACCACGACGTTGCGTACCGCGGCGTTGAAACTTCCTTCCTTTGGATGGCAATACACAACCAAAGCCTTCATCAAAGCGCCTGCATTTCTTGCCCGACTTTGTCGAGGAAAGCGGCGCGCTTGGCATCACTGGCCCGGTTCATATCGTAGAGCGCCAAGTACTTCATCTTGTCGGGGCGTGTGACGTGCCAGACCGCCCGTGTGAAATGTTTGCGTGGTGGGTCGCCTGCCCCAAAGGCGCGCATACGCGTGCCGCCATATGTTGTGACGGCTGCAAGTTTCTTGATGTGCTGCATGTTGGGCGCCACTTTGCCGTCGACAATCTTGAACGACACACCCGGAAGGAATACCCGGTCTAGAAACCCTTTCAGGATCGCTGGATAGCCGAAGTTCCAAACGGGAAACGAGAAGATGAGCGCATCTGCCGCGCGCAGTCTGTCGACGTAAGGTTGAACAGGGCCGCAATTGTCCGGCTCATCATGATAGGCGCGACGCTCTTCAGATGTGAGAACCGGTTGAAAGCTCTCGGCATAAAGATCGCAATCATCGACGTCCCAGCCCCGCTCGGTCAGAGTGTCAATGATCTTGCGATGGAGTGCGGCGCCGAAGCTTTCTTCGCAGGGGTGGGCAAACAGGATAAGCGCTTTCATTCCGCCGCCTGTAGTTTCGGATAGGCGTACATTCGGTCATAGCTCCAGTTCGGATCATCCCAGGCGATCATCTTGCCAGGATTCAGCAGGCCCTTTGGGTCGGCCTCCTGTTTGAACTTAAGCTGGCGGTCATCCACAGTCTGGCGCCCACCTTCTTCCAGCGTGTAGCGGTGTGGGTTGAAGATCATCGCACCTGCCGCTTCATGCATGCGTACGATTTCATCCAGGCGTTCTTCGGTTGTGAACTTTACAAGGCTCAGGCCGGCAAACATGACCTTGCCGCCTTCGCGAAGGACTTCCAGATGCTGCAGAACTTCCGGCGATAGTTCCGTGCGCATTTTCTCAATCAGTTCTTTGTGTTGTGGATAGCCGTAGCGCACCTGCAGATATGTGATCGACGGATCTACTTTCAAAGCACGCAACGTCGTATGATTCCATCCATACTCAAACACCGGGCCGGGTTCGCGGACCCAGTCGTGATCGTCGTTGCGATAGATAAGCGTGGCTTCTGGACGGCGACCAAGGAATGTCAGGAAGCCGTCCATTGAATGCGGTGCCACCATGAGGCCGATCACGTTGCTCCCCTCGTCCACATGAGGCGCTACGCGCTGGAAATAGTCTTTGGCAATCGGGGCCTCGAACACGGTGGCCAGCTTGATCAGCACACCGTCGAGGTTGGCGAGGTCTTCAGCAAACCGGACCGCGTCCATGAAATCTCCGGTGGTCACGAACATCTCGACCCACTCATAGGCCGGAGCAAGCGGCATCTCGATTTCGGTGATGATCCCATTTGTTCCATAGGCATGGCTGACACGGGCGAGTTCTTCGCCACGAAATTCGAGGACGCGTGGTTCCTCTTCCATGGTGACAACGCGCAAGCGGATGATATTGCCAAGGTCACGCAAGCTGCCCCATGTGCAAGACCCGACCCCGCCCGAGCCGCCTGCAATGAACCCACCGATGGTGGCGGTGGCCCAGGTGGAAGAAAACATGCGGATTTCCTGGCCCGAATGTTCTTTCGTTGCTGCGTCTAGGTCCTTCAGCAGAACGCCGGGTTCAGTGATTACGCGCCCTGGATGGATTTGCTTGACGTGGTTCATGTGCCGAAGATGCATGACACAACCGCCGGCCAGCGGCATGGCCTGGCCATAGTTCCCCGTACCCGCGCCGCGCGTGGTCACGGGACAGTCATGAGCATAGCAGGTTCTTAAAACCTCGATGACTTCGGCTTCGTTGCGCGGAGAGACGACGAAGTCTGCCACAACATGGTCCAGACGTTCTTTAAGAACAGGGGAATACCAGAAGAAGTCGCGGCTTTTGGCTTTGATCGCCGCATCGCTTTCATCCATGTCGAGGTGGCCGAGGGCTGCTTTTGCGGCGGCAACGTTCGGGTGCATCAGGCTGGCTCCATCAGATGGTCAAGGTCGGCATAGTTCGGCAGGCGGGTGTCGATCTGAACGCCGTTTCGCAGAACGATACGATCTGCCTGCGGACGCGCATAGAGTTCGGTCCAATCCCGAGCATTGCAAAGGATTAAGTCTGCCGGTTCTCCTGGCGCGAGGGCCGTTTGTTTCAGGCTCATAGCTTTTTGCGGGTTGCGCGTAACTGTGTCGAACCAATTGGCGTCGGAATGGTCGAGATGGCCGATCCGGGTGGCTTGGCGTAGAACTTCAATCATGTCCATGTCGCCGTACGCGTAGAATGGATCGCGGGTGTTGTCAGAGGCGAAACTCACATTTATGCCGCGCGCTTTCATCTCATGGACCAGCGTCAGACCCCGGTTGCGCGGAGTGCGCCCATTTTGGCGGTCCTGAAGGTAGAGGTTGCACATGGGCAGGCTGACGATGTTTAGGCCTGCCTTCGCCACGAGGTCCAAGGTGTCCAAGGCCCGGGCCTCGTCCTGGGTCGACAGCGAGCAGCAATGCCCAACCGCTACCGGTCGATCCCAACCGAGGTCCAGAACCATTTCAGCGATCAACCGAAGCGTTTCGCTTTCGGGGTCCATGGTTTCGTCTGCGTGAAAGTCGACTTCCAGATTTCGTTGGCCTGCCAGTTCAAAAAAGTCCAACAAGCGTTGTTTCACGTCCGGCACGGGGTAGGTCACCATGCCGAGGCAACCACCATGTTCAGCGACAATGTCAGCTGTTGCGGCATAGCCAGTTTTGATGCTCTCGTGACTGTCGCACCCGATCAAGCTTGCAGCCTGAATGTTTATGCGTCCGGTCCACTCTGCGCGTTTCGCAGCCAGAACCGGCCATGAGATCTGATCCTGCGGCACAAGCGAGTCGATATGGGTTCGGATGGCTTTGGTTCCGTGTGCGAAGGCACATCGAAGGGAGAATTCCATCCGGGTTGCGACATCCACAGCTGACCAGTTCGCTGTTCGGTCATCCGCTACCGTCGTCAGTGCGCCCATGAATGTCCCGTCCGGATTGGCGGCGCGGGGCCAGATGTGGCCCTTATCCACATGCGTATGCATATCCGTGAAGCAGGGTAGTGCGATGGCGCGCGCCATATCTATGGGCGCGCCAGGTGCGTCGGTGATCTGTCCGTCCTTGATCGAGATATTGCAAACCGTCAGATCATCTGCAGTGCCGATCACGCACCCGGGCACAGTGACGTTTTCGAGAGTGACGTGACCCTCCGGGATTATTCTGAAGCCTTGCATCAGTCTCGTTTCAGCGCGCTCTCATGCCATTTCCGCAGCATCAGGTGGCTGATCAGCGAGGTGATGGCAAAAATGACGATCCCCATGCCGGAGATCAGAATAAGTGCGGCGTAAAGACGCCCGAAGTTGAAACGATAGGACGCTTCGAGCAGTGTCGAGGCCAACCCAAGGCCTGTGCCTGCGCGACCGATGACAAACTCGGCGACGACCGCACCGATCAGCGCGAGACCCCCAGCGATCTTCAAGCCACCAAGGAAAAAGGGCAGGGCGGAGGGAGCGGCTAAAAGCCGGAGGCGCTGCCAGCGGGTTGCGCCGTAGATGGTGAAAAGGTCTTCCAGATTGTGGTCCGAACTCTTCAACCCAATGGTTGTGTTCGACAGGATCGGAAAGAAGGCGACGATCCACGCGCAGGCCAGAGCGGCGGCAAAGGCGCTGTCCATGTATATCTGCAAGAGAGGCGCGATCGCGATCACTGGCGTAACTTGCAGGATGACGGCGTACGGGAAGAAACTCATCTCTGCCCACTTCGACTGCGTAAACGCGACGGCCAAGGCGACACCCCCCAGAATAGCCAGGATCAAGGCAAAGAACGTAAGGCGTGTGGTGGTGAGCATGGCAGGCCACAAAAGCTCCCAGTCGCTCACGATAGACTGAGCAACTAAAAGCGGACCTGGCAGGATGTAGTGCGGGACCTCGTTGATGGTAACGTAAAGGTGCCAGCCGAGGACTGTCAGCAGCATCACCAGGCTGGGTAGCGTCCATTTGGCGATGTTGTTGATCCGCGCCATTCTTGCGCGGGCTTGTTCTTCCTCGTCTATGATGGGGGCCGTCGGTGCGTTCTCGGCGATTGTCATGCAGCTACTCCGATGGCTTCGCCCAGAGCTTCCGAGGCAGCTCGGGTATGTGCGGCGTACTCCGCCGATGTCCGGAAATCTTCGTGCCTTGGATAGGGCGTGTCTACTTCCAACTCGTGGATAACGCGTCCCGGCCTCGCGGCCATAACAATGATGCGATCCGACAGGAACACGCTTTCAAAGACCGAGTGTGTAACAAAGATGACGGTGCACCCAATAGCGGCTTTCAACTCTAACAGATCATTATTGAGTTTAAAGCGCGTGATCTCATCCAGGGCAGCGAAGGGTTCATCCATCAGGATGAGGCGGGGCTTGGTGACCATAGCGCGAGCGATCGAGACGCGCATCTTCATTCCACCAGATAATTCGCGAGGATAGGCCGTTTGGAAGTTCTCAAGGCCTACAAGTTTCAGGGCTTCAAGAATCTCGTCGCGAACGTCATTATAAGCGACGCCCTTCAAACGAAATGGGAGCCAGACATTCTGAGCAACCGTTGCCCAGGGCATCAGGGTCGGTTCCTGGAACACAACACCCAAATCGTCCGAGCCCTGTCCCCCGGCCCATTCGATTTTGCCGCGTGTCGGATGCATAAGGCCCGAAATCAGCCGAAGCGCCGTTGACTTGCCACAGCCGGATGGTCCCAAAAGCGACATAAAGTCTCCATCGTTGACGGTGAGGTTCATGTCACGCAGCGCGACAACATCACCTGAGAACGTCTTCTCGATGTGGCTCATCGTCAGGAGCGGGTTCCGCTCACGGATGGGCGTCATGGCAATCTCCGGAAATTTTTTTGGCCCGGCGGGGAGGAAGATCGCCGGGCCAGACGCAATAGTGGTGTAAGCGCCTTAGTTCTTCAGATCCATGCCAAGGCCTTGGCCAACCCAGGTCGTGTTGTACGCGGTCGCCGGATCGATTGTGTCTTCGATCACGCCGGCGTCGACCATCTTTTTGTAGAAGTCCTGAACCTTCTCGTCGGTGATCACGCCGATGCCCATAGTTTCCGCGTCGCCGCTATCGACAATGCCGTTTTCCAGCATCTTTTCGATGGCAAAGGCGATCTTGTCAGATGTCATCTCCGGGTTGGCTTCCTGGATCAAAGCATTCGCAGCCGCGTTGTCACCGTAGAGATAGTTGTACCAGCCCTTGATAGACCCTTCGACAAAGCACTTCACCACTTCGGGGCTCTCTTCAATTGTGCCCTGCATCGTCTCGATGGTGGTAGCGTATGTCGAATACCCGGCGTCTGCGATCAGGAACACGTTCGGTGTAAATCCACCTTCCTTCTCGACGAGGAACGGCTCAGATGACAGATACCCCTGCATGCCTTTCTTTTTGTCGGCCAGGAAAGGGGCCGGGTTGAATGTGTAAGGTTCACGCTGCTCCGCTGTGAATCCATGGGCTGCGATCATCCACTGGTAGTAGGACTGAAAACCATTGTCGCCGATAAGCAGCGTCAGGTCTTTCAGGTCATCCCATGTCTCGGCCTCACCGGGGTGAGCTACGATCACCTGTGGGTGCTTCTGGAATATGGCGGCGACTGACACGACCGGGACGCCTTCCTTCACGGCGGAAAACGCTTGAAGCAGGTCACCGCCCATGTGGAAATCGATCCGTCCGGCAAGCATGAGTGCACGGTTATTGACCTGCGGGCCTCCGGGCAGAATTTCAACCGACAGGCCACATTCTTCATAGGTTCCGTCTGCAACGGACTGGTAAAAGCCGCCATGTTCGGCCTGCGCAACCCAGTTCGTGCCGAACTTCACTTCCGTCAGATGGCCGTCCGCGCTGACCGCGGTGGCGGAGATCGTCGCGACAACAGCAACGAAACATTTCACTTTATGGGGCATCCCCTCACCTCCTGTTGGTTTCTTGCCTGAACTATGGCGTTGCGCCGGAAAGTGACCATTCCGCCGTCAATCTGGCTGAATGAGCCCCAGGCATTTGCCTAAGAATGTGACAAAATTTTTCGATTCGCACGAAAATTCAGCAGAAGATTTGCCTTGATTGATAAACTTGGCTTCGCAACGCTATCGGCAACGAAGGAGACGCCAATGACCATCCGCGCACTTGTTCCAGACAGTATCGCGCCGCCTTTTGCGCGCTATGCCCATGGTGTCGGGTTTGAGGCTAGCGCGGGCATTGTCGTAATGACAAGCGGGCAGTTGGGCCTAAGCACAAACGGTGAGATACCAGAGGACGAAGAAGCGCAGGCCGACATCTGTTTTTCGAACATCGATGCAATCTTGGCCGAAGAAGGTGCGGATGCAAGCCATGTCCTTCGGATCAACGCCTATGTGACGGACCGCGCCTATATGCAGGGCTACATGAAATCGCGGGATCGTTGGCTGGCTGACGTTACGCGGCTTCCATCGTCGACACTTGTCATCGTGTCTGGATTTACGCGCCCCGAGTTCAAAGTCGAAGTCGAAGTGACCGCGGGTGTGCCATTGCGGGGCCGGCAGAAGCCCGCATCTCGCCGTTGGTGGTCCTGGGGAAGCGTTTAGTGCCCGGGCGGCTGTTCCTCGAAACTGATCTGGCCCATGTGGCATTGGCCGTTGGCGCCACAGATTGGCCAAAGGATGAATGCCCTCGCAGAAATATCGCCCCAGGACAAGACATCATCGTCCTACAAAACGGGGTGTTGGCCCGGATGCGGTGGGGTATGATCCCTGTTGGGCGTGTGAATGCGCGTGGCCGCCCGGTGATGGAAACGATTATCAATGCCCGGTCCGAGACAGTCTTTGACAAGTCGGCGTTTGAAGGTGTTTCGCGTGCAGTCGTGCCCGCAGATGGTTGGTATGAGTGGACCGGAAAGGCGCGCCGTAAGCAGCCTTGGCGGCTTCGAGACAAAGCAGGAGACCTTCTGTTCTTTACCGCGATAACCGACAGCTGGGTCGCGCCGGGTGGGACCGTCGTTCCGCAAGTCGCAACAGTGACTTGCGAGCCGAATGCCGATGTCCAACCGATCCATCACCGGATGGGGGCGCTGCTCAAGCAAGGCGATATCTCAACGTGGCTGGAAGGCTCTGACGCCGCCGCGAAAGCTCTGCTGCGCCCGTTGCCAGACGGCGAGCTATTGATCGAAAAGGCAGATGACGTTGATTGGTCGGCGGCATGAGAGACGGATTGCATCACCGTAGGGGCTGATTTACGCTGCAACGCAGCATTTGGGGCTGGAGGATGACTATGGCTGGCAAAATCATAACGGTTGCACAACAAAAAGGCGGCGCCGGCAAGACGACGATCGCGGCCAATTTGGCCGTGGCCCTTTCCCGTTTGGGTAAGACCGTTTCCTTGTTGGACACCGATCCGCAAGGATCCCTTGGTCGTTGGTTCATGACGCGGCGCGAACTTGGGGACCCCGGCATGGGGTTTTCGACTGCTAGCGCTTGGGGGGTCAGCTATGAGTGCGACAAGCTGCGGAGCGAAGCGGACTACATATTTGTCGATACGCCGCCCAAAATTGACAGCGACCTGAAACCGGCCATTCGGGAAAGCGATCTTGTCATTGTTCCCGTATCCGCCAGCCAGGTTGATGTCTGGGCGACCGAGGGGGTTCTGGATATGGCTCAGCGGGAAAACGCGGAGATTCTGGTTGTTCTCAACCGCGCAAAGGCGGGCACGCGCGTTGCAGATGATGTCGACAAAAGCTTAAAGAAACTGGGTGTATCACGGGCAAAAACCACACTGGGTCACAGGGTGGCGTTCCCAGAAAGCATGGGCGTTGGCAAAGGTGTTCAAGAACGGGGCAAGGGCTTGTGGGCCGACGAGATCGAGGCGCTGACCAAAGAAGTTGTAAAGCGTCTTAAGTAGTCAGTTCATCCGCAGCACGGTCGGCATCGTCTTTTCGGCATTTTTGCTTTCCGGAAGGGCCAGAACAATTGTGTCACCTCGGACATACAGCGAATTCGGTTCCGTTACCGCGATAACGTCGGCCGTCCAACTTTGCGAGAACAACAGTGAAAAGATCGGCGGCACGGCGTGGACCGCGTTATGCATGCCGACCAGCGCGATTGCGATCCCGGCCAAGTAACCAAGTTTCGTGAATGCCGACTTGAACGGTATTAGGAGCATCACAATCACGCTTAGAAGAATGACAACCCCTGCCTCCACCGCCATGGTAAGCGAAGGGTCATTGCTGACCAAGGCTGTCCCATTGATGTGATATTGCGCTAAACGCACAGCGAACACGGCGAACATTCCTGCGATCAGGGCAGTGAGCGGGCTCAGTCTCTGCGTCACATCCCGCTTCCAGTCTGGCAGGACGGAGACCTCAGGCGCGCTTTCCACATAAGGGGCGCGTGCGTCGGCGACGCGGTTCAATCGGCTTTCAAATGACCGGGCTGGCCCGGTGTCACCCATCGGACTGCTCATTTCGAACACTCTCCTAAACTCTTATCCACTGTTTCGGAAAATTCTGGCAAAAACTGGGCAAAAGTTTATCGATTGGCGGGTTTCAAGGTTTCGGGATTGGAGTCGTCACATTCGGGATATCGTAACCTCTCTGCACTGCCGGTCGTTCCGCAATCCCAAGGTACCAGTCGCGCACATGTGGAAAGTCGTTCAGGTCGACTTTTTGCCATTCAAAACGGCTAACCCAAGGCCATATGGCCATATCCACGATGGAATAGCTGTCCAGGATGAAATCCCGTCCAGCCAAACGCGTATCCAGCACGCGGTAGAGGCGTTGCGCTTCGGAGTGGTACCGCGTTTCAGCATAATCTGAAACGCCCGCGTTGTACTTCAGGAAGTGATGTGCCTGTCCCAGCATGGGGCCGAAGCCTGCCATCTGCCACATAAGCCACTCCATCGCTTCCCAGCGTTGCGCCTCCGGCAAGAAGCGCCCTGATTTCTCGGCAAGCCACAGCAAGATCGCTCCGGACTCCATCAAGTGAAATCCTGTCTCGCGCTCGCGAATTGCAGGGATTTTGTTGTTGGGCGAGATCGCAAGAAAATCCGCAGCGAACTGTTCATCCTTGCCAATGTCGATCGCATGCGCTGTGTAAGGCAGGCCCATTTCTTCCAGCGCGATCGACACTTTGCGCCCGTTCGGCGTCGTCCAAGTGTAAAGATCGATCATGACGTCCGCTCCTTTTTCCCGCGTCGTAGCATGGCTTCTCGTATGGCGATAAACGTGGTTGCCGCGACAATAACAGCGCCGCCAAGGATCACCCAGCCATCCGCCGGTTCGTCAAAGAAGATTGCGCCTGTCAGGACCGACCACACCAGTTGAAGAAAGACGACAGGTTGTGTCACCGACACAGGGGCCTTTGCAAATGCCAGTGTCATCGTGTAGTGGCCTGCGGTCGCAAAAGTGGCGACGACGAACATCCAAAAGACTTGCTCGGTCGTTGGTGTTTGCCAAACCATGACGGCAAAAGGGAACAAGCAGACTGTGACGGTGATCGACAACATCGCGACGACAACCGTCGCCGAAACCTCATCTGCCATGCGCTTTGCGGTTAGATAGCTGATGGCAAACAAGACGGCGGCGCCAATCATGGCCATATGCCCGTCGGTCAATTCGCGGACCCCGGGTCGAAGGATAATGAGGGCCCCTAAAAAACCAGCGGCAATTGCGATCAGCCGTCGACTGGCCAGACGTTCGCCCAGAAAAACCGCGGCGCCGATCGTGATATAGATCGGGTTCATATAGTTCATCGCCGTCACTTCAGCGATCGTGATGCGCGTCATCGCGTGAAACCAAAGAATGATGGCGAGGCTGTGGGCCAACCCTCGGAGCCAAAACAACTTCTTCTGCCGGTAGGTCAGGTGCGCCGCACGCAGCGGCTTGAGCATGGGAACCAGGAAGACAATTCCAAGGACGTAACGAAGAAAGGCACTTTCGGCGGCGGGCAGGCCTTGAGCCCCGTGTTTCACCGTGGCCGTCACCGCAACGAACAGAAGGCCGGTGACGATCATCCAAAAAATCGCCTGCGAGGGGCTGGCGCTATCCGCTTTTGTGGGGTGAGGCTGGGGGTCTGCCATGCGCCTTCATGCGACGGAGCGCGCGAAGGTGCAATCTCAGATCATCGCCCAATCATCGAACGTCCACTGCTTTTGCGGCTGGGTGTCTTTTTTCACCGGTTCCATGTGTCTTCTCCTTTCAGGAACAAGACGTAGTCGGTGGTTCACAGCCGTTCCAGGGATCTGACGCGGCTGTGAAAGAGTGTGTAAATTGGCCTGAAAAAAGGCTCAACCCAAATCTAACTATTTGAAATCAAACGATAGAAATGTTCTCGGCGCTCTCGCGGCCATCGCGGCCGGCTTGAAGGTCGAAGGTCACTTTCTGGTTGTCGGCAAGGCCCGTCAGACCCGAACGTTCGACGGCCGAGATATGCACGAACACATCCTTGCCCCCATCATCGGGTGCGATGAAACCATAACCTTTCGTGGTGTTGAACCACTTGACTGTACCATTTGCCATGCGGGATTCTCCCATTAAGATCAATCCGTTCGCGGAACTGCAACGGGGCGGCCAGAGCGTCTAGGTCGAGACTGAGGCCGGTGAGGGAGACAGGGTCGAGGTAGAAGGTAGCACGCGCGATTTAAGCATTTTGACGCCGTGAGGCAAGAAAAGAACGTACAGGTTTCACATTCGTTAACCTGGCACCGTACGGTCGGATTTTGAACGTTTTGTACAACGCGCAAGGGGTGCAAATTCCGTTTTGTACAGGTCGGCGCGCGCGCCCATTAACAAAACCTTGCACCCAGGCCACGCCAATCGCATCGTCCGCGCGGGCAAAGGGAGGCGCAGGCATGATCTGGACAGGCGTGGTGATGGGGCTGGCGGGAACGCTGGCGATGGATCTGTGGGCGTGGGGGCTGTCGCGGATGGGCCAGCCGAAACCCAACTGGGCGATGCCGGGGCGGTGGCTGGGGCATGTGCTGCAGGGGCGGGTGTTTCATGACGACATTGGTGCGGCAGAGCCGGTGGCCGGAGAGTTGAGCCTAGGCTGGGCGCTGCATTACGGCGTCGGCGTTTTGTACGGCGTGGTCTTCGTGCTGCTCGCGGGGCCGGGCTGGGTAGAGAACCCGACCTTCCTACCGCTCTGGGCGTTCTCGATTGTGACCATCGCGGCGGGGTGGTTCCTGTTGCAGCCGGGGATGGGGCTGGGCTGGGCGGCGTCA
>JBCCCA010000028.1:0-22908 GCA_039033735.1 Pseudomonadota bacterium
ATGTCGCCCGAAGACCGTGTGCTCACTCTGCCCCTTCGCAAAACAGTCCCTGCAGCCGCGATGACCGCCACAGTTGTACATGCCTAAATTGTGACACCTCAATGTATTGGACAGACCAGCCTAGGTGTCGCGCCCGTTTCTCAAAGACCTGATAAACGACTGGTCAAAACAAAACGAACCGGGTGAACTGGCACAATGGTCGCGCTCCCTCCGATCGAACGCTGGTCCGTCCAAGCTAACCTGCGGCCGCTTGGCGGTGGCAGCCGCAACGCCGTATTTCGGACTGTCGGTCTATTGCAGGATATTGTTTTCAAGACCACCGACCGGTCAGACGCGGCATTGGACTGGTTGGAAGCTGTGTACGATGCGGCAGAGGCCGCGGGTCTGATTGTGCCGCGATTGATCCGCAGTCAACAAGGCGCCCTCAGTGAAGCGGGTTGGACGGCGGAACCCTTTCTCGAAGGGCAGGTCATTCCTGAGGAAGACATAGGACGTCTCAAGCCCCTGATGGAAAGGTTCCACAAACTCTCAAACCGACTAGCCCAACGACCAGGCTATCTTTCAGCTTACGACCTGCTTAAAGCCAATGCTGGCGGCGATGTCGACTTCACCGAAATGCCCACATCTGTCGTCAGCGCATGCCGGGCCGCATTTGCAGCGCTCGACACTCCCGAAATGACGGTGATCCACGGGGATTTGAACACCTCCAATGTCCTGCAAGTAAACTTGGGCGGTATTGCGCTCCTCGATTGGGACGAAGCGCGCCGCGATCATCCCGCGTTTGACATGGCACAGCTTTCACCGGCCACACAAAAAGAAGCTTTGGCTTGCCTCGCGTGGGAGGTGGCCTGTTGCTGGAGCAAAGAGCCAGACCGTGCGCGCAACCTGGCTGCGGAGCTCATGGCCCGGACATCATGAAAACGCTCAGCCCTTCTCCAACGCGTCCAAACGCGCCTTCAACGCCTCGTTCTCTTCACGCGCCTTCTGCGCCATGGCGCGCACTGCGTCGAACTCGTCCCGCGTGACAAAGTCGCGATCCGCCAGCCAGCGGTCGATCATACCCTTCATCGCCGTTTCGGCTTCATCCTTGGCGCCCTGCGCGACCCCCATCGCATTGGTCATCAGTTGCGACAGATCATCAAAGACTTTGTTGCGGGTTTGCATGTGACATTACCTTATTGAACTTTGTGAGAGTTATATGGGTGCATCGACCCGACCCGCAAGGTTGACGCGCCCGTGACACGCTGTCACGAGGGCATCGATGTTGGTCAACGCAATCCCCTTCCCGGACCTCTCACCGGTCTTGGTGGAAATCCCGCTCGGCTTCACGACACTGCCGATCCGGTGGTATGCGCTGGCCTATATCGTCGGCATCTGGCTGGGCTACCTGCTTGCCAAAGCGACGATAAAACGCACACACCTCTGGCACGACAACACACCCGCCATGACGGCTGAACAATTAGAAGAGTTTCTCACCTGGCTGATCCTTGGGATCATACTCGGGGGGCGCGCAGGTTATGTCTTGTTCTATGGCCAGGGTCAGTTCTGGGACGACCCCCTTAGTATTCTTCGCGTCTGGGAAGGCGGCATGGCCTTCCACGGCGGGTTCCTTGGGGTGATGATCGCAGGCCTTGCCTTCTGCTGGAAACACAAGCTCAGCGTGATCGGGGTGGCAGACCTCGCCGCCCTTGGCACACCGCCCGGACTGCTGCTGGGGCGGGTCGCCAATTTCATCAATGCAGAGCTATGGGGCCGTCCAACAGACGCCCCTTGGGGCGTGATATTTCCCGGCCAAGCCGCACAGGACTGCCCCGGCCTTGCCGGACCCTGCGCCCGGCACCCCTCACAATTGTATGAAGCCGGTCTCGAAGGCATCCTCCTCGGGGCCCTCCTTATAGCAATGGTCTATCTCGGTGGCTGGCTGAAGCGCCCCGGTGTGATCTGCGGCACATTCCTTGCCGGATACGGCCTATCCCGGTTCATCGTCGAGTATTTCCGACAGGCCGATCCGCAATTCATCACGCCCGACAACCCCATCGGCCACATTATCCGCTTTGGCGAAGCAGGTATCACCATGGGCCAGCTTCTATCGCTGCCCATGCTCGCCGCCGGGCTTCTCATCTTTGCAGTCGCCCGCGCGCGGAAATGACCTTCATCTTGTCAGAAATACGCCACCCTCGCGATTTGCGTGGCAAATCGCAAAACATCGCGCGCGCCGCAGGCGCACATTGAGCCAGATGACACCGCTTGAGGCGCACCTGAAACAGTGCATCGCAGCCACAGGCCCCATGACCTTGGCCGACTACATGGCCGAATGTCTCGGCAATCCCGAACATGGCTACTACACCACACGAGATCCGCTCGGGGCGGCAGGCGATTTCACCACGGCACCCGAGATCAGCCAGATGTTTGGGGAGTTACTTGGCCTCTGCCTTGCGCAAGCCTGGATTGATCGCGGTGCGCCCGCGCCTTTCATTCTGGCAGAGCTTGGCCCGGGGCGCGGGACCTTGATGGCTGATATGCTGCGCGCGACGCGCGCGGTGCCCGGCTTCCACACGGCGCTTGATCTACACCTTGTTGAGACCTCTCCCACCCTGCGCACGGCACAGGACGCCGCGATCTCGCACCCGCTGACACATCACGACAGTCTCACAACGCTGCCCAACGGCCCGCTTTACCTGATCGCAAACGAGTTCTTCGACGCCCTGCCGATCCGCCAATTTCAACGCTTCGATACGCGTTGGCGCGAGCGCGTCGTCGGGCTGAGCCAAGGCGCACTGGCCCTTGGCCTGTCCGATCCGCTACCACCCGGCTTCCTCGTTGACCGTCTGCAAGACACGATCGAGGGCGATATTGTCGAAACCTGCGCCCCGGGCGAAAGTCTTGCCACAGCATTGGGCGAAAGGATTGACCGCGAGGGCGGCACGGCGCTCCTCTTGGATTATGGCGCTTGGCGCTCGGGCGGTGACAGTTTTCAGGCGGTGCGAAACCACGAAACGGTCGGCGCGTTGGAAACGCCGGGGGAGGCAGACCTCACGGCCCATGTGGATTTCGGGGCCCTGGCACGGGCCGCCACTCCCGCCCTGCACAGTGCGCTGATCCCACAGGGCGTGTTACTTGAACGGCTTGGCATCACAGCACGCGCCCAAGCTCTTGCGCAATCGCTGACCGGAGCGGCGAGCGACAGCCACATCGCGGCGCATCGCCGCTTGACGCACCCGCAAGAAATGGGAACCCTCTTCAAAGCAATGGCTCTGTATCAAACCGGCACTCCGGTGCCCCCGGGATTTGAGGCTCCATGACGCTCGCGCCTATCACGACCGATGACCTTCCCGCCCGCCACGGGTTCTTCACGCGGTCTGGCGGCGCCTCATCCGGGGTCTTCTCAGGTCTGAATTGCGGACTTGGTTCAAGCGATCAACGTGAAACGGTCCTGATTAATCGGCAACGGGTTGCGGCCAGTTTCGGCTGCCCGCCCGAAAAACTCGCGACGGTCCACCAAACGCATTCGGCGCGCGCTGTGGTCCTGAGCAATGTGCCGGACACCCCGGCGGATGCCGACGCCATGGTCACCGCTACACCGGGCCTTTGCCTTGGCATTCTGACAGCCGATTGCCAACCTGTTCTGTTTGCCGACGCCGCAAACCTCGTGGTTGGCGCAGCCCATGCCGGGTGGAAAGGCGCACTTGATGGTGTGCTTGAAGCAACGCTGGACGCGATGGAAGGACTTGGCGCTGCGCGCGCAAGTATTCATGCGACTATCGGTCCGGCCATCAGCCAACGCGCCTATGAGGTCGGGCCCGAATTTTTTGACCGGTTTGAAGCGGAGAACCCCGAAAACGCGCGGTTTTTCGCGAACGGAGAGGGCGATCGCCTGCATTTCGATCTCGTCGGCTACGGGTTAGCAAGACTGCGGGCAGCGGGCGTCGCATCGGCCGGTTGGCTGGGGCATTGCACTTATAGCGACCCGGATCGCTTCTATTCCTATCGGCGCAGCGTTCATCTGCGCGAAGCGGATTATGGCCGCCTGATTTCCGTCATTTGCCTGTGACCTCTCTGCACAAGCTCTAAGACAATTCATTAAAAATTCCCCGATCTGGTCATCAGCTTGCCCTAATGCATCGGCAGATTGTTGCCGATCGAAGGGGTCTGCTGCCCTTCGCATTTGGTTGGTTTGTTTGAGGAATTCGGATGAGGATGACACCCCGCTGGATGACAAGTGTCATCGCTGCCGCAAAGCAAATTGATCGCCTGCCGCTTGCGCATGTGCAGCGCAAAGTGTCGCGGTGCTGAGCTTTATGTTCAGCCCGCTCGGTTTTCCAGTTCAGAAGGTGTACCCATTATGACCGCTTCGCCCACGCTTCCCCCATTTCCGGAGATTTCTACCCGCCGCGTCAGCGAACCGGCCTGGACCGTTCGGCGCCCGGTCTCGCGCCCTGTCAGCACTGGCATCGTGGCACGCCCCAAGTCGCGGGTCACCCGGCGTTTCGAGATCGAGTGGCTGGAAGACGGCATGATCCAATCCATGATTACTGCCGCACCCGCGCTGCCAGCCTTTGAAGCGGCTTTCAACGCATTTACCCATGGCGCACTGATCCAGACCAGCGAAGGACCGGTTGCCGTCGAAGATCTGTGCCCCGGCATGATGCTGGAAAGCGCCAGTGGCACCCATTCGCGGCTGCTGTGGAAAGGTGCGATCACGCTTGTGCCAGGCGCGCCCGCCTTGGGCGACGAGCCCAAGCTGTATCGCGTGATGCCCGACGCCTTTGGCCTTGGCCGCCCAGTACAGGACCAGACCTTTGGACCCGGCGCCCGTCGAATCGACCGCGACCCCAAGCTTCGCGCTTCGATGGGGTCGGATCGCGCGCTTGTGCCCCTATCCTTCCAGGCCGACGGCCATTCGGTCGTCGAAGTGACGCCGGTTTCCCCGACCCGTGTGTATCATTTGGCCTGCGAGCGACATGAAACCATTCTGGCCGGCGGACTTGAGGTCGAAACCTTCCATCCCGGCCCCGAAACTCCAATTTCCCTGCCCGAGGAAATGCTGGCTGTCTTTATGCAGTTCTTCCCGCATCTCAACAGTGTGCGCGACTTCGGTCGGCTTGAGATGCCGCGGATCAGCGAAGATGAACTCTTGGGTATGCTCGGCTAAGCGGAACGCTCACGCAATCTGAGCAATCCTTTCTTCCATGACATCGAAAGGGACGCCGGGGTCATCCTTGGCGACCCTTATCACCAGGGAGGTTTTTACGCTGATGACATTCGGCGCGGCAGTCAGTTGTTCCGTCAGGAATGACTGAAAAGTGGACAAATCGGGCGCGACGCATTTCAGGATAAAGTCCACCTCGCCGTTCAGCATGTGGCACTCCCGGACCAGTGGCCAGTTGCGGCAGCGCGCTTCAAATGCTGAAAGGTCCACCTCGGCCTGGCTTTGCAGCCCAACCATGGCAAAGACTTGCACTTCAAATCCCAACTCGCGTGCGTCGACCGCAGCGTGATATCCGCGAATAAAACCGTGCTCTTCAAGTGCGCGAACCCGGCGCAAACACGGCGGTGCCGAAATCCCGACCCGACTGGCAAGCTCAACATTCGTCATCCGGCCATCGGCCTGAAGTTCACTAAGAATCTTTCGGTCGATTGCATCGAGTTTGTGACTGGCCATAGGTTCCCTTCCCTTTGCGAAAAGATACGCGACCGGTGCAGCTTGCGCAATAATATTTCAACATTGCGCAAGAATTGCGAAGCAGTTCTGTCGTATTCATGCGCGGCACGACCTTTGACGGCACGGCTTCACGCTGACTGTTGACGACCCATGTCGAGCAGCTTGTCATAGGTCGAAATCGCGGCCCCGTGAAGCCGGTGGTCCGCTGCCTTGCACCCTGCCCTGAACCTTGCCTATATGCGGTCCTGCGCGAAAGGAGCTGCCACCCATGTCCGACACCCGCCACACACGCGTTCTGATCATTGGTTCCGGCCCCGCCGGATACACTGCAGCCGTCTATGCCAGCCGTGCGATGCTTGAGCCACTTCTGGTTCAGGGCATCCAGCCGGGCGGGCAATTGACAATCACGACCGAGGTTGAAAATTGGCCGGGCGAGACGGAAATCCAGGGGCCCGATCTCATGGTTCAGATGGAGGAGCACGCGCGCGCCGTCGGCACCGAGATTATTTCGGATCACATCAACAGCCTTGATCTGACGAAACGTCCGTTCACCGCCGCCGGAGACGGCGGCACGACCTATACCGCAGACGCTGTGATCCTGGCCACAGGGGCTCAGGCCAAATGGCTTGGCATTCCGTCCGAGGAAACGTTCAAGGGGTTTGGCGTGTCGGCCTGCGCGACGTGCGACGGGTTTTTTTATCGCGGACAAGAAGTGGTCGTTATCGGGGGCGGCAATACAGCTGTCGAAGAAGCGCTGTTTCTGACGAACTTTGCCAGCAAGGTGACACTGATCCATAGGCGGGACGAACTTCGGGCCGAGAAGATCCTTCAGCATCGCCTGTTCAACAATCCCAAGGTCGAGCTTCTGTGGGATCACCAGTTGGACGAGGTGCTGGGCGCAACCGATCCCAAAGGTGTCGAAGGCGTCCGCGTCAAGCATGCTAAATCAGGCGAGACGAAAGAGATTGCCTGCAAAGGAGTCTTTGTCGCGATTGGACATGCGCCTGCCAACGCGCTTGTGAAAGACACGCTTGAGCTGCATTCGGGCGGGTATGTCGTGACCAAGCCTGACAGCACGGCCACGTCCATTCCCGGTGTCTTTGCCGCAGGCGACATCACCGACCATGTCTATCGCCAAGCCGTGACATCCGCTGGCATGGGCTGCATGGCCGCGCTCGAAGCCGAGCGCTTTCTGGCCGAACATGACATGGATGCGGACATCGCCGCCGAATAGCCCTTAGGTGAGGCATTCGTAGGTGACGGAATAAGTCGCCTTCGTCTCGCCCGTGTAAAGCGTTCGGGTCCCGGGTCCGCTGTCGCGTCTAACGCCAAGCCGCGTGAAACTCGGGTCCTCGCGTTTGCAGAACGCCAGGATGCGATTGGCGACTTCCGCCCGCGACACCTCGCTGCTGAACCATGTCGTCATCGCAATGCGGTTAACGCCGCCACTTTCCAGCGGGAAGACAAGGAAAATACCCTGTCGATCGGCCGGGTCGGGGAAGACCGCTGCGTTCAGACTGGCCCGATTCTGGGCTTTCCATTCGCTGTCCTGACCACCGCCACAGGCGGCAAGAAGCGGCAGCATGGCCATGATCACAATCGCTTTTTTCATGAGAATGGGCTTTCCTTCAAATTCTGCTGCACCTCAGCGACCAAAGAATTTCGGCAATACTGTGGTCACGCACCGCGCCGTAAGGGTGTAGCGGCCACCCCCGTGACAAAAGCGCCACGGGACCGCGTTTGCAGATGGCAGCATCCCAATTTTCAGCTTTTCTTATCTGCCCCAGACGGTATGTGTTCACGCGTGAACAAATAATGAGTCGCCTGAGTTATGGCCACCTCCGATACAAAAGAAATGACGGACGAAGACGTCTCGCTCTTTCGTTTGCTGCGCCAGCTTGATGCGGCACCAGACGCTTCGCAACGCACAACGGCGGCAGCCCTTGGCGTGTCGCTAGGTCATCTGAATGTTCTGCTCAAATCCGCCGTCGAAGCGGGACTTATTGCGATTGCGGACCGTCCAGGTCCCGACCGCCGCCAGCGCTATGCCTACGGGCTGACGACGAAAGGCGCTGCCATGAAAGCCCGCCTTGTCGACAGCTTTCTCGCGCGAAAGCGCGCCGAATATGATGCGCTGCACGCCGAATTGACCGGTGGGGCGCAGTCTTCTGTTTCCAAATCCCAAGGATTAACTGCCATGCAAGTTTCCAACCACACCCCCATCCCCGAGCTCTATGTCTCGTACGAAAGCGCTCAAAAGCTAAAGAAAGAAGCAGCCGAGCTGAAAAGCTGGGATCTGACCCCGCGGCAGATTTGCGACCTTGAGCTTTTGATGAATGGCGGATTCAACCCACTGAAAGGCTTCATGAGCGAAGCCGACTATGATGGCGTGGTTGAGAACATGCGCCTGGAAGACGGCTCGCTTTGGCCAATGCCAATCACACTCGATGTAGGCCAGGAGTTCGCCGACAGCCTTGAGTTGGGCCAAGACATTGCGCTGCGCGATCAGGAAGGTGTCATCCTCGGGACCCTCACCGTGACCGACCGCTGGACACCTGACAAATCGCGCGAGGCCGAGAAAGTCTTTGGCGCCGACGACGATGCGCACCCCGCCGTCAACTATCTGCACAACACGGCAGGCCCCGTGTATCTCGGCGGCCCTGTGACCGGCATTCAACCTCCCGTTCACTATGACTTCAAAATGCGTCGCGACACACCTAACGAATTGCGCGCCTATTTCCGCAAGCTGGGCTGGCGCAAGATCGTTGCTTTCCAGACCCGCAATCCGTTGCACCGGGCGCATCAGGAACTGACGTTCCGTGCGGCCAAGGATGCGGCTGCCAACCTTCTGATCCATCCTGTTGTGGGCCTGACCAAACCGGGCGACGTCGATCACTTCACACGTGTGCGCTGTTATGAGGCCGTGTTGGACAAGTATCCAGCTTCGACCACCACGATGAGCCTGTTGAACCTGGCCATGCGCATGGCGGGTCCGCGCGAAGCCGTCTGGCACGGTCTGGTCCGCAAGAACCACGGCTGTACCCACATCATCATCGGCCGTGACCACGCGGGACCTGGCAACAATTCGAAAGGCGAGGACTTTTATGGGCCCTATGACGCGCAGGATTTGTTCCGCGCGCATGAGGACGAAATCGGCATTGAAATGGTCGACTTTAAACACATGGTTTATGTTCAGGAACGCGCCGAGTACCAGCCCGCGGACGAAGTCGAGAAAGATGCGACCGTGCTTAACATCTCTGGCACCGAGCTGCGCCGCCGATTGCGCGAAGGTCTTGAGATACCCGAGTGGTTCTCATTCCCGGAGGTCGTAACGGAACTACGTCGCCGGTATCCGCCCCGGGCCCAGCAAGGTTTCACTGTCTTCTTTACCGGCTTCTCAGGCTCGGGCAAATCGACCATTGCAAACGCACTGATGGTAAAACTGATGGAGATGGGCGGGCGCCCTGTCACGCTACTTGATGGGGATATCGTCCGAAAGAACCTGTCGTCTGAACTTGGCTTCTCGAAAGAGCACCGCGACCTGAACATCCGCCGCATCGGCTATGTCGCAAGCGAAATCACCAAGAACGGCGGGATCGCGATTTGTGCCCCGATCGCCCCTTACGCCACAACACGGCGCGCGGTGCGCGAGGACATCGAAGCCTTTGGGGCCTTTGTTGAGGTGCATGTCGCAACGACCATCGAAGAGTGCGAGCGTCGTGACCGCAAGGGTCTGTACAAGTTGGCACGCGAGGGGAAGATCAAGGAATTCACGGGCATCTCGGACCCATATGACGTGCCCGAGAGCCCCGAATTGCGGGTTGAAACCGAAAATGTCGAGGTTGACCACTGCGCCCACCAGGTCTTGCTGCGGCTTGAACAAATGGGCCTTGTCGCCGGATAATGTGCCAGATGCTCGGCAACCGCTGAAGCCACAAGAAGCCTGCTTTTCCCAGGGAAGAGCAGGCTTTTTTCATGAGTGCCGTGAACCGTTACAACCTTAGTCAAAAACCACAGCCATCTTCAGGGTCTGTTCATAGCAAAACTGCAAGCTGCCGCCACCTCACGGCCTTGAACACTGCGCATGCAACACACTTTGAACCCAGGCGACATTCTTTACCAGCAAGGCGACCGGAATGATTGCGCATTCTTGGTGGCTGAAGGCGAGGTTGGGTTGTATCGCACAGACACAGGCACGACGAAGCTGATTGATCGTCGGGGCGCCGGATCACTGGTTGGGGAATCCTCGATCATCTTGGGCAAGGAGCGCGCCGTCACGGCTAAGGCGGAAACAGCATGCACCCTATTCCGCATTCCGGCTGATCGCATCTTACGCCAGTTCGACTCACTGGACCCCGTCCTATCTGCCTGCATCAACACGACGATCAGCTTTGTCGAAGCCCTCTATAACAGCGAAAGCCACCTTGTGATTCAGCAGGGCGAAAATCACTCCGAGATCCATAAGGTCATTCAACGTCTACAAACAGAACATGATCTGACGGTCGGACTGGAACGGGGGGAATTTCACGTCGTTTATCAGCCTATTGTCGAGGTTTCGAGCGGGCAAATCGCGGGGTTCGAGGCGTTGATGCGCTGGACCCATCCCGAAAACGGGCCGATGCGTCCTGACCACTTTATCGCCATCGCCGAAGATATATCTGCGATCTGGAACATTACTGTCATCGCCATAGTCGAGGCTTGCCGGACGCTGCGCCTGAGCCGCGACACGCTCGGGCGCGACTTGTTTGCATCGATCAACATTTCAGCACGAGATCTGGCGCGTCATGACTTCGTGGATTTCCTGGCCAATGTCCTAGACCAGTACGACTTGGCGCCAGACTGCATCAAACTTGAACTGACTGAGTCTGCTCTGGTTTCGAAAAACGCAATGACCGAGACGAATCTGGAACGGCTACGGCAGCTGGGCCTTGGCATTTCGGTCGATGATTTTGGCACGGGTTATTCCAACCTGGGACACCTGCAACTGCTGCCGATCAAGACCTTGAAAATTGACAAATCCTTTGCCGATGGCGTGCATGCCAGCAACACCGCCAAGGGCATCGTGCGGATGCTAGTCGCGTTGGGCAATGAACTGAATGTGGACATCGTGGCCGAAGGCATCGAGTCTGCTATCGACGTTTCGGTTCTTGAGGCGCTTGGCTGCCGTTATGTGCAGGGCTTTTTCTTCTTTAAACCAATGGCACAAGACGACCTTTTGAAAGCTCTCACCCAACAAGCCGCCGAGGTCGCATGAAAAAGCCCGGGCACTCGGTGTGCCCGGGCCGTTGGCAAAGCTAAAACAACAATCAGCCTTTCGAGAAATCCGGATAGGCTTCCATGCCCAGTTCGGACGTATCAAGGCCGTTGATTTCGGCTTCTTCACTGACCCGGATACCAACCACGCCCTTCAGAATGATCCAGACAACCAGCGACACCACAAAGGTGAAGACACCATAGGCGACGATACCGGTCAGCTGTGTCATAAGGCTCGCGTCTCCATTGTAGAAGATCACAGCAATCGTGCCCCAGATACCTGCAAAGAGGTGGACCGGGATGGCACCGACAACGTCATCGATCTTGAACTTGTCCAGCATCGGAACAGCGAAGACGACAATCACACCGCCGATGGCTCCAATCCAAAGCGCGCCAAACAGCGACGGCGCAAGCGGCTCGGCCGTGATCGACACGAGGCCCGCCAAACATCCGTTCAGCACCATGGTCAGGTCAACCTTGCTGTACATCACCTGCGTCAGGATCAGCGCTGCCACAGCACCTGACGCCGCGGCCATGTTGGTGTTGGCAAAGATGCGCGACACGTCAGTGATGTCACCGACAGTACCAGCTGCCAACTGCGAACCGCCGTTGAAGCCAAACCAGCCAAGCCAAAGGATAAACGTCCCCAGTGTCGCAAGTGCTAGGTTCGAACCCGGCATCGGATGAACCATACCGTCCTTGTACTTGCCAAGGCGCGGCCCAAGGATGATGGCACCCGCAAGTGCCGCCCAGCCACCGACCGAGTGTACGATGGTCGAACCGGCGAAGTCCGAGAAGCCAGCTTCAGACAGCCAGCCGCCGCCCCACTGCCACGAACCCGAGATCGGGTACATGATGCCCGTCAGGACCACGACAAAGATCAAAAAAGGCCAAAGCTTGATCCGCTCGGCTAAAACGCCTGACACGATCGACGCAGTTGCTGCAACGAACATCAGCTGGAAAAAGAAGTCCGAACCGACAGACGCATAGTCAAGCGCTGCGTCTTCTGCGGCAAGGCCAACAGGTTCAAGCACTGTCGGCACAAAATTCGGCGCGAAATAGCCGTTAAAATCGCCCGGGTACATCAGGTTGAAACCAACCAGCCAGTACATGATCGACGCAATCGAGAAGAGCGCGATGTTTTTAGTCAGCTGCATCGTCACGTTCTTGGAGCGAACAAGACCCGCTTCAAGCATTGCAAAACCCGCTGCCATCCAGAACACCAAGAAGCCGCCCACAAGGAACAGCAGCGTCGTGAAGATATACGGTTGAATATCCGGCGCAGCATCCTGCGCCATCGCCATGGTCGGCAGGGCCAAGCCCAAGCCCGCGACCGGGAGGAGTTTCGTTAGTTTCATTAGTGATATGTCCCTATTTCCCGACGGATCAGATCGCGTCTTCATTGGTTTCGCCGGTGCGAACGCGCAACGCGCTCGACACGTCGAGAACGAAAATCTTGCCGTCACCGATTTTATCGGTCTTGGCAGTGGTCGAGACGGTTTCGACCACCTGGTCGACCATCGAGTCGGCGACCACGATTTCCAGTTTCACTTTTGGCACGAAGTTCACGGCGTACTCCGCGCCGCGATAGATCTCGGTATGGCCGGACTGTGAGCCGAACCCCTTGATCTCGGTGACCATCATGCCGCGGACCCCGATCGACGTGAGCGCTTCGCGCACCTCTTCGAGTTTGAACGGCTTGATCGCTGCGATGACGAGTTTCATGGATACCCTTCCACTATCACGGCGCCCACCGCGCCGCTGTTCGTGGGGCGAGAAAGAGGGCAAAACAGCCGTTTAACAAGAAGTTGACCAAGGCATCTGGCAGGATTCGGTTCTTACTTTGCATAATTTTTGCACAGTTGCTGTTGTTTGCATAAATTTTAATCAAACATGAATCGCGAAATTCTCGATAATCTGTGCAGGAATGCCGCTCCACTTCTGATCACGAAGCGCGTATCCTGCGCCGAGGCAGGATAAATGGACCGTCGCAAAATGAGTGGCCCGAACAGCAAACGCCCCCCTCTGGTGGCCGAAAAACGTAGCCCGGCCAAGCCGGCGAAACCGCGAAAAAAGACAACGCGAAAGCCGCGCGCAAAAAGGGCAACGTCGCGCAATCCGATCGTCTGGGCCCTGCGCTCGATCATTCGGCTGGTTTGGGGCATTGGCTGGCGCGTTGGCGCATTGGCGGCAATCTCAATTGCTGCCGCTGTTCTTTACTTCACAGCCGCATTGCCGCCAGCCAGCGCGTTACTGGACGGCCGTTCACGCGGGTCAGTCACGCTTCTGGATCGCGAAGGGCAGGTTTATGCGTGGCGCGGTCAGCAATTCGGCGGCCAGATCACTGCTGAAACCGTATCGCCCCACCTGAAAAACGCCATCCTCGCCACAGAAGACAAACGGTTTTACCGCCATTTCGGCATCTCGCCTCGTGGGATCGCCAGCGCAGTGCGGATCAACCTGCGCGAAGGCCGTGGCCCCCTGTCCGGCCACGGCGGATCGACGATTACGCAACAAACAGCAAAACTTCTGTGTCTGGGTGTGCCGTTCGACCCCGACGGCGCAATGAGTGAAGCCGAGTACGAGGCCGATTGCCGCCGCACAACGCTGACCCGGAAGATCAAGGAGGCACTTTATTCGCTGGCAATGGAAGTTCGCTATTCGAAGGATGAGATCCTGACGATCTATCTGAACCGGGCGTATCTGGGCGCAGGGGCTCGCGGGTTCGAAGCAGCGTCACAACGTTATTTTGGCATCTCGGCGAACGAACTTTTGCCTTCGGAAGCTGCGATGTTGGCAGGTCTTCTGGTGGCGCCCTCGCGCTTTGCGCCGACCGCCAACCTGCAAAGAAGCCAAGACCGGGCCAATCTGATCCTTGGGCTTATGGGCGACCAGGGGTTCCTGTCACCCGAAGATGAAGCCGTCGCCAAGGCCAACCCGGCGATCTTGAGCCAGGCCGCAGAGGCGCGCGCGGGCGGATATTTCGCAGATTGGGTCATGGATCAGGGCCCCGCATTCCTGACTGAATCCACAACAGAAGACGTCATCGTGCGCACGACCTTCGACCAAAACATCCAGACCTCGGCTGAAGAAGCCTTGCAGTTCGTCTTTGAAACAAAGGTAAAACCCGGCTCGGAAGCACAAGCCGCCATTGTCGTGATGAGCGCGGACGGCGCTGTGCGTGCGATGGTGGGCGGGCGCAAGTTCCGTGGTGTCGCAGGGCAGTTCAACCGCGCCATTCAGGCCAAGCGGCAAACCGGATCGGCCTTCAAGCCGTTTGTCTATGCAGCAGCGCTTGATCTTGGGTTTTCACCCAACACAACTGTGAATGACGAACCCACCTGCTGGGATGTGCCAGGGTCGGGCGAATGGTGCCCACAAAACTACACCAACGACTTTCGCGGCACGGTCACGCTGACCGAAGCCCTCGCGCGATCCTTGAACATTCCGGCAGTGAAAGTGTTTGACCGCGTCGGGCGGGAAGCCGTCGTGAACATCGCAACCGATTTCGGCATTGAAAGCGACTTGGCCGTTGGTCCTGCCTTGGCGCTTGGCACATCCGAATCCACGCTGCTGGAGATGACCGCCGCTTATGCTGGCATCCTGAATGGCGGGTCTTCAGTGCAATCCTATGGGTTGATCGAGCTGAAGTTGAAGGGCGAGGAACAACCGCTTCTGGAACAGGAAGGCGGGATTGGCGAGCGGGTCATCACGACGCCTGCCGCCGAACAGTTGGTTTATATGATGACGCAGGTCATCGAGCGGGGCACCAGCACGCGTGCGCAGTTGCCGGGCGGCCGACCCGCTGCGGGCAAGTCGGGCACCACGCAGGCTGCGCGCGACGCGTGGTTCATCGGGTTTACCGCCGATTACGTGGCGGGCGTCTGGATCGGTTACGACGACAACACACCGCTCACCGGCGTGACCGGTGGTGGGTTGCCAGCCGAGGTCTGGAAGGAAACCATGTCATTGATCCATGCCGATTTGCCGGTCCGGCCCTTGCCGATGATGGTGCCCGATGGCGTGGCACAGGCGCCTCAGTCGCAGCGGCAACGACAACGCCAGTCAGGTGCGGACAACGCCGTCGAGCGGGTCATTTTGAATGTTCTGGATGAGATTTTTGGACGGTAGTGGCCGTTAGGTCAGCCACTTCTTGAATCCGACATGGCTCGGCTCGAAACCGTGGGACTTATAGAACCGGTGGCTGTCGTGGCGTGTCCGGTTCATGGTGAGTTGCATCATCTTGGCACCTGCGGCAGCCGACCTTGCCTCGGCATCCTCAAGCAAGAGCGCGCCAATGCCCTGCCCTCGAAGGTCGGAAGCGACGCGCACCCCTTCCAGCTGGGCCCGCGTGCTGGCCGTCAGTGAAAGGCCTGTGATGATCGTAAGCTGGTAGCAGGCGACAATGATGTCATCCCGAACACCGACAATCTGTTTGTTATTACCCTCCCTGTCCATGCGCGCAAAGGCGGCCAAGTATACGGGCATGTCAGCCTGCTCGCGCGTTTGTCCAAGCACGTCATCGGCCAAGAGTGCAACGATTGCGAAGACATCCTCTCCCGTCGCCTCGCGGAAGGCGACGGTCATGTGGCGTCGATAAAGGCGCGGATCAAACGGGCGTCCTTCTCACCCGAGGCGTCCTCCACGCCGGACGCGACATCCACCTGCCGTGCCCCCGTCAGGTCAATCGCCTGCGCAACTGTATCGGGAGTTAGGCCGCCCGCCAGCATCCAGGGCACCTCCCAGCGGCGGTTCGAAATCAAGCGCCAGTCAAAACTCAGGCCCGTCCCGCCTGGCAGATCACCCTCTTTCGGTGGTTTCGTGTCGACCAGAAGCAGGTCAGCCACCTGACTGTATTGATCCAGCGCCTGAAGGTCGGCCACATCCGCAATGCCGACTGCCTTCATCACGGGCAACCCATACCGCTCCTTGACCTGGGCCACACGTTCGGGCGGCTCGTCCCCGTGAAGTTGCAGGATATCCAGTGGAACGGCCGTGGTGATCGCGTCCAACGTGCCATCGTCAGCATTAAGGACCAACGCGACCTTGGCGACGCCGGGGGGCACATCAACCGCAAGATCAGTTGCCGTGTTGATGTCCACATGTCGTTTGGAACGGGTCACGAAATTGAACCCAAGATAGGCCGCGCCTGCCTCGACAGCGGCCGTGACGGCATCACGGGTCTTGAGCCCGCAAATCTTGACGCGAATGTCAGACATCTCGCGCGATCAGCGCCCGTCTAGAATGGCAAGCACGTCGTCGCCGGTCTTTGCCGGTGGTGCGACTTTGTTGACTTCTTTCTCAAGCCGCTCACGTTCCCGACGTTCGACCTTTGCCGTGGACCTGTGCTTTGCCTCGCGCAGCCACTCCCAGATGAACCCGAAGAGCAGGCCGGTAAAAAAGATGCAGAGCACCATCAGGAAGCCCGGCATGGTCAGCGTCATTGCAAGGCCAAGCGCTTCGGCACGCTCGGCGCTCATCAATCCTTCGGGCAGAAGCCGCAAGGTCATGGGACCACGGTTTGCCATCGCCACTACGATAAGGGCGACGGCAATAACAAATAGAACGATGTACTTTATGAAGCGCAGCATCACTTCGTATTTAGTCGGTCACGAAGAAGCTTTCCAGTCTTGAAAAAGGGAACGTGCTTCTCGTCAACCGAAACACTTTCCCCTGTGCGCGGGTTGCGGCCAACGCGCGCGTCGCGCTGTTTGACCGAGAACGCCCCGAAGCCGCGGAGTTCCACACGATCACCGCGGGCCATGGCTTCAATGATTTCGTCGAAGATCGTCGCGACGATCCGCTCTACATCGCGTTGGTACAGATGAGGATTTTCATCGGCAATCTTCTGCACCAGTTCGGATCGTATCATCTCTCCCCCCGCAATATATGCTTTTGTATGCTTTTCGATGTCAGGAACTATAGGCTGAAGCGCAACCTTTCGGAACACATCAAGCGTGAAAATAATGGGGAAAACTGGCACTAATACGCTGAATTCGGTGGAGAAACTTGCACATCAAAGCCTGTGTGCCACTGGATTGCACAACACGGCCACAATGCTGCGCTGCGGCTAAGCTAGCGATTCGCGCGGCCGTTATTCGCCAAGTTTCCTGTGTACTTCTTCCAGATCGATGTCGCCGACAGGGTTGGGATTGCCCGGATTCTCGAAATCATAGCGGAACAGTTCGAAGTCCCGCTTATAAATTTCATAGATCAGATGCATCGACAAATCGTCGAAAAAGTCGTCCACCGGATGAATGCGTTTGGGCCCGTTCCCCTGGCTTTCATTGAACCGTGGCATATCCTTTAGGCTGACGGGAACGTTGACTTCGACCTGATCAAGCACACCCTGCATGCCGTCATTGAATCGCTCGGTCCAGAAGATGCGATCATAGTGGCCGCCATTGACGATGAACGTCGAGATGTGACCCGACATGGCCGACCAGTGAATGTCTGGGTCCATCGGTTTGCGAAACCGAATGGTGTCGCGCGCAAAGAGCAGAAAGCGCCGAAACATCGCAATCTGATCGAACTCGCCTTCGACATTAATCCCGTATTGTTGGGACAGCTGCGGGATCAGGTTGCCGCGATACCGCTGCCCGTTTCGCTGCACGCTACAAATCTTGTCGAAAAACGATGACAGGATACGCGCGTAAGGATTGCGGACACAGGTGAAGGAGTACGTGCCCTTGTCACGCACATTCTGCGTGATCGGCGAGTGACTGTGATCCAATGCCCATTTGTGAAGACCTTCCTGCGCATCGTGGATGTCACCATCGTAGAATTGGCCGTGATCCGAGTAGTACATAATCTGACCGATCGACGAGCAGGCGCATTTCGGGACAACACGATACACCATGCTTTCGCTAAGTGTCATCCAAGTCCCGGGGAAACCCATAAAGCGAAGACCTTTCCGTTCAGCTCTACCAAAAACGAGCAGAGACGCTTACCGCGCCGAAAAAAGCAAACTTTGCAGGTTTCTTCAATCCTCGGCAAACGTTAGATTCCATCTCCAAGGCAGTAAGCAGGCAGGTTGACGACGGGTGGGCCAGATCGCCTACATTCTTTTGTGCCACAAAGACGTGGACGCAATCATAGCGCAGGCCAAGCAATTGACCGCGCCCGGAGATGTTGTGGCGATCCACTTCGATGCGAATGCGCCGCGCCCTGCCTATGACCAACTGCGGGCCGCACTGGACGACAACCCGAACGTGGTTTTCGCAAAGCGTCGTTTGAAATGCGGTTGGGGCGAATGGAGCTTGGTGGCGGCTACTCTGTCTGCATTGAACGCCGCACTAGACGCATTTCCGAAAGCCACACATTTCTACATGGTGTCGGGCGACTGCATGCCAATCAAGACCGCCGAACACACCCATGCCTTTATCGAAGACCGAGACGCCGACTTCATAGAGAGTTTTGACTTTCATGAAGACGACTGGATCAAGACGGGCTTCAAGGAAGAGCGGTTGATCTATCGTCATTGGTTCAATGAGCGGGCCCAGCCGAAGCTGTTTTACGCATCCTTCAAGCTTCAGCGCGCGCTTGGTCTGTCGCGGAAGTTACCGGACGGTCTTCAGATCAAGATCGGCAGCCAATGGTGGTGCCTGAGACGTCGGACCGTTGAGGCGATCATGGAGATGATAGATCAGCGTCCCGATATCATTCGCTTTTTCCAGACCACTTGGATCCCGGACGAGACTTTCTTTCAAACCCTGGTACGCCATCTTGTCCCTGAGACCGAGATCGAGAACCGGACGCTAACCTTCCTGATGTTTACCGACTACGGAATGCCCGTGACCTTCTATAACGACCATTACGATTTGCTTCTGGCGCAAGACTTTCTGTTTGCCCGCAAGATAAGCCCGGAAGCATCCCTGCTGAAGGAACGGCTTGGCGCGCTTTACTCGCGAACCGGCATGATGTTCCAGACCTCGGACGAAGGTCCGCGCCTGTTCAAGTTCCTGACCGGTCGCGGCCGGATTGGAGAACGATTTGCCCCACGGTTCTGGGAAAAAGACTCGACTATAGGGCGCGAACGCTCGCTTTTAATTGTCACATGCAAAAAGTGGCATGTGGCAAAGCGTTTGTTGGACCGCGTCGGCTCTGTGTCGAACTTACCTTCGATCGAATACCTGTTTGATGAAGAAGAAACCGCTCTGCCCGATCTGGGCGGCATTCAAGCCAGTCTTGCGAAACGGACGCGGCACCGACGCGCCCTGATGCGCATGTTGTTCGACTATTTCGAGACCGATCGCCTACTGATTTGCCTGGACCCGTCAAACCTTGAACTGTTTCGCGACTTTTACATGGATCGAAGCGAAACGCGGCTGTTGGAAATCGACTGCAACTATACCGACAGCTACCTGCAAGGGCATGCAAAACGGGTCGGGCTTGCCGGTGAACATACCGGCCCGGAAACCTTCGCGACGCTGCTTCCAACGATCCGCAACGATGTCTTTCGGGAAAGTGAGTTGATCCGTGATGAGAACTTTCCCGAGTTTTATCGCATTCGCGAGAAATCCACTCCCGAAGAAAACGCCGAGCCGCTTGCGCAGTTCCTTGGAATCGACGCAAACAAGGCCAGAGAGATTGCTGAAACCGCATACCTGTTTGTCGACTGAGGATTGCCATGGCTTACGCCTATGACGACCAGAATATCTTTGCGAAAATCTTGCGCGGGGAAATTCCCAATAGGACCGTAAAGGAATCCACGCATACGCTGGCATTTGCGGATATTTACCCGCAAGCGCCACAGCATGTGCTAGTGATTCCAAAGGGCGCGTACGTAACCGCCGACCACTTTGCGAACGAGGCCAGTGATGCCGAAATCGTCGACTTTTGGAGAACTTTTGGCACAATTTGTCAGGAAATAGGCGTTACGCCCGATACCAACGACGGATATCGTCTTATCTCGAACGCGGGTGAAGACGCCATTCAAGAGGTTCCGCATTTTCACATGCATATCTTGGGCGGACGCAACCTTGGTCGCATGCTTCAACCCGCAGAATAGTCACAACGCTTTTTTTTGACGCGCGCATAGTTTATACGGAAACGTGAAGAGGTCAGGAATGAACAGCCAAAAGGAAATTCAGCCGCCAGAAACTGAAGTGGTCACGACGATGCGCGTGAGCTGCGATGGTGGCGGTGGGGCGTTGGGACACCCCCGAGTTTGGTTGTCGATCGACGAAACGGTCGGTTGGGTTGAATGTGGCTATTGCGACAAACGATTTATATTGTCGAAAAGCTAAGACTGAGGGGCATGTGGGTGCTCCGAACAAATTAAAGAGTTTACGCCATGTGGGCGAGCGCGAGGGCAAGAATTCAACGGCGTTCGGGCTGACTGAAACTATTTTATGACGCGAGATTTTTGTTGATACGGGATTGGACAATTGGGATTTGCACATACGCGCGTCAAACGGCGCTACGATTTAACAGAATTAGGTCTGCTTGAAGGGCCTCCCCTTAAAGCTTCAAAGATTGTAACGGAAGCGGCGTGGGAAAGTCTGAAATCAACAAGTGTGGTTTTTTTCGTCTTTGATGATACCTGTGGGGAGATTTTAGTCCACGCTGCTGCACATCAGATCAAACTAGGCAATCGATACCCGATCTATACTTCGGCCCTGCCCGAATTGCGGGAAGACCTTGTCACGGTCAACGTCCCCAATCTGAAGATAAGCTATGCTGATTCCATTGAAGCCAAGGTGCTGAAAATGGCGGCGATGTTGGCGGCGCCCGTCCTTGGGCCAGACATGTCCCCGATCGGGGCGCTTGTTGCATTCGACCGGAATGCACGGGACTGGACGGAGCAGGAGAGGGAACGCCTGGAAAATTTCGCCTATCTTGTGACGCAGGAGATCATCTTGCGCGCCAGCTTTGCCACGATCGAAATCATGTCAGCGAACACGAACCACTAGGCCCAGGTCAGGTCACGTCTCGGAACAGTGCCGTCGAAACGCGCGCTTTAGCAGGTCAAGCTCGGCCCGAAGCAACGATACTTCAGCGCGAATATCGTCGTCGACCATTTCGCCGGCAAAGATGGTTTCATGCGCCAGCGCTTCGCCGGTTGCCGCGTCTTCGATTACGAAGGTCTGTACCCCATCCGACAATCGTTCAAGCGGCAACTGAAAGCGCACGAACCACTGACCGGGCTCGCCGGTTGCGGCGTCGGCCTCGGTCGTCTCGGGTTCGCCAACGAATTCATCCCTGTGGCGCACGAGAAGACGCGGCACGGATGTCGTACGAGACGAGAGGAGACCTTCCCAGACCCCCTCGACCAATCGCATGCGTGTTATCGTCACCTCGGCCAGAACGGTACTCCTAGAATTCTGCGCGCGGACGCCGAGACAGCGTCAGATCATGCAAGGTTATCGCGTTCATTTGGGGGCCTTCGAAAATCAGGTCAAGCCACGCACGTTCGATCCGCGCTTCGTTCAGGCGTGTTGCCGCCATATCGAACTCGATCCACAACTCTCCGGTCGAGCCCTCGAACTCTCGCACCACCTGTTCGACATTGGGGCCGTGGCGTACATTCATGCGCCCGAATATCTCAAGCGGTTTTTCGGTGGTCACGCGGATCTCAAGGCGAACGATATGCCGCCGTGTCAGCCCCTCGGTGCCGTCCTTGGGAAAATCGATCACAAGGCTCAGGAATGATCCGTCAAAATTGAAGACATCCATACGCACTCCGAAGGCCGCGATGTCCTCGGCGCGCACGTTGCGCATTTGGCGTGCCGATAGTTCGCTCAGGGTGCAGTCGTGGAACAGTTTGACGTCCCGACCCAAAGGCGTCTTCGACGCCACCATAGCATGCCCCACGGGCTTGATCGGGCCACGCCACAGATCAGGCCGCCAGGCCCAGTCGGAATGCATCGGTCTGCGCACACCAGCTTCGCCGATCAGCGGTCCCGAAAGCCGTTCTTCTGCGACAAGTAAAACGGTATCCAAACGACGCCCTAGGGCGCGCGCCTGCTGGCGTAGGCGCTTCAGCTCACCCGGTTTCAGCGCGCCGACCGTACGTGCCGCACGATCCCAACGCCGCAGGGTTCCTTTGTCTAACAGCCCGAACAAGATTTTCCGCCCGTCTTTTTATTGCGGCGATCATAGCCCTGCCCCGGCGCCACAGGCAACGGTGGTATTTTACTCATGTCAACGAAAATGGGCGCTTTAGCCCTGATTGGCGGCCTGAAGTTCTTGAACCTGCGCAAGAAGCGTGGCCAGACCATCTTCCGGTTCTATCGCATCACTGTCACGGCTATAGAACGAAACCGCGACAAACCGCCCGCCAAGATCGAACAGCGCCCGCCAGATATCGTTAGAGGCGTTCGGCCCGACACTGTCGTCGGAGGCATGAAGGTAGAGAAGGCCATCCTCGTGGCGGGTGGTGATAATCGACACACTGTCGGCTTCACCGTTGCGAGCCAGAACGGCCCGACCCGCCTCCGAAACGAAGAAGGCTTCCAGTGCCTCGCTTCCAGGAACCTCGCCCGCTTCGGCTTCGATCGATATCGTCACGACCCCAGGCACATTTGGTTGCGGTTGGAACAGGTCGCCTGCGAGTGCCGCGCAGCTGCCCAGAACAATCACGGTTGTTTCGGCGCTTGTCTGGGTTGTCGCCTGGTCGATACACCAACCGTCCGCGCCCGAGATCATTGTCCCATCCGCCAACAACAACTGGCTGGGCGCGTCGCGGCTTTGCGGTTGGATCGTGCTGCAGGCGGCCAGCGCGCCTCCTGCGAGCAGCAAGAGTGCAATCCTAAAGATCGGCATAGATGTGTTTTTCGTCCTTGGCACCCGGATGCGTGACCGCACCGAGCCGCGTTGAGCCTACAAGCTGCGCGTATTTCCAGAGGGCACCCGAGCTATAAATCGTCTCGCGCGCGACATATTCGCGGGCAGCAAGATCATCGTCTGACAACCCTACACTGATCTCGCCCTTAATGGCGTCAATCGTGATGACATCGCCGTCGCGCAGCTTACCGATGGGGCCGCCGCGA
>JBCCCA010000029.1:0-22444 GCA_039033735.1 Pseudomonadota bacterium
CCGGTGCCGTCGTCATCCGAGCCTGCCTTATGCCCGATACCCCCAGCGCGTTGACCACCGACCCGTTCGACGACGACAAGCTTCGTGAGGAATGTGGGATATTTGGCGTAACCGGCGTGGCCGAAGCTGCCAATTTCGTCGCCCTTGGCCTACACGCCCTTCAGCATCGTGGGCAGGAAGCCGGTGGGATTGTGTCCTACGAACCGACAGAAGGGTTCAATTCAGCGCGCCGCTTTGGCTTGGTTCGCGACAATTTCACAAAGCAGGATGTGATCGACAGTTTGCCCGGCTCCCTGGCGATTGGGCATGTCCGCTATTCGACGGCCGGGTCGAAGGGCCACACACAAATACGCGACGTGCAGCCATTTTTTGGCGAGTTCTCGATGGGTGGCGCAGCGATTGCGCATAACGGTAACATCACGAATGCCGATGCCCTGCGGCGCGAACTGATCGAGCGTGGCTCGATCTTCCAGTCCAGTTCGGACAGCGAATGTATCATCCATCTGATGGCGCGATCCTTGCAGAAGACCGTGCCCGAACGGATGAAAGATGCCCTGCGCCGGGTCGAGGGCGCGTTTTCCGTCGTCGCCATGACGCGCACCAAGTTGATCGGCGTACGTGATGCCCACGGCGTGCGCCCGCTTGTTCTGGGCCGGATCGGCGACGAAGGCTGGGCTCTGGCGTCTGAGACCTGCGCGCTGGACATCATCGGTGCCGATTTCGTCCGCGAGGTTGAGCCCGGTGAGATGGTCGTGATCGAACATGACAAGGTTGCCAGCCACCGTCCGTTCGACCAGCAGACATCGCGGTTCTGCATATTTGAACACGTCTACTTCTCGCGCCCAGATAGCACGCTGAACGGACGATCGGTTTACGAGACACGGTCAGCCATCGGCGCGGAGTTGGCCAAGGAAGCTGCCGTTGACGCGGACCTCGTCTGTCCAGTGCCCGACAGCGGCACACCGGCTGCGATCGGGTACAGTCAGCAAAGCGGCATTCCCTACGCCATGGGCATCATCCGCAACCAGTATATGGGTCGGACCTTTATCGAACCGACCGAGCAGATCCGGAACATGGGCGTGCGGCTGAAGCTCAACGTCAATCGGGCGCTGATCAAGGGCAAACGGATCATTCTGGTTGATGACAGCGTGGTACGCGGGACCACCAGCCGTAAGATAAAGGAAATGGTGCTGGATGCCGGTGCTGCCGAGGTTCATTTCAGGATTGCGTCACCGCCAACGGCCTGGCCGTGCTTTTACGGCGTCGACACGCCGCAGCGCGAGAAACTTCTGGCCGCCACAATGAGCGAAGAAGAAATGCGCGAACACCTGGGCGTGGATAGTTTGAAGTTCATCTCGCTGGACGGTCTTTATCGCGCTGTCGGGGAAGCCAAAGGGCGTGATCCACGCCAGCCAGCTTATTGCGATGCCTGCTTCTCGGGCGAGTATCCGATCGCGCCGGCCGATCAAATTGAAAAGGGCTTTGCCCTGAAAGCTGCGGAATAGGCGTGCGCCACCCCGAGGGGAAAGAGCGACGCACGCCGTTCCACGGGTTATGCACTTAGGACACTAGGCCAGTTTGCATCAGCTTGCGTGATGTGATGGCGCTTCCGCGCCGCCCAAAGCGCACGCACCGAGCGTGAGTAATTCAGGTAAAGACGGTCTTCGTGGATGCTCCACGCCGCCGGGTCCGTCGTGGCAATGTACCCTTTCGAGACCGCATAGGCACAGTAGCCGCCGTATTTCGGTGCGAACTTTGCGGGGTCGGTGTCAAACATGGCCTTGTTGTCCGCGCTTGCAAACAGAAGTGTCGCGCCCTCCCAGGCCGAGCTGTGTGCGTCGACGCCCGGCACTGGTTTGCCTTCGGTGAAATAGGCCACGGGGTCATGGCCGTTTATGGCGATCCCTTTGGTGGCATAGACCGGCGGCTCGGCGGCGGCGGCAGGTCGGGTCAGAAGCGTCGCCGCCGGAAGGGCAGCAGAGGCAACAAGAAATGTGCGGCGGCTCAGCATGGGTTTGTCTTTCCTCTTCAGTAGCGATGAGCGAAAGATGGAGCGTCGGGCACGCGGGTGAAAGAGGGCTGACATCCATGTGAAACCCGATGCGGTCGGGCGTGAAGAATGTTACAACCACCGAGTGGGGAGGGAATTCGCATGGATTTGGCACAGGATCCGCGTTGGATACGGTTTAACGACGCCTCACGCCCATGCCCGTGTTGCGGACGCGCGTTCGACGGCGTCTTCGACATTGGGTACGATCATCCCGACCCCTGGCCCCACGGCAACCGTAGTGAAGCCGGACAAGAGGTTTTGTCCGTTGGTACCGACACGCTAAGCGCCGATCTGTGCCGTTGGGGGCAATACAGGTTCATCCGATGCGTCTTGCCAATCCCGATCATTGGAACCGATCAGACCTTTGCCTATGGGCCTTGGGGCAGTGTCAACGCGGCGAATTTCGACCGCTATGTCCAAGCAGAGCTGACTGGCACGCTGGACCAGTTCGAAGGGTGTTTTGCATGGCTGATGAACGCGCTTCCAGGCATGCCGTTCGATGACTGGTTGCCGTGTAATCTGGTCGTGACCGATCCCAGCCAACGCCCGGTGCTGGAGGTGCATGACGGCGCGCATGACCTGGCACGCCTGCAAGAGGAGGGGATCACCTTCGACCATCTTCTCGACATATACGCCGCCGCCAGTCAGGATATCCGGCCACACCTTCTTCAGTCGTAAGGCGCGCAGCCGGCCCGCTGTCGGAAAGCCATTGACCCTGTCGGGCCCGCAGGCCAGTTAGAAGAAAACCGGAGCAGTCATGGCCAATCCCGCGCCCTTTTCCCGCTTTGAGTTCCTGATTGCGTGGCGATATCTGCGCGCCAAACGCGCCGAAGGCGGTGTCAGTGTCATGACCTGGATCTCGCTCATCGGCATCATGTTGGCCGTTGCCGCGCTGATCATAACACTTGCGGTGCGGTCCGGATTTCGGGCCGAGTTCGTCTCGACCATCCTTGGCGCAAATGCCCATGTCACGGTCTATTCCGCCGGCGAAGCGGACGCCAATGGCAACTTTTCCAACACGATTTCAGATTACGCAGGTTGGAGCACCGCCCTGACCGACGTGCCTGGCGTCCTGCGCGCCGCGCCCTTGATCAAAGGGCAGGTCATGGGCGTGCACCAGCAGAAAAATACTGGCTTGGAGGTCTTCGGCATCCGCGAAGATGACCTTCGTGACATCACCGGCATCGCCAACCCGGAAACCGCGCTTGGCACGCTGGATGCGTTCGACACCGGCATCGCAATTGGGCAGGCCGCGGCGCGCGAGCTTCGGGTCGGTGTGGGCGACGTGATTGAGATCATCAATCCAAACGGTGCTCGTCTGCCCTTTGGCGGCACCAGCACACGCACCAACGAGTATCGCGTGGTCTATATCTTCAACTCGGGTCGCTATGACATCGACCTGACCCGGGCCTATTTGCCATTTTCCGAAGCACAGGTGTTTTTTAACCGTGACACAGGCGGGCCTGAGGGCGTCGCGGACGAGTTGGAGGTCATCGTTGAAGACCCTGAAAACGTTGATGAACTGGTGTCCGACCTGATTGCCGCCGTGGGCGAGCGTGGCCTTGCCTGGACGTGGAAGCAGCGCGCGGGCGGATTCTTGCGCGCGCTTGAGGTCGAAGACACGGTAATGTTTGTGCTGATGAGCGTGCTTGTCCTGATCGCCTCGATGAACATCATCAGCGGCCTTGTCATGCTGGTCAAAAACAAAGGCCGCGACATCGGGATCCTACGCACGATCGGCCTGACGGAAGGGGCCGTGATGCGCGTTTTCTTCCTGACGGGTGCCCTTGTCGGCACGATTGGCACACTGCTTGGCGTTATTGTCGGCTGTCTTTTTGCTATATATTTCGACCAGATACTGGCCTTTGTTAATGGCGCATCGGGGGGCGGCGTTTGGGATGCATCGGTGCGGGGGATTTACCGGTTGCCCGCACAGCTCGAGCTGAACGACGTGCTCAGCGCGGTGTCTCTGTCGCTGGTTCTGTCCTGGGGCATCACACTGTTCCCGGCGCGGCGGGCCGCACGCATGAACCCGGTCGAGGCGCTGCGCTATGAGTGAGGCGTTACAGCTTGATGGGATTTCCAAGACCTATAACGCGGGCAAACCCAATGCGTTGACGGTGCTGGATCAGGCGACTTTGTCGCTGCAAGGCGGTCAGGTCGCTGCCCTTGTCGCGCCCTCGGGCGCGGGCAAGTCGACGCTTTTGCACATCGCGGGATTGCTGGACGTCGCGGATGCGGGCACGGTCCTGATCGGCGGGGTAGACATGACCCGCAAAGGCGACGCGGATCGCACAAGGGTCCGGCGACAAGACGTTGGTTTCGTGTATCAATTCCATCATCTTCTGCCCGAATTTTCAGCCCTTGAAAACGTCATGCTACCGCAATGGGCCAACGGTGTTGCCGATGACGCGGCGCGGGCGCATGCGATGGAATTGCTGGCCCGCGTGGGCGTTGAGGGGCGTGCAGCGAACCGGCCCGCGGCCTTGTCGGGCGGCGAACAGCAACGGGTCGCTTTTTGCCGCGCGCTGGCCAACAAGCCCAAGCTTTTGCTGGCCGACGAGCCGACGGGTAATCTGGATCCAGCCACCTCGGACACCGTGTTTTCGGCCTTGATGGAGCTGGTCCGCGAAACCGGGCTGGCGGCATTGATTGCCACCCACAACCCCGACCTGGCGGCCCGCATGGACCGCACGGTACGTTTGGAAAACGGCAAGCTGGTTTAACCGTTGGTGTTCTGTACACCCGCCATCGCGGCGGTTTGTGGCAATTTGTACAGCTGCGAAAGGGTGGATTTACCCAATTGTACAGAAGCGCGCACGCACGGGTTCGCGCAAGGTTAACGCCAATTGCGCCAGATCAAGGTGCGCGCGGCCCCCACCTGTCAGACTTGACCTGAAAAGGAGACAGCTGATGGTTCGAAGTCTTTTTGCCCTGTTACTGACACTGACCCCCGCGCTGGCCGAAGATGTGGACGAAGGCGCGGCGCTGTTCGGATTTCACTGCGCGTCCTGCCACGGGACGGGCGGCACGGGCGATGGCCCCTTAAGCGAGGTGCTAACGATCCCACCCGCCGATCTGACTGGTCTGAGCGCGCGCAATGATGGTGTGTTCCCCCTGGCCCGCGTGCTGTCCCGGATTGACGGCACGACCGAGGTTCTGGCACACGGCGCGCCGATGCCGGTCTTTGGTCTGATCCTGGACGGCCCCTCGGAAGTGGTGCTGGCGCCCGACGGCAGCGACGTGGCCGCGCCCGAAGCCCTGATCAGTATTGCCGCGTGGCTGCAGACGGTCCAGCGTTAGCCGCTCTGGCGACGATATCATTGCTGCCAAACGAAAACCGGTGGTTCGCAACAGCGCGTTACCCCTGACAGAAGCCTTCGACATCCGATTGGTTTGCCCATCCAATGGTGAATTCGCAATCGGGATCAAAACAGGCGGTCGGGATCGGAACGGCCACGGTGCCGGTGCGCCCACGTTCGATGGCCGGGATGGTGCCACGCGCCACGGCCCGGGTTGTCCCCGTGGAAAAGGTGACGGTCAGCGCGTCAACACCAGCATAATCCGCCGTGCCGTCATTGAGAAACGTGATGTCGACAACGCGCGTCGCGCCTGAGTTGCGCTGCTGGCAATACTCGCCCGGCAGGCCGTTGTCGGGAACAAGTTTCAGCGACGGGATTTCGGCGGGCACTTCGGTGACCGAGACACAGGCGGCAAGCGAAAGTATCGCGGCAGCTGCGTAGGTGATCGGTTTCAGCATGATAGGTCCTCCCCAGTCTTGGCAACAAAGCTACGAGGTGAAGGACGCCTTGTCACGTTGGGCTGGCAAGATGACGCCTGTCGCGAAATGGATCGGTCAAGCGAGATCGGCCCTGCACCGCCTTCCGATTGATCAAAGGCACGGTCCCTTGTGCCTGGTCGGGCTTCGGGCGCAGCTGCCCAATCATTTGCGCGGGTTCGGGAGCCACCGCCGCGTTTTTGCTGTGCGGCATCCTGGCTGAGGGCGTCGCACGATGTTTCCAGAGGTGGGTACATCCGAACCATTTCTGTATCAGGCGTTTAAGGGCGTTTCTTCAAACATCCAACTCTTCAACGAACCGGGCGTTTTCCTGGATGTATTGGAACCGTAGCTCCGGTTTTTTCCCCATAAGGCGTTCGACCAGGTCACCGGTTTCGCCGGCGACATCTTCGTCGATTGTCACGCGGATCAGGGTCCGCGATTTCGGGTCCATCGTGGTTTCTTTCAGATCCTTGGCGTCCATTTCGCCCAAGCCCTTGAAGCGCTGAACGTCGATTTTGCCTTTGCCGCCCAGCCCCTGTTCCATCATGCGGTCTTTCTCGGCGTCGTCGGGAACATAGATGCGTTTCGCGCCTTGTGTCAGGCGGTACAGCGGCGGGCAGGCCAGATAGAGGTGGCCGTGGTCAATCAGCGGGCGCATCTGTGTGAAGAAGAAGGTCATCAAAAGCGCCGCGATATGCGCGCCGTCGACATCGGCGTCGGTCATGATGATGACCTTGTCATAACGCAGGTCATCGACGTTGAAGCGCGTGCCCATGCTGACGCCCAGCGCTTCGCACAGGTCGCTGATCTCCTGGTTTTGGGTCAGCTTTGAGGACGCGGCCCCAAGAACGTTCAGGATCTTGCCCCGCAGCGGCAAAAGCGCCTGATTTTCACGGTTCCGCGCCGCCTTGGCCGAGCCGCCGGCGCTGTCACCTTCGACCAGGAAGATTTCGGTACCATCGCGCGTCTTTGCAGTGCAATCGGTCAGCTTTCCGGGCAGACGCAGTTTCTTGGTCGCGGACTTGCGCGCGGTTTCCTTTTCCTGCTTGCGGCGCAATCGCTCTTCGGCGCGCAGGACAAGGAAGTCGAGGATGGCGCCCGCGCTTTTGGTGTCAGACGCCAGCCAGTTGTCGAAATGGTCGCGCACCGCCCCTTCGACCATTTTCTGCGCGCTCTCGTTCGACAGCCGGTCCTTGGTTTGGCCGACATATTGCGGATCGCGGATGAAGATGCTGACCAGCGCCCCTGCCCCGCTTGTCAGGTCGTCGCGCGTGATCTGCTTGGCCTTCTTGTTCGAGACCCGGTCGCCATAGTCACGGATGCCTTTCAGGATGGCCGCCCAGAAACCGCTTTCATGGGTGCCGCCTTCGGGCGTGGGCACGGTGTTGCAATAGGATTGGATGAAGCCGTCCCGCGCAGGCGTCCAGTTGATGGCCCAGTCGACCTTGCCCGGCTCGCCGAACTTGTCTTTGAAATCGACGCTGCCGGCAAAAGGCGCATCGGCATAGGTGGTGGCCCCTTCAAGCCGGGTGCCAAGATAGTCGGACAGCCCCCCGGGGAAGTGGAACTTTGCCTCAAGCGGGGTGTCGCCGTCTTCGACCGCGCTTTTCCACCGGATCTCGACGCCCGAGAACAGATAGGCCTTGGAGCGCGCCATTTTGAAGAGAATGGCAGGTTTGAGCTTGAGCGACCCGAATATCTCGGGGTCGGGATGGAAGGTGACCGTGGTGCCACGGCGGTTGGGCGCGGCGCCGACATTTTCAAGCGTGGTCTGAGGCACCCCGCGCGAAAACTCCATCGCGACGAGTTCCTTGTTCCGCGCAACTTCAACGCGAAGGTGGTCGGACAAGGCGTTCACCACCGACGAGCCGACGCCGTTCAGGCCGCCCGAGGTCTCGTAATTTTCACCCGAGAATTTGCCGCCTGCGTTCAGCGTACAAAAAATGATCTCGAGCGCGGATTTCGACGGGTCCTTGGGGTGCGGATCAGTCGGGATGCCCCGGCCATTGTCGCGGATGGTGACCGAGTGATCCTCGTGCAGTTCCACCTCGATCCAGTTGGCATGGCCGGCCACCGCTTCATCCATCGAGTTGTCGATAATCTCGGCAACCATATGGTGCAGCGCCCGATCATCCTTGCCGCCGATATACATCCCCGGACGCAGACGGACGTGTTCCATGTCTTCCAGAACCTGGATCGAAGACGCGTCATAGGCCTTGCGCGGCTTACCACCGGACCCGGTCTGGTCATCGAAGAAATCATCCGCCATGTTTTTCTGCTCTTTTCTTTGCTTTTGGCAAGAATACCCCGGCAACACGCACCGTTGCAATGGGCCGGCCCGGCCCGGTTGTGACGCAATGTAAACCGACTGTTTCCAGACGGTTGGTCGCAATTTGCTTCAAGTTATACTATCTGGAGCTTCAAGTAACTCGTGAGATATGTAGCTCGTATGAAAAAATTCTTGGTATCTGCCGCGCTTGTCGCGCTGTCCACACCGGCCTTTGCCGCAACTGTGTCGGTCACGTCCTTCTCGAAATCATCCTATGAGGCCGCCGTCGGGTCGATCACCCAATCCGTCATACAGGATTTCGAAGGGTCCGACATTGGTAACGTAGATGACGGGTTTTCGACCAATGTCGGCACTTTCGCGTCGCTTGGCGGCACTGGCTCGGGCGGGACGGTCAGTGACGCACCGTTTTCGAACAACGGCAACAAGCTGGCCCTGCGCAAAGGCGACGTTTTTGGACGCGTCAGCACCACCTCGGCCCTAACCGGCGTGGCGTCGGATGACATGTTCCTGGACAGCAACGACACGTTCGGCATCGTCTGGAACGTCAAGCTGGTGGGATCGAAGATGTTTGACCGGCTGGTGTTCACGATCACGGACGCGGCAGAGTTCGGCAATGCACTGCACATCACGACAATCTTCGGCACCACAATTATCGACAGCGCAGGTGGCAGCATCAAACGCCTGGTGGATATCGACCTGGGTCAGGAAGTGTCTTCGGCCGTTATCACGTTGGGCCATTTCTCGGGCGATGCACCTGTGAAGAATGACGGTTTCTCGATTGATGATATCGCCGTAAGTGAAGTGCCCCTTCCGGCGTCAGCCCTGTTCCTGCTCGGCGGGCTGGGCGGATTGGCACTGATGCGTCGCCGCAAGAGCTGACGCTGCCTTACCGCGAAACCCTGACCCGGTCCGTGACACGGCCGGGTCATTTTTGTCTGTACAGCCATGGACCATCAGCGCACGACGAAGACCGATATGCTGGCATGAGAGGCCAAGTATCCCGCGTTCGAGGCGAAGATATGTTCGGCAAAGCCGGGCACGTGGCTGGCCATGATGATCAGGTCAGCGCCGATCTTGTCAGCTGCGGCTTCAAGCACCTTATCGAGATCCACAGACGGATCATGGCTGACTTCCGTATGAGCGCGGAAGCTGCACCCCAGCGCGTTTGACTGATCCGCTGCGAAGGTTGCAAGCTTTTCGCTGAAGGCCTTTGGCGTGGGTGCCACCTCGGTCGGGCCGGATTGTGTGACGCCAACCATGTGAGCTTCTGCACCGTAATGCGCGGCCATGTCTGCCCCGATCCCCAGCGCCTTTGACAATTGGTCCACGTGCTTGAGGTCGACCGGTAGCATGATTTTCTTGAACATTTTGAACTCCTCTCCTGCTGCGACTGTGCCGCAGCGGGAAAGGACCGTCCTTGATGCCAATCAATTCAGCAAAGATTGGGTGTTTAGCGTTTTCTGCGCAACCGATCAAAAAGGCCTGTTATCCTATTTCGAGCGGCGTCTCCGGCTTCGTCGATATCTTCCAGCACCGGATCAATGCGGCGCAGGCGGAAATTGCGCCAGAGCCGCCAGATAGTGATGAAAATCGAAAAGAGGACGGTTAGAAAGACAATGTTGAACCATGGGATCAGTTGCACGTCCGGCCCGTCCACCGGCTTCATCGAAAGCGCATTGGGGAAAATCCCGCCAAACAGCCATGTGTTGCGCCAACCGTAATGGCGCAGTGCCACCCATTCGGGGTTGGCTTCGGTCGATTGCGCGTCGGCGGCCTCGGTCTGGAGATTGGCCGTATCGAATTTGAAATATGGCGGCCATCCAAGGCCCGTGTCCTGGTTCCGGTACACCATGACATCGCCATCCGCCTTGAAGGTGCGAATAAATTGAACGTCGCGGGTCGCCGGAGATTCTGCGGTGGCACCGCGCGTGTTTTTCCAGAAAACGTCGCCGAAACCGCCGAAGTCCTGTCGTTCTTCATAGGTGTTCACAATCCGCACGATGTCCCGCTGAGGCAGCGTGTAATGCAGAAAAGCAGCGAGGATCACCAAAAGCATGATCCGAATGGTCCAGCGCACATACGACATGAGATCCCCTCTCGATCCTGTGAAGAGATATGCGTTTGCCCACCCCCAACGCAAGGGCTTCCCAAGGTCCTATCTTCCAAGATATTGTTTTCATGTGATGCGAGAGCGGAGATCCTGCGATGAGCGACACAGCCGTCCCCGTCCTGATCACGGTGCTGTCGGGCACGTTCACCAATCAGGCGGCGGCCTTTTTCGTGCTGCGGACCGAGGCGGCAAAGCTTGGCATTGAGCTTTTGCCGACGCAGACCGACATCATTCGCGAAGCCCCCGAAGTGCGGCTGGCACATTATTTTCGCCCCGCCATCGTGGCCCGGATCGAAGAGGCGCAGCAGTCGGACGATACGATCGCGCTTCTTTTCCCGTCGCTTTTGACGGCCCGCCCGGCCTATCCCTCGGATGACAGCGCGTTTCGCCTGATCGGACGGTTTGCTGGGCGTTTGGGCGAGCCGTCGTGAGGCCCGGGCCTGGCAATTCGCTTTTGGATGTTGCGGGCTTGCAGGTGGGTCAGGCCAGTGATGCCGCGTTGAAAAGCGGTGTCACGGTCGTTGTGGGCGACGTGCCCTTTGTCGCGGGTGTGCATGTCATGGGCGGGGCGCCCGGCACCCGCGAGACTGACCTTCTTGCGCCGACCGCCACGGTCGATCAGGTTGATGCCCTTGTGCTGTCGGGCGGGTCCGCCTTCGGGCTAGGGGCCGCCGATGGGGTGGTCGCCGGTCTGCGGGCCGATGGGCGCGGCTTCGAGGTTGGCGGTCACAGGGTCCCGATTGTCCCGACGGCCATTCTGTTCGATCTGTTGAACGGCGGCGCGAAGGATTGGGGCGACACGCCCTATCCCGCCCTGGGTCGCGCAGCGTACGAGGCCCGTGGCACGCCGGTAAAGCTTGGCAGTGTGGGCGCCGGGACCGGGGCGACGATTGCCGATTTGAAGGGTGGGTTGGGCTCGGCCTCGTGTCTTCTGCCGTCGGGCGCCGTGGTCGCAGCGCTGGTTGCGGTCAATGCATTGGGACAGGTGACCGTCGGCGATGAACCCGCGTTCTGGGCCGCCGCGTTCGAGCAAGGCGCCGAATTTGGCGGACGGGGCCTGGCGCGGACTGCCCCAACGGTTGTTCGCACCAAGCTGGGCGGCGACAGCAATACGACGCTGGCCATTGTGGCCACGGACCTTGGGCTGGACAAAGCAGGCGCAACCCGCATGGCCATTGCGGCGCATGACGGGATGGCCCGGGCGATTGTACCCGCGCATACCCCGATGGACGGCGACCTGATCTTTGGCTGCGCAACCGGGCAACGCGCCGCGACCGAGGAAGACCGGATGTTGCTGGGTCATGCGGCCGCGACCTGTCTGGCGCGCGCCATTGCACGCGGTGTCTATCACGCGACCGAAGCCGCGGGCGATGTGCAGCCCACATGGCAGGCGCGGTTCGCTTAGCGCCCGCCGATCAGACTGTTGACCAACGGGCTTTCCGGGTCAGAGAGACCGTCGATCACATCAAAATGATGGCAACCCGGGCTGATCCGAAGCGCGGCCCCCCAGGTGTCTGCCAGCGCAATCGCCTGATCCAGAAAGACCGGCCGTTCTTCCGCGCCCACCCAGATGGTGGTCGGGATATCGGGTGCGTCATGCAGGATGGGGCTTTCGGCGGCGGCTTCCGCCGGGTCAAGGCGAAGCGTCTCATTCATCTCAATCGGCAGCAGCGCGCGCAGGTCAGACAGGGGTGAAATGGGCACAAGGCGTTCAATTCGAGCCCGCACCTGGGACGCAAGCGCGATGTCCTTGCAGCCCATCCGCGCCGCCAGATGCCCACCCGCTGAATGGCCCGTGACAATGATGGGGCCGGCCACGAGGCTTGCGACCGTCTCGATGGCGCGGGCGGCTTCTAGGGTGATGGCGCTGATCCGCGCGTCTGGCGCAAGCGTGTAGGACGGGATGGCGACAGCCCATTCGGATGCGGTCAGCCCGGTCGAGAACTGCGACCAAAGCGAACGGTCGAAGCGACGCCAATATCCACCATGCAGGAAGACCACCAACCCTTCGGCTTTGCCGGCCGGATAGAACAGGTCGATCTTCTGTCTTTCACCCGGGCCGTAGGGGATGTTCAACCGCGCCTGGCCAATCGAGGCCGCGCGTGCGCGATAGGCCTGCCCGTCTTCCTGCCAGCGCTCGATATAGGATGCGCTGTCCGGAATGAATGCGACGTTGTCAAAATCCTGATCGGTGTACATGGGCGTCAAACTGCCGTCTTCGTCCGGCGCCCGCAAGCTTATCGGGGCACAATCCGGAAAAGGCCCCCGTTCGGATCATCGGTCAGGACCAGAAGCGACCCGTCGCTGTCGACATCGACGTCGCGGACGCGGCCAAGTTCGCCGAGAAAGCGCGCCTCGCCAGTGACCCGGTCCCCGTTGAGCTTGAGGCGGACCAGCCCGCCCGGCCGCAGCGAGGCGGCAATCACATCGCCCTGCCAGCCCGAAAAGAGCGTGCCATCATAGAACGTGAAATCGCCGGGCGCGATCACGGGGTCCCAATAATACTGCGGCTGTTTCAGGCCGGCCCCGGTGGTTTCGCCTTGGGTGACCGGCCGCCCATTATAGTTTTCGCCATAGCTGATGCGCGGCCAGCCGTAATTGGCACCCTTCTCGATCAGGTTCAATTCATCGCCGCCGCGGGGCCCATGTTCCAGCGTCCAAAGCGCGCCCGTGCGCGGGTGCAGTGCCGCGCCCTGGGGATTGCGGTGCCCGTAGCTCCATATCTCGTTCAGCGCGCTGGTGTCCTGTGCGAACGGATTCGAACCGGGCACGCTGCCATCGGTGCGGACCCGCACCACTTTGCCCACGGTCGCGCGCAGGTCCTGGGCTGTTTCGGGCGTGCCGCGGTCGCCAATGGTGATATAGGCATAGCCGTCATCCAGCACGATACGGGATCCGAAATGCTGGCCGGAATTCACCGGCGGGCGTTGTTCGAAGATATCCCTGACATTCGTCAGTTGGCGGTTGTCGGTCGAGAGCGTCGCGGTCACCGCCGCCGTCGCCAGCGACCGGCCAGCGGGCCGCGCGAAAGTCAGAAACACCTGCCGGGACGTTGCAAAATCCTCGGCCGCCGCGACATCCAACAGGCCGCCCTGTCCGCGCACAGCAATCCTGGGCAGGCCGCTGATTTCGGTCACCTCGCCCTGGGCGCTGACGTGGTTCAGCCGCCCTGGCCGCTCGGTCACCAAGTAGCCACCGTCCGGAAGGATGGCGAGGCCCCAGGGGTGTTCGAGCCCGCTGGCCACGCGAGTGACGCGAAATTCTTCGCGCGCCGGGATTTCGGGTGCACGGGTCTGATTTTCGAACGCGGGCGCGAATTCGGGCACGTTTTTCGGCCCCTGGGCGACTTGCGCCGTTGCGGGAAGGCTGAAGGCCAGAAACAGAGCGAGGGTTCGGATCATTGTCTTTCCTCCTTTTCATAGGAAGATAGACCGGACTGGCCCGGACCCAAGAGCGTTTTCATCACCCTTCCGTCAGGCAGTGAGGGGCCAGCCCCTCACACTCCCCGGGATATTTGCAAACAGGCGAAAGGATTGTCAGGCGCTGAGCCCATAGATTTGCGCCAGACGGTCGACTGCGGCCTCGCCCGACATTTCCTCGCTTTCACCAGTGCGGCGTGAGGTCAGTTCGACGACGCCCTTTTCAAGCCCGCGCGGGCCCACAGTGATGCGCCATGGCAGGCCGATCAGGTCCATCGTGGCGAACTTGGCGCCTGCGCGTTCATCCCGGTCATCGTAAAGCGGCTCGAGCCCGCGCTTTTCCAACGCCAGTTGAATGCCGTGGCAGGCTGCATCGCAGGCGCTGTCGCCCTGGCGCATGTTGAGGATGCCCGCGTGGAACGGGGTCACACCCTCGGGCCAGATGATGCCCTTGTCGTCGTGGCTGGCTTCGATGATCGCGCCGAGCAGGCGTGAGACGCCGATCCCATGCGAGCCCATGTGAACGGGGACCTGATTGCCATCTGCATCCTGCACCGTGGCGCCCATGGGTTCGGAGTATTTGGTACCGAAGTAAAAGATCTGTCCGACCTCGATTCCACGCGCCACGCGGCGGCGGTCTTCAGGAATCTCGTTGAAGAGCGCTTCGTCATGCGTCTCATCGGTACGGGCATAGCGCGACGTGAATTCCTCCAACACGGCGCGGCATTGGTCGTGATTGTCATAGTTGATGTCACGGTCGCCAAACTTCAGGTCGGTGATTTGGCTATCATAGAAGACTTCGGATTCGCCGGTGTCGGCCAGCACAAGGAATTCATGCGTGTCATCACCGCCAATGGGCCCACTGTCAGCGCGCATCGGGATGGCCTGAAGGCCCATCCGTTCGTAACTGCGCAGGTAGCTGACAAGGTGCCGGTTATAGGCGTGCAGCGCATCGTCCTTGGTCAGGTCGAAATTGTAGCCGTCCTTCATCAGGAATTCCCGACCGCGCATCACACCGAAGCGGGGACGAATTTCGTCCCGGAACTTCCACTGGATATGGTAGAGTGTCAGCGGCAGATCTTTGTAGCTTTTGATATAAGACCGGAAGATATCGGTGATCAGTTCCTCATTGGTCGGGCCGTAAAGCATGTCGCGGTCCTGTCGGTCGCGGATGCGCAGCATTTCAGGCCCATAGGAATCGTAGCGCCCGCTTTCGCGCCATAGATCGGCAGACTGCAGTGTGGGCATCAACATCGGGATGTGGCCTGCGCGGATTTGTTCTTCGTGCACGATCTGTTCAATCTTACGCAGCACTTTGTAGCCCATCGGCAGCCAGGAATAGATACCAGCGCTTGCCTGCTTGATCATGCCTGCGCGCAGCATGTAGCGGTGCGAGACGATTTGCGCCTCGGCGGGTGTTTCCTTCAAAACAGGCAGGAAGTAGCGGGACAGGCGCATCGGGTCGGCTCCGGCGTTTGAGATCGTGCCCTGTAGTGCGGGAACTGACCCGATTTGGCAAGGCGCGGCCGGGTCCCCCGGGCCCTGTGGAAAATCAGGCTTCGGATGAACCGTATTTTAAGCGGACTGTCATAGGACGTATCCATGGAACAGTCCCTGGCGCCCGCGCGCCTGCCTTCGATCGATTTCAACGCTGAACTGCGCGGCGATGACCTTATTGATACGGCGCTTGAGACCATTCGCACCCATCTTGGCATGCGCGTCGCGTACTTGTCGCGCTTTGACGGTCAAAGCACCGTCTTTCGCAACGTCTCGGCCCCTGGTCTTGAGGAGTTGATCAAGCCGAACGATCGGATGAGGTTGGCTGAAATGTACTGCCCGCACATAAATGCCGGGCGTTTGCCGAACCTGATCGTGGATACCCGCGCGGCAACGATCTGTCAGAAGCTGGACATCACGCACCGCACGCCCATCGGAAGTCATGTCAGTCTGCCAATCCTTCAGGAGGACGGCACGGTATACGGAATGATGTGCTGTCTGTCCCCCGAACCGCACCCCACACTGAACGAACGTGATCTGTCGGTTATGGCGAGTTTTGCGACTTTGGTGACGCGCCAGGTCCGGCTGGAACAACGGGCGCGCGCCGAAGCCAATTTGTTGCGGAAGGAAATTGCCGACCTGCTGAAAAACACAGAGGTTCTGGCCGTGTTCCAGCCGATTGTTCAACTGTCGGACGGTGCCCTGATCGGCATGGAGGCTTTGACCCGGTTCAGGTCCGACGCGTTCGGTTCGGCTGAAGCGATGTTTCAGCAGGCCGAGAATGTGGGACTTGGGCTTGACCTTGAGTTGTTGACCTTGGGCAATGCATTGCGCGCGTACGAGGCTTGCGATCCGGCAGCCTATCTTGCCATCAACGCCTCACCCGCACTGATTTGCGACCCACGTTTCCGAAGCATTCTTCCCAAGGAGGGGCTGCACCGGCTTGTGATCGAAATCACCGAGCATGGAACTGTGGAGGATGAAAGCATCCTTCGGACGCAGATTGCGCAGTTGCAGGCCGCGAAAGCGCGCATCGCGATTGATGACTTTGGCACCGGGCATTCCAATTTGATGCGCCTGTCTTCGCTGTCCCCTGACATTATCAAAATTGACCGAAGTCTGGTCGCAGATTTGGCGGATCGGCCAGCGCAGGCCGCCGTCATTTCAGCAATCGTGCATTTTGCAGACAAGGTCGGCTGCAAAGTGTTGGGCGAAGGGGTCGAAACAGAGCAGATCGCCCAAGCCTTGCAGGACCTTGGCGTCCAGCTTGCACAAGGCTGGTACTATGGAAAACCGGCGCCACTGATCCGAGCAAAAGCGACAGCCTAGGCGCCGTTCGAGTGGTTGGGCGCCCGCACAGCCACCATCGGTCGCATCCTGCCTTTCGGGTGGGCTGTCGAAGGGGCAAAGGCAAGTGCGCGCGCCCGGCCCTGGCCGCATGAGTGGTGGCTTTGCCCTTGCATCCGTCCCCACGCACGGCAACATAGCACCCATGGCATTGCCCGTTGAAACTCAAGTAAAATATTGGGGGATCGCGACCGCGATCTTTCTGTTCGTCATGTGGGCCCTGGGCGATGTGATCTTACCCTTCGTCCTGGGCGCCGCATTGGCCTATTGTCTGGGTCCGATCGCAGACTGGCTGGAAAATCACGGCTTTTCAAGAGGTTGGGCAACCGGCATCATCACGTTCTTTGCCACGCTGATCTTTGTGATCGCGGCCTTGCTGGTTGTTCCGATGCTGCTGCGTCAGGCGACCGAGTTGATCGCTGTTGCGCCAGAAATGGCCTCTAACCTGCAAAGCTTTCTCGTTGAACGCTTTCCCGAACTGGGGGATGCGAACTCGACCATTCGCCGCTCGCTCGCCTCGCTGGGCACGAACATTCAAAACCGCGGCGATGAGTTGCTGAATGCGGTTCTTTCCTCGTTCTCGGGGCTGGTGAACATTGTCGTTCTGTTTGTGATCGTGCCTGTCGTCGCCTTTTACCTACTGTATGACTGGGACCATATGGTCGCGCGTATCGATGCGCTTTTGCCCCGCGACCACGCTCCGGTTATTCGCGATCTGGCGCACAAGATTGATCGGACAATGGCGGGGTTTGTGCGTGGGCAAGGCACGGTGTGCCTGATCCTTGGGATTTTCTATGCCGTCGCTTTGATGGCAGTCGGGCTGAATTTCGGGCTTGTCGTGGGCTTCATTGCCGGCGCGCTGACCTTTATACCTTATGTTGGTGCTCTGGTTGGCGGTATTCTGGCGCTGGGCCTGGCGCTGTTCCAATTCTGGGGCGAATGGCTATGGATCGCGCTGGTCTGGATCATTTTCCAGGCTGGACAGTTTGTCGAAGGCAACATTCTGACGCCGCGCCTTGTCGGCTCGTCCGTGGGCTTGCACCCCGTTTGGCTGATTTTCGCCCTATCCGCCTTTGGCGCCGTGTTCGGATTTGTGGGCTTGTTGGTCGCGGTCCCGGTGGCCGCGATGATCGGCGTGCTGGTTCGTTTCGGGTTGGAGCAATACAAGGACAGCCGCCTGTACAAGGGGCTGGCCGAACAGGACTCTGAGTGATGGCCGTCAGTGCCGCACAAATCGACCATGCTCTTGAACTGTTGGAGGGTGTTGGCCCCATGACGACCCGCAAGATGTTCGGCGGGCTTGGGATCTATGCCGATGGCAAGATATTCGCCGTACTGATGTCGGACGGTGTGCTCAAGCTGAAGGGCGCGGGCGACATGGTCGATGTACTGAATGGCGAAGGCTGGGACCGTTGGACCTATACACGCGCAGGATCGGACAAGGTGACGGCGATGCCATACTGGACCGTGCCCGACGCGGTTCTGGAAGACCCGCAACTGGCCAGCGACTGGGCGCGGCGCGCGCTGGACGCGCTTTAGCCCATGCCCGAGCAGCTGACCTTTCATTTGCCCGTCCGTGAAAGTCGGGCCCGCGGAGATTTCTTCGTCTCGGACGCGAATGCCCTGGCTTCGGCGCGGCTGGATGCGCCGGACGGGTGGCCCAACCGAAAACTGGTGCTGACGGGCCCGGCTGGCGCCGGGAAAACCCATCTGGCGCATGTCTGGGCCGAGGAAACGGGTGCGCTGATGCTGACGCCGGACCAGGTGATCGGCGAAGAGGTGCCGTCGATCGCGCAACCGGTTGTGTTGGACGACGCTGTGCCCCTGACGGCGAAGGCGCAGGAGGCGGTCTTTCATCTTCACAACCATCTGGCCGCTTCGGCGCTGCCTTTTCTAATGGTCGCACGCGAGCCGCCAGCAAGGTGGGGTCTAGGCCTGGCCGACTTGCAAAGCCGCGCGGCTGCGACAGACACGGTCCGGATCGAGGGGCCGGATGATGCCCTGTTGTCCGCAGTTATGGTCAAGCAATTTGCCGACCGGCAGTTAATCGTGGCACCCACGCTGATCGCATGGCTGGTGGCGCGCATGGACCGATCGTTTGCGACGGCGCGTCAGGTGGTCGACGCACTGGACCGCGCCGCCCTTGCCGAGGGGCGCGCGATCACACGCCCTCTGGCCCAGAAAACCCTGGCCGCTCTCAAATCACCCTGAGGTCGTCCTGACGCACAGATGCGATCCCGTTTGAGAAAAATTTATGTTTGTTAACATGTCGTTTACCATATTTCGGCACCTCTAGCACTGAGAACAGACAGGACTGGATATGCGTATATTATTGGTAGAAGACGATTTGGCATCCGCGCACAGCATTGCCTCCGCAATTGAAGACGAAAGCCTGTGCTGCGACCCTGTCACGAACACCAGCGATGCCATGGAGCTCTTGCGCCACAACACGTATAGCGCCGCTATTTTAGACCACTATTTGCAGGGTGAAACCACGCTGTTTCTGGCGTCCCATCTGCGGCTGCGCCACCCTGGCACCAAGATCATCACGATCACCGGATCGGCGCTTTTTGCAAGCGGTTACGGCCTTGATCAATTAGGCTGCGATTTTCTGTTCCGCAAACCCTTTGCCATGCGGGATCTGGTCGAGATTGTGAAATACCTGGACGCAACCTCGGAGCCTATGCCGGTACCGGAACAGCCCGCGCACCACGTGCTTTCCTCGTAATATAGACAGCGCAGACAGCCAATTCGCTGGACAAGACGCGTCGCTTCACGCGATACCTGTCATCCTCACGTCACATTTGATTGCGAAGGGACAGTATGTCTATCGTGTCCGATTTTCTGAAGGCCGAACGCCGTCCAGCTGTGTTGCTGGATAACATGGATGCCTCGGGGCCAGACCGCTTCATGAACCGCGAAATGTCGTGGTTGGCCTTCAATTGGCGCGTTCTGGAAGAAGCGCAAAATCCCAATGTTCCACTTCTGGAACGACTGCGGTTTTTGTCGATTTCGGACACCAATCTGGACGAATTTTATACGGTGCGCGTGGCCGGTCTTCGGGAACTGGCGGATGCGGGCAATACGACACCCGCGGCCGATGGCGTAAGCCCGGCCCAGCAATTGATCCTGATCAACGAAAACGCCCGCAACCTGATGGCCAGGCAGCAAATCGTGTGGAGTGGTCTGAAATCCGAGATGGCCAGCGCCGGCATCCGTCTTGAAACGCGCGATACATTGACAAAAAGCGACCGGGCACATCTGCAGACCGTGTTTCTGAAACATGTCTTTCCTATCCTGTCGCCATTGGCCATCGACCCGGCGCACCCCTTTCCGTTCATTGCGAACGAGGGGTATTCGCTGGCGCTGGAACTGTCGCGCAAGTCGGACAGGCGGCCATTGCGCGCCTTGCTGCCGATCCCGCATCAGATTGACCGCTTTGTCCCCCTGCCCTCGGCAAGTGGGCACCGTTTTCTGCCTTTGGAAGAGCTGCTTCTGCTGCATCTTGACCGCTTGTTCCCCGGCTATCAGATGACCGGCAGCTGTTCGTTCCGTGTCCTGCGGGACAGCGACCTGGAACTGGAGGAAGAAGCCGAAGATCTGGTGCGCGAGTTTGAGGTGGCACTGAAACGCCGCCGCCGGGGCGAAGTGATCCGGTTGACCATGTCCGTCGATGCGCCGAAAGACTTGCGACACGTGGTCATGGACGAGCTGGACGTGGACCGGACCGAGGTTGTCGAGGTCGAGGGCATGATTGGTTTGGCCGATCTGTCCGAACTGGTGCTTGAGGACCGGCCCGACCTGCTGTGGCCGCCGTTCCAGCCGCGCGTGCCGGAACGTGTCCAGGACCATGACGGCGACATGTTTGCGGCGATCCGCCAGAAGGACATGTTGCTGCACCATCCTTACGAGACGTTTGACATGGTGGTTCGCTTTCTGCGGCAGGCCGCCAGCGACCCGAACGTTTTGGCGATCAAGCAAACCCTGTACCGCACATCGCGCGACAGCCCGATTGTATCGGCCCTGTGCGAAGCGGCCGAGGACGGCAAATCGGTCACCGCGCTGGTCGAGTTGAAAGCCCGGTTCGACGAGGCCGCCAATATCCGCCAGTCACGCCGGCTGGAGCGGTCGGGCGCGCATGTGGTTTATGGTTTTCTGAACTACAAGACGCATGCGAAGATCAGCACGGTTGTTCGGCGCGAGGGCGACGAACTGGTCACCTATACCCATTTCGGGACCGGGAACTACCACCCGATCACGGCGCGGTTTTACACCGACCTCAGCCTGTTTACCTGCGACGCGGCCCTGGGGCGCGACGCGACCAAGGTTTTCAATTACCTGTCAGGCTATGCCGAGCCGCAGGAGATGGAGAACCTTGCCATTTCGCCCAACTCGCTGAAAAACACCCTGCTTGAGCGGATTGCGGAAGAGGCCGAGAATGCGCTGGCTGGCAAGCCCGCCGCCATTTGGGCCAAGATGAATTCGCTGATCGAACCCGACGTGATCGATGCGCTTTATCTGGCCAGCCAGGCCGGTGTGAAGATCGATCTGGTCATTCGCGGCATTTGCGGCCTGCGCCCCGGTGTGATCGGATTGAGCGAGAACATCCGGGTGAAATCGATCGTCGGGCGGTTCCTGGAGCATTCGCGGATCGTGTGCTTCGGCGCAGGCAGCGGTCTGCCCAGCAAGAAGGCGCGCGTCTATATCTCGTCCGCCGACTGGATGGGCCGGAACCTGAACCGCCGGGTGGAAACCCTGGTCGAGTGTACGAACCCGACGGTGAAGGCGCAGATTGTCAGCCAGATCATGGCGGCGAACATGGCGGATGTGGCCCAAAGCTGGCTGCTGGGCCCGGATGGCAGTTACGTACGCGCCGCCATGCCCGAGGGCGAACGCCCGTTCAATTGCCACAAGTTCTTCATGGAGAACCCGTCCCTGTCCGGGCGCGGTTCCGCCGGGGCAAAGGACGTGCCGGCCCTGACACATAGCGAAGGCTAGGCCATCGCGCGCAACCACCCGCGCAGAACCTGTTCCAGCTTGGCCGCACCGATGGGCGCGCTGGCCTTGGTATGGTCGTGACTGATATGCTCAGTCCCCAGACCGGCCGCCATATTGGTAACGACGGACACAGCGGCGCAGCGCAACCCAAGGAAGCGCCCCAGGATGATTTCGGGCACGGTCGACATGCCCACGGCATCCGCACCAAGCATCTTTAACATGCGGATTTCCGCGGGCGTTTCGAACATCGGCCCTGGCCACCACGCATAGACCCCTTCCAGCAGGGGAATGTCCAACGCCGACGCCGCCGACGCAAGCGCCGCGCGCAGTCCGGCATCATAGGCTTCTGTCACATTGACAAACCGCCGATCTGTCGGCTCGCCGATCAGCGGCGACAGACCAGCAAAATTGATGTGGTCCGACACCAGCATCAGGTTGCCCGGCGGAATGTCCGCCCGGAACGACCCGCAGGCATTGGTTGCCAGCAAAGTATCGACCCCAAGACCTGCAAGCACCTCAAGCGGCCGTCGCATCGCATCGGCCCGCCCATGCTCGTAGTAGTGTTCCCGCCCACCAAGCACAGCAACCGAAACACCTTCCAACTGACCAATGGTAAGAGAGGCTGAATGCCCAGACACGCCGGCCTGCGGGAAGCCCGGCAAATCGGCATACGGGATGGTGACACCGTCAATCGCTTGAGCCAAACCGCCAAGCCCCGACCCAAGGATCAATCCGACGCGGGCACGCGCCTCGGGCGACCGTTCGCGAATGGCATCCAATACAAGCTGGTCTGACACACTCACCCCTTCTTCGGTTCAATCCGGACGACACAGCACCCAGACCGGTTCTTGTCGCGCGCAAGCTTTCGATTGCCATGTTCACACACCCTATGCCATCACTTCAGCGGGGCAGCCACGGGGAAATGGCATGGACGGGCAACCGTCAGGAGAGA
>JBCCCA010000030.1:0-22435 GCA_039033735.1 Pseudomonadota bacterium
CTTGATCGAGCGTGACGTGGATCTGCTGGGCGAGATGGGGCGTGAAGGGCTTGCACGTGTTGGCATCAGCGTCACAACGTTGGACGCTGCCGTGGCCCGGAAGATGGAGCCGCGTGTGCCGACGCCCGCGCGGCGACTTGCCACCGTCCGGCGCCTGACAGAGGCGGGATGTCCCGTGCGGATCATGGTCTCGCCGGTCGTGCCCGCATTGACGGATCACGAGTTGGAAGCAATCCTGGACGCAGGAGCTGCTGCGGGGGCGACAGCGGCAAGTTGGATCATGTTGCGCCTGCCTCACGGCGTGGCGGATTTATTTCGGGATTGGGTCCAGGCACATTTCCCTGACCGGGCCGCGCGGATCATGGCGCGCGTGCGGGATATCCACGGCGGAAAGGACTATGATCCCGAGTGGGGCAAACGGATGACGGGCGAGGGTCTTTTTGCCGAATTGATGGCGCAGCGGTTCGAAATTGCCAGAGTACGGCTTGGGCTGGCAGAGGACCTGCCTGCGCTACGAACCGATTTGTTTTGCCCGCCCTTGGACAATGGCCTGCAGATGTCTCTGTTTGATTGATTTTTGGATCGCCACGCCTTTGGCGCGCCGATCCGCTGGAGGTTCCTTCCCCAGACCCCCAGGCGTATCTTTGACAAGATGATGGGCAAGGGTGTTTCAGTTTGTCTGGCGCGTACACGGATGCTAGCTCCGGGTCATGAAGGTTTCAGACATCACGCCGAGGGGTCGATTGGTTGAGAGCTATGACCTGTCACGCGTCACCTGGTTGCGGGTGGGCGGTGCGGCGGAATGGCTATTCATGCCAAAGGATGTTGAGGACCTTTGCAATTTTCTTGCGACCCTTCCGCCGAACATTCCAGTTTTCCCGATGGGCGTCGGTTCGAATCTGATTGTGCGCGACGGGGGCGTAGCCGGAGTTGTGATCCGGTTGAGCCGTGCCTTTGCGGAGGTTCAGATCGAGGGTCACCGCGTGCGCGCCGGGGCCGCGGCCCTGGATGCCCAGGTCGCGAAAGAGGCGGCCGCGGCCGGGTTGGACCTGACGTTTCTGCGAACGATCCCCGGCGCAATTGGCGGTGCGGTGCGCATGAACGCGGGGTGCTATGTCAGCTATGTGGCCGACCATCTTGTGTCCGTCGACGTGATCTTGCGCGACGGGACGCAACAGGAACTGCCGGCCGACGCGCTGAATTTCGCCTATCGATCGAGCACGCTGCCGGATGGCGCAGTCATTGTCTCGGCCGTTTTCGAAGCGCCGCATGGGGTGCCGAATGCGCTGATGGCTCGGATGGATGCGCAGTTGGCCAAGCGCGATGAGACGCAGCCAACAGGAGATTTGACTGCCGGTTCGACCTTTCGAAACCCTGCTGGGTATTCCTCGACCGGGGCGGCGGATGACACGCATGACTTGAAAGCCTGGGCTGTTATCGATGCGGCGGGTCTGCGGGGCGCGCGGCGGGGCGGGGCGCAAATGTCACCAAAGCATCCAAACTTTCTGGTGAATACAGGGGGCGCCACGGCGGCCGAATTGGAAGGTTTGGGGGAAGAGGTGCGGGAAAGGGTGTTCGCGCATTCGGGAATCAGGTTAGAGTGGGAAATTATGAGGGTCGGCGAACCGGCCCCCTGAGGCAGCAATAGAAACGCACGGGGAACACCCCCGGCATCGAACAGGTCAAGGCGGGTATGTCGAGCAGGGCAACCCCGACAGTGACGGTCCTTATGGGCGGACCCTCGGCCGAGCGCGAGGTGTCCTTGTCCACAGGGCGCGAATGCGCCACCGCACTGCGGGAAGCAGGATATGATGTGACGGAGTTGGACGCCGGGCCAGATATCGCCGGACAACTGACGTCGTCGCCTCCGGGCACCGTGTTCAATGCGTTGCATGGCCGTTGGGGGGAAGACGGTTGTGCGCAGGGCATTCTTGAGTGGCTGCGCATTCCGTACACGCATTCTGGCGTTCTTGCATCAGCGCTTGCGATGGACAAGACGCGGTCGAAGGCGGTGTTTGACGACGCAGGCATCCCTGTCGCAGCTTCCGTCATCCGATCCAAGGACGCGATTTCTCGCGCCCACGTGATGGAGCCCCCCTATGTGGTCAAGCCAAACAACGAAGGATCGTCGGTTGGAATTTATATCGTGCGGGAGGCAGCGAACGGACCGCCTTTGATCGCCGAAGACATGCCGGACCGTTTGATGGTTGAGGCCTATGTGCCAGGTCGCGAGTTAACCGTCACGGTGATGGGCGACCGCGCGTTATGTGTGACTGAAATCGTGACTGACGGGTGGTACGACTATCACGCGAAATATGCCGTGGGCGGATCACACCATGTTCTGCCCGCGCGCATTCCGGACGAGGTCAAGGAGGCTTGCCTGTCGCACGCAAAGACGGCGCATCAGGTGCTTGGGTGTCGCGGTGTGAGCCGTACCGATTTTCGTTGGGACGAAGCGCGGGGTCTGGACGGGTTGATCGTGCTTGAGACGAACACGCAGCCCGGCATGACGCCGACGTCGCTTGTGCCCGAACAGGCCGCGCATGTCGGCATCAGCTTCCCCGAGCTGTGCGATTGGATTGTGAAGGACGCCTCATGCGACAGGTGAGAGAGTATCAGAAACGCCTCTTGCCCGAGCAGGCCACGCGGAAGCCGAAAAAGCGCCGGGTGTTGCCGCGCGATCCCGCACCTTCGCGGCTGGCGTATAAGCTGAACCGCTTAATGATGCGGCGCGGTGTGCAGTTGTTCCTGCGCTATGGTCTTCCGGTTTTGCTAGTTGCGGCAGGTGCCGCCATTTGGGCGTCGGACGAGGCGCGCGTGGGTTTGGTCAAGGACAGGGTCGCCGAATTGCGGCGGCAGGTTGAAGAACGGCCGGAGTTCATGGTGCGGCTTATGGCGGTCGAGCAGGCGTCTTCTTCGGTCAGTGCGGATGTCCGCGAGGTGCTGTCGCTGGATTTTCCAATTTCGTCATTCGACCTTGATCTGGATACGTTGCGCGAGAATGTCGAAGCGCTGGATGCGGTTGCCTCGGCCGGTGTACACATCAAGAGCGGTGGCGTGCTGACCGTGACGGTCACGGAGCGTGAGCCTGTTGCGGTGTGGCGTACGGATGAAGGGTTGCAGTTGATCGACCCGACCGGTCACCGGGTCGTCGGGCTGTCCAGCAGGATCGAGCGGCCCGAACTTCCCTTATTGGTTGGGCGTGGGGCGGATGCCGCGATTAGCGAAGCGCTACAGCTCTATGCAGCAGGTGCCCCGCTTCTTGACCGGCTTCGCGGATTTCTGCGGGTTGGCGAGCGTCGGTGGGATATCGTGCTGACGCGCGATCAGCGGATCCTTCTGCCAGAGGAAAACGCATTGTCCGCATTGCAGCAGGTTATCGCGCTGGACCGGGCGCAAGACCTTCTGTCGCGCGATGTCGCAATCGTCGACTTCCGCAATCCAGCCCGGCCGGTGCTGCGCCGGGGGACCCGTGGGATCGAGGGTCTGTTCGAGACAGATTTGATTTTAGGCGAGGACCAGTAGCCGATGAGCGAGTTTTACGAAGCCCAACGCGCAATGCGCGCCATGCGGCAAGCGGCGATCCAGCGGGGCGTGGTGGCGATCCTTGATGTGGGGACCTCAAAGATTGCTTGTCTTGTGCTGCGCTTTGATGGGCGCGACCGGGCACCCGAAGGTGACGGCATCGGCGCCATGGCCGGGCAAACGCAGTTTCGGGTGATCGGTGCGGCAACCACACGGTCGCGCGGGATCGAACTGGGCGAGACATGCGCGGTGCAAGAGACCGAGCGCGCCATCCGGACAGCCGTGCAAGCCGCGCAAAAAATGGCGAATACGCGGGTCGATCATGTAATCGCCTGCCTTTCGGGGGGCCAGCCCCGGTCCTATGGCTTGGCGGGGATCGTCAATGTCAGTTCCGATGTCGTGACCGAGATGGATGTCGCCCGGGTGCTGGCGGCCTGCGATGTGCCGGACTACGGCGCCGACCGCGAGGTCTTGCATGCACAGCCGGTCAATTTTGCGCTTGATCACCGCTCGGGCCTGATCGATCCGCGGGATCAGATCGGGCAGCGGCTGGCATGCGATATGCACATGCTTACGGTAGACCGCGCAGCGATCGAAAACCTGATCTACTGCCTGAAGCGCTGCGATCTTGAACTCGCCGGACTTGCGCACTCGGCCTATGCCTCGGGTATGGCGGCGTTGGTCGAGGATGAACAGGAGCTGGGCGCGGCCTGTATCGATATGGGCGGCGGGACGACCGGCCTGTCAATCTTCATGAAAAAACACATGATCTATGCGGATGCTGTTCGACTGGGCGGTTCCCATGTGACGCAAGACATCTCGAAAGGGTTGCAGGTGTCGATGGCGGTGGCCGAACGTGTGAAGACGTTCCATGGCGGTGTGGTTGCGACGGGCATGGATGACCGCGAGATGATCGAGATTGGCGGAGAGACAGGCGACTGGGAACACGACCGCCGCACCGTCAGCCGTGCCGAATTGATCGGCATCATCCGGCCGCGCATCGAAGAGATACTGGAAGAGGTGCGTCAGCGCCTGGATGCCGCCGGGTTCGAACATCTGCCATCGCAGCAGATCGTTTTGACGGGTGGGGCCAGCCAGATACCGGGGCTTGATATCCTCGCGCCCAAAATCCTTGGCCAACAGGTTCGCGTTGGGCGTCCGCTTCGGGTGCATGGCTTGCCGCAGGCGGCGACTGGTTCGGCCTTTGCAAGTGCCGTCGGCCTTTCATTGTTCGCAGCGCACCCGCAGGACGAATGGTGGGACTTTGAAATCCCGGATGAGCTTGGCGCGCCGCGATCGCTGCGCCGTGCTGTGAAATGGTTCAAGGACAACTGGTGAACCCGGCACTTCACCTGCGACGATACACTGCTGGTCTGGTCGCCAGCCTTGCTATCTCTCTTGGGGGCGGCCACGGGACATGGGCGCAAGAGCGTTTGACGCCGGAGGACTTTCTGAACTTCGCCCTTGGCAAAACGCTGACCTTCGACACGTTTCCTGATGGGCGACTGGTGGGGGTGGAGGAGTTCCTGCGACGTGACTTGTCTGTGTGGCGGGACCGGAGCGGTGTTTGCGTCTATGGCCGGATCACCATTCCGGACGGGCAGATATGCTTCCTGTACGAGAACGATGACGATGATACGCCTGTCTGCTGGGTTCCGTTTCTGAAAGGGGATCGCTGGTTTGTGCTCAACACCAACGGCAGCCGGCGTGAAATTCAGGAAATAACAAGCGTGACCAAGGACGGGCTGGATTGCCCGGCGAATCCGGGTGTCTGACCGCGGCCGCTGCAACTGGCGAAGCTCTGCCGCCCATGAAGAAACGAGGCGACGGCGTGAAGCGAATCTGCTAACTTATCCACAAGGCTCGAAAAAGGGCCATGAGGTGGCGAGCAGGTCCCTCCGATGACTAGAATCAACCATTGCGTGTGCGCTTTGCGCCGATGTGATGGGTATGTTTTGTGAAGATGCGGGGCTAACCCCGCGTCAAAACACAGGATATTGCGTTTGGTTCTATATCAAGCGGAGGCGCGACAAAAAATTGCCATATTTCGTGGTTTCCGGGTCGAATCGGGGTGACCTGAAGGTCTGTTTTCGGTAACGTCGCATCACCCCCAACGCGGCCCGTAGAGCCGGGACAGTTGAGCGCCTCTGCCCGGTGGCGTGCACAGAAAATGAGATACAGGCGGAAGAACCCATGACGTTGAACTTGATGATGCCAACCCACGAAGAGCTAAAGCCCCGCATTACCGTGTTCGGTGTGGGCGGTGCTGGCGGGAACGCCGTGAACAACATGATCGAGAAAAAACTCGAAGGTGTTGAGTTCGTCGTCGCAAACACGGATGCCCAAGCGCTTCAGCAGTCGAACGCATCGACGAAAATCCAGATGGGTGTAAAGGTCACCGAAGGTTTGGGGGCTGGCGCGCGGCCAACCGTTGGTGCCGCCGCAGCCGAAGAAACCATCGAGGAAATCGTAGATCACCTTGCCGGCGCCCATATGTGCTTCATCACCGCGGGCATGGGCGGCGGCACCGGGACCGGAGCGGCGCCGATTATTGCGCAGGCGGCACGCGAACTCGGCGTGCTGACGGTTGGTGTTGTGACGAAGCCCTTCCAGTTTGAAGGTGCGAAACGCATGCGCCAGGCCGAGGAGGGCGTCGACTCGCTTCAGAAGATGGTCGACACGCTTATTATCATCCCGAACCAGAACCTGTTCCGCCTTGCGAACGAGAAGACGACTTTTACCGAGGCGTTCTCGATGGCCGACGATGTTTTGCACCAGGGTGTGAAGGGTGTCACCGATCTGATGGTACGTCCTGGCCTGATCAACCTCGATTTTGCGGATGTGCGCGCCGTCATGGACGAGATGGGCAAGGCCATGATGGGAACCGGCGAAGCGGACGGGGACGATCGCGCGGTTCAAGCCGCCGAGAAGGCAATTGCCAATCCGTTGCTGGATGAAATCAGCCTGAAAGGCGCGAATGGTGTGCTGATCAACATCACCGGTGGCGATGATCTGACGCTGTTTGAGCTGGATGAGGCTGCAAACCGCATCCGCGAAGAAGTTGATCCGGACGCCAACATCATCGTCGGTTCGACGATGGAAACGGAAATGGCCGGCCGGATGCGCGTCAGTGTGGTCGCGACAGGCATTGACGCGAATATCGCAGCCGCTACTCCACCAGTTCGGAGCACGCCGGTTGAGGCAGTTGCGCCTGCACCCGCCACTGTTCCGCAGCCAGAGGTCGCTGCGGTGGACACACATGTTGCCACGGCGCATGTCGACGAACCCAGCCTGCTGGAGCGGATGGAGCCACAGACACAGCCCATTTCGGATGACGGTTTGCCGCCCCCTGCATATCAGCCAGCGGCACAACCGCAGCCTGTTCAAACCACACGCCCGGCACCCGGTACGCCGACGCCCGAGGCGATTGCACGGTTGGAAAGGCTGACAGGACGTCGCCCGGCGGCGACCCCGGGACCTGCGCGCTATGACAGCCACCCGCCAGCTGGAACTCCCGAAGGCGAGCGTCCACGCTTTGGGATCAATACTCTGATAAACCGTATGTCCGGTTCGGCAACCGACCCTGTGCGGCAGCAACCGCCGTTGAGCCGAGAGCCACAGCAGCCCGAGATGTCGGAAGATCAAGAACGGATCGAAATCCCTGCTTTCCTGCGTCGCCAAGCAAACTGACGCAAACCACAGTTCACTCCCTGTGGGGCCGGCGCAAGCTGGCCCTTCTTTTATTTCGAGTTTGGCAACAGACTTGTGCAGAGACCGTATTGGCTCAGTTTTTCAGACAATCTTAAGCGATAGTCACAAAGTCGTCCTGAATGGCGCCCTAGTTTCGACAACCTCCCTAACGACAACTGAAGACGGTGCATTGTGCATCTTCTGTGGAGTCTTGAACGAAGGGAAATTCGATGTTCAGGAGTGGTTTTGTCGGTAAGAAGGTCAAGCGATTCCAAAGGGATGAGGAGGGCTCTCTCATCATCTTCTCGCTATTTGTTTTCCTAACGATGATCGTCTTCGGCGGTATCGCCGTTGATTTGATGCTTTATGAAAACCGGCGGACGCATGTGCAGAACTCCACGGACCGCGCCGTGCTCGCGGCTGCGAACATCAAGCAGGAGGTCCCGGCCAAGGAAGTTGTGAAAGACTACCTGGCCAAAGTCGGTATCGCCGTTGATGATGACAATATTATTGTCCGTCAGGTTGGCGAGGCGCCGGTTATCACAGGCCGCCAGGTGGCCGTGAAGGTCGAAGCGCAATCACCGACCGTTTTGATGGATATGATCGGGATCAACTGGCTTCCCTACGGTTCGATCTCCTCGGCTGAACAGTCTGTAAATGACGTCGAAGTCTCGCTGGTCCTGGATATTTCCGGCTCGATGGGCGCAGGCTCGAAAATGACGAACATGAAAAAGGCCGCACGCGATTTCGTTGACGGTGTTCTAGAAGGCGCCGAAGATGATCGCGTTTCGATTTCGCTGGTTCCGTACTCGACCCAGGTTTCGGCGGGGCCTGAACTGTTGAACCAGTTGACGATCGAACACGACCACAACTTTTCTCATTGCGTGAACTTCGTGGAAGCGGACTTCTCGACCACGGCCATCCAGCGGGTTCGCCCAAAGCAGGATGAAGACGGAAATGTTGTGCAGGATTCCGACGGCAATCCGGTGATGGAGCCTATCCCGCTGTCGCAGACCGCCAGCTTCGACCCATTCTCGGGTTGGTCAACGCGTAACCATCAATACCCGATTTGCCGCGATCAGTCCTATGTCGACATTCTGCCGTGGTCCAACAGCGTGACTGATTTGACCGACCAGATCAATGCGCTGACCCCGACGGGCAACACATCGATCGATGTTGCGATGAAGTGGGGCACAGCGCTGCTGGACCCGTCTATGAATTCGGCGTTAACCTCGATTGAAGCCGACAACAGCAGCAGCTTGACCATCGACTCGGAATTTGTGGTCCGCCCGCGTGACCATACCTATCCGGATGTCCTGAAGTTCATCGTTCTGATGACGGACGGGATTAACACGACGCAATACCAGCTTCGCGACGAAGACAAAGAAGGCATGAGCGACGTCTATTGGTACCGGAATGATCACTGGATCAAAGTTGGCAACAACTTCTGGAACCTTGATGACCAGTGCTGGCACTATCAGGACCGGCAAACATGTAACGGGTCGCGCACGCCCTCTGAATCCGATCGTATGTCAAAGCTTGCCATGTGGGATGATATGACGATGGCGTGGCGTGCCTATAACGGCTTCTACACTCGAATGAGCCCAACACGCGCCCGAAACTATTACGAGCAAATCGGTGCTATCGGGTCCTATGATGGTCCGCGCGAGCCGATCTATGCCCGGTCCGGAAACTCGAACGATGACACGAAAGACAAGCGTCTGGCGTCCATGTGCACGACTGCTAAGAATGCCGGGATTGTGGTCTTCACGATCGGCTTCGAGGTTACCGATCAATCGGCCGACATCATGGAAGCCTGTGCATCTTCCGACCAGCACTTCTACCGCGTGACGGGTCAGGACATTCAGTATGCCTTCGCGTCGATCAAGAACCAAATTAACCAACTGAAGTTGACACAATGATTGGTTTTGCAAAGAAGTTTGGTCGAACGCTGCGCGCGTTCGGCCTGTCTGAAAAGGGCGTTGCTTCGGTCGAATTCGTGATCGTTTTCCCGTTTTTTGTGGGCGTGTTCCTGTCGTCTTATGAAGTGGCGATCATGAACATCCGCGCGGTGATGATGGAACGTGCCGTCGATATCGCCGTCCGTGAAATTCGTCTGGCTGGTGGCGCACAGATCGAGCATGAGGATGTACGGACCGAGATTTGCGGCAACGCAATTCTGATCCCGTCCTGTGCCGACGTCACTAAGATCGAATTGACGCGCGTCGACCGCGACACCTGGACCACCAATCTGTCGGATCAGGCGGATTGCCAGGACCGGCTGGACGAGATCAAGCCGCCTAAAAACTTTGAGAACGGTGCTGCGAATGACCTGATGCTGATCCGCGTTTGCGCAGTCGTCGATACGGTTTTCCCAACGTTTGGCGTTGGGCGCACCATCCCGCAGGACGAGAATGGCGGATACATCATCATTGCCAGCTCGGCCTTTGTGAACGAACCGAATTAACACCGGAGTATGTAGGCTATGAGACTTAAGCGAATGTTCCGGCAAACAATGCGCGACGAGCGCGGCAGTTTCTCGGTCGAAGCGATCCTGATGTTCCCCATGCTCGTTTGGGCGTTCATGGCGATGTACGTGTTCTTCGAGGGACTTCGGGAAAGCAACATTAACCTGAAGGCCACCTATACGATTGCGGATGTGCTCTCGCGGGAAACCGAAGAGATCAACATGCGGTATCTCAACAATATGAATACCATCTATGGCTGGCTTGCGCGGACCGACCGGAACACCGAGATCCGCATTTCTGTCGTGATCTGGAATGCCGAGACGCAGGAGCATGATCTTTATTGGTCTCGTGGCATCGGTGGTGTCGAAGATCTGACCGCGGCGCTTGTACGGACGAATATTACACCCCGCGTGCCGATCATGGCAGACAAGGCGAGTGCAATTGTCGTCGAAAGCTGGGTCGATTACACGCCGATCATGGAGATTCCGATCATGCCGATTGGCTTGCAGGAAACCGAGATCTACAACGTCGTCGTGACGGCGCCGCGCTTCACGGACCAGCTTAAATTCGAGGGGCTGGCAGATGGAACCGGGACCACACATGTTGACGATGTGGAAGAAGATAGCGGGTCAATCTAAAGAATTCCGACATAATCGAATCACGAAATGAAAGGTCAGCGCCAGCTGGCCTTTTTTATATTTTTCAGCAAGTTACCGTAGCTCGAGTATGTGTTGAGCGGTGATTCGCCTAGTGAACACATCCATGTTTCAGGATGTTGCAATGATTGTTTTGAGTAGTGTCGGCCGAGCGCATACCTAAAAATCACCGGATGGCAGGCCGGTGCAAAAAAGAGCGAAAAAAATCGTGCAAACGACAGTCAAATCCCCCGTCACCTTCACCGGGACAGGCCTTCACACAGGCCGTACCGTGCGCGTTGTGGTCAATCCGGCGTCCGCCGAATACGGTATATGGTTCCATCGAACTGATGTGTCCGATCGCAACCCGATGATCCCGGCACGCTGGGACGCGGTGACGAATACCGATCTAAACACGCGCATCTCGAACTCGGATGACGTGTCCGTTTCGACTATTGAACATTTGATGGCAGCGCTGGCTGGCTGCGGCGTGCACAACGCTTTGATCGAGATCGACGGACCGGAAGTTCCGTTGCTGGACGGCTCCTCAGCTGAATTCGTGGATGCAATTCTGGCGCGCGGTGTGCGCCGACTTGATGTGCCGATGCGCGCTTTGCGTGTTTTGAAGACCGTGACGGTTGAGAATGACGGTGCCGTTGCAACGCTTGAGCCTTCGGACGAGCTTGAGATCGATTTTGAAATCGACTTTGCTGATCAGGCCATAGGGCACCAGGAAAAGCGGTTGAACATGGCGAACGGCGCATTCGTCCGCGAATTATGCGACAGCCGGACCTTTTGCCGCCAGGCGGACATTGATGCGATGCGCAGTCGTGGCCTTATCGTCGGTGCCTCGGTAACAAGTGCTGTGGTCGTCGATGGCGACACCATTGTCACGCCAGGCGGTCTGCGCCACATGGACGAGCCGGTACGCCATAAAATGCTTGACGCCTTGGGTGACTTGTTTCTGGCCGGCGCCCCGATCCTTGGCCGGTACAAAGGCCACCGTGCAGGGCACGCCATTACAAATCGTGTCCTGCATGCGCTGTTTGCGGACCCCTCGGCCTTTGAGATGATTGAGTGTGATGCGCAGACGCGGGCACGCCTTCCGGGCGCTGGCGTGCGCCGGGGCGACAGCCTGCGAATTGCCGCCTAAGACCCGGGCAGCCGGGTGGGTGCCAAAATCCATTTTGCAAGTGGATCTAATGTGGTACCACCCACTCCGGTAAAGGTGGTGAAGGTCGCAATGCGGATAAATTTCCCGAAGGCTCAACAGATGCGGTCCATGCTTGTGGCTGCGGCTCTGTCGGTTTTGGCCGCCTGTGGCGGTGGGGAAGAGACGCAGCCGCTTGACTCCTTTTCTGCCGGAGATCTCTATAAACAAGCGGAAGAACGGCTTGAGGCGGGTGCTCCAGATGATGCGGCGCGCCTTTTTGGCGAAGTTGAAAGGCTTTATCCATATTCCGAGTGGGCCAAACGCGCCTTGGTCATGCAGGCATTCTCGTACCATCGGGGTCGCGACTACGAATCCGCACGCGGCGCAGCGCAACGCTATCTGTCGACCTTTCCTGCGGATGAAGATGCGGCATGGGCGCAGTACCTGCTTGCCTTGTCTTATTACGACCAGATTGACGATGTGGGGCGGGATCAGGCGTTGACCTTGGAAGCGCTGCAGGCCCTTCGCGCCGTGATTGAGGAATATCCGGAAAGCGAATATTCCCGGTCGGCAATTTTGAAGTTTGATCTGGCCTTCGACCTTCTGGCCGCGAAGGAGATGGAAGTCGGGCGTTACTATCTGAAACGCGGGCATTACGTGGCTGCCATAAACCGCTTCCGTGTCGTGGTCGAAGACTTCCAGACAACAACCCAGACTCCGGAAGCGCTGCACCGGCTTGTTGAATCTTATCTTTCGCTGGGTCTGACGGACGAGGCGCAGACCGCAGGCGCCATTTTGGGCTTCAATTTCCAATCGACGAATTGGTATGAGGACAGCTTTGCCTTGCTGACCGGGCAAGGCCTGCGCGCGGAACCAACTGGCGATAACTGGCTGGCGCGCATTTATCGCCAGACGGTTCGTGGCGAGTGGCTCTGATCCGCCATGCTGCGTAGTCTCGACATCCGGGACATGTTGATTATTGACCGGCTGACACTTGAGTTCCAGCCAGGGCTGAATGTTTTGACAGGTGAAACCGGTGCTGGAAAGTCCATCCTTTTGGACGCTTTGGGCTTTGTTCTAGGCTGGCGCGGCCGCGCGGAATTGGTCCGCGACGGGGCGGAGCAGGGTGAAGTGACCGCCGAATTCGATCTGAGCGGCGGCCATCCTGCATATGATGTCCTGTCGGATAGCGGTATACCTGCGGATCAAAGTTTGATCCTGCGTCGGGTCAATGCCCGGGATGGCCGGAAAACGGCTTGGGTGAATGACCGCCGTGTCTCGGGCGAGGTCTTGCGGCGCTTGTCTGAATGCCTTGTTGAACTGCACGGACAGCATGATGATCGGGGTTTGCTGAACACGCGCGGCCACCGGGTCCTGTTGGACACGTTTGGGGGGCACGACGACCTGCTTGCCCGATGTCGCGCCGCGTGGCGGGACTGGCAGGGTGCGCGGTCTCAACTTGCCGAAGCCGAGGCCGAGGTCGGCGCGTTGCGGGAAGAAGAAGATTTCCTGCGCCATGCTGTGGATGAGTTGACCACCCTTGATCCGCAACCCGGCGATGAGGCTGCCCTAGATGCACGGCGGCGTATGATGCAATCCGGCGAGCGGGTTCGCGAAGACCTATTGAGGGCCGCAGCCGCCCTTGGGCCCAATGGTGCCGAGGGGCCGATGCGCGACGCAAACCGTTGGCTCGACGCCGCGTCTGAAACACTGGGCGATGCTCTGGCCAGCACCATTGCGGCGCTTGATCGTGCCCTGGTCGAGTTGGGGGATGCCGAAGACGGGGTGCGCCGCGTCCTGGATCAACTTGCCTTTGACCCGGGCGAGTTGGAGCAGGCGGAAGAGCGGCTGTTTGCTATTAGGGCGCTGGCTAGAAAGCACAGTGTGTTGCCCGACGATCTGGCCACACATGCCGCCCTGCTGTCCGTTCGCCTTGCCGCTTTGGACGGCGGGACTGAACACCTTTCGACGTTGCGCAGAGCGGTTGCGGATGCGGCCGAACAGTATGAAAGCACGGCGGATCGTCTAGGCCAGGCCCGGGCCGAAGCCGCAGAAGCACTAGATGCCGCGATGATGCGCGAACTTGCCCCTTTGAAAATGGAGCGGGCGGTCTTTTCAACGGAAATCACCGAGGGCGACGCGGGGCCGGAAGGGCGCGATCACGTGACGTTTACAGTCGCCACAAACCCGGGCGCTCCAGCCGGGCCTTTGAACAAGATCGCCTCGGGCGGTGAGTTGAGCCGGTTTCTTTTGGCGCTGAAGGTTGCGCTGACATCCGATGCGGCGGGTTTGACTATGATCTTTGACGAGATCGATCGCGGCGTTGGTGGGGCGACAGCGGATGCGGTTGGGCGACGGCTTGAGGATATATCGCGCGAGGCTCAGGTTCTGGTTGTTACGCACAGCCCACAAGTTGCTGCGCGTGGCGGGCATCATTGGCGTGTCGCCAAACGGATCGAGAACGATGCCACATTAAGCGAAGTTTCCCCCCTGAGCGATGCGGAGCGTGTGGACGAACTGGCGCGCATGCTGTCGGGTGACCGCATTACGGAAGAAGCGCGCGCCGCGGCCCGCGCGCTTTTGGCGGCCTGAAGCCGCCCCAGTCTATCGCTTAAGTCGTCGTCACTGCCGTTGGCAATTAGATTTCATGCGCGTCTGCGTCGACGGGTGCGGCGGGGCACGTCATCCTCGTTTGTCCCATCGCTGGCCGAGGAAAATCCGCCAAGCGTCGCAGCGATACGTTCCAGTGTCGGCGTGGCGCCCGGAACATGGGCCTCAAGCGCGGCCCGCATTTTTTCCAGATGATCCGGCGTCGTTCCACAGCATCCGCCGATGATCCGCGCACCACTGTCGCGCGCCAGCGTCGCATAGTCGGCCATAAGGTCCGGTGTGCCGTCATAGTGGATGTGGCCGTCGACATATTTCGGGATGCCCGCATTGCCCTTCGCAATGACCGGTTGCATCGGGCCTTGGGCCGCAAAGCCAAGCACGGTGCGCAGCAGGTCCGAAGCGCCGACACCGCAATTGGCGCCGAATGCTATCGGTTTATGCGCAAGTTTCGCCACCAGATCGACCAGACCTGCACTGGTCAGGCCCATCATGGTACGTCCTGCGGTGTCAAAGCTCATGGTTCCGCACCACGGCATGTTTGCCAATTCGGCCGCGCGTGCTGCGGCCTTAAATTCATCCGGCGCACTGATGGTCTCGACCCAAAGTACGTCGGCGCCACCGTCCCGCAGCCCCTCGGCCTGCTCGTGGAACATCTCGACTGCCGTGTCGAAGGTGAGCGTTCCGAGGGGTTCCATAATCTCGCCCGTCGGTCCCATGGACCCTGCGACAATTACCGTTCGACCCGAAGCGTCCGCCACCTCGCGCCCGATCTCGGCGCCTGCCTTGTTCAGCTCGTGAACGCGGGCTTCGCCGTTATGCAGCTTTAGGCGCGACGCGTTGCCACCAAAAGTATTCGTCAAAAAGAGATCGCTGCCCGCATCGACGGCACCTTTGTACAGATGCCGGATCTTGTCGCAGGAATCGACATTCCAGAATTCCGGCGCGTCGCCGGACTGCAGACCCATGTTGAACAGGTTGGTGCCCGTCGCACCATCGGCAAGAATCCAGTCATGCGTGTCGAGATAGCGGCTAAGCGCGTCTGTCATTTGGACGATACCTTTGAATAGAGATGCCAATTGCCACGGCGGACGGTTTCAGGCAATTCCATTCTGCTCATGATTTTCTTGAGAAATTTTCAATGAACAAAAAAAGGCCGGGCGAAAAAGCCCGGCCAGTCCAACAGGGAGGTTGAATGCGGCAGCTAGGCTACCGCTTCGATATTGCATTTAAAGGCAGCATTTCGGAAAACAAGCGAACTTCCGCGCAAATATCGCAATACCGCTATGCATTAAGTGCATAGCTATTGGGCGGATTGTCATTTTTTCATGCGCTTTCTGTGCGCAATGATCTCCTCCGTGACAAAGTCTCGGAAGGCGGCAATCCGGCGGGACTGGCGCAACTCCTCGGGGAAAGCCAGGAAGACGGGGACATCGTTCGATTCCACATCCGGCAACACGCGCCGGATGTTGGGAAAATCTTCGATCACGTAATCGGGTAAAACGCCAACGCCCAGCCCTGCATTCACGGCCTGCAGAACGCCGAAATAGTTGTTCACCGTTAGCATCGATTTCACGTCATGGGTCAACAGTTCATGGACAAGCTGTGCCCCGGCTGACACCTGCGTGGCGTTGACGTTCTGGCAGATCAGCCTGTGATGCGTGATGTCTTCGATCCGCTCGAGGGGGGCTGCACCATCCAGGTATTCTGGGATCGCATAAAGCCGCATCCGGACTGTCATCAGTTTGCGCCGGATCAGGTCAGCCTGGCTTGGTTCCTTCATGCGTATCGCGACGTCTGCTTCACGCATGGGCAGGTCCAGAACACGTTCTTCCAGCATCAGATCGATCTTTAACTCAGGATACTCCGCATAAAGCGCGGGCAGGCGCGGGGCCAACCACAAAGAGCCGAAGCCGGTGGTCGTAGTGACGCGCAGCTCGCCAAAGACCTCTTCTTCACTATCGCGGATGCGGGCTTCGGCCGTATCCAGGCGACGGGACATGGCCGAGGTTGCGTCGAACAACAGTTCACCCTGTTCGGTCAGAATCAATCCGCGCGCATGGCGATGAAACAGGGTCGTGTTAAGGCTGTCTTCCAGCGCACGAACCTGGCGCGAGACGGCGGATTGGCTCAAGTGCAGCACGTCACCGGCATGGGTCAGGCTGCCGGCGTCTGCGACGGCGTGAAATATTCTTAGCTTGTCCCAGTCCATAGCGTTCTAATCCAAACCTGTTAGCGTTATCTTTTTTGCAGTGTTTTACGCGCGTCGCGAAAAGATTTGCAAACGCTCATATGAATGCGATTTCATTTTGTAGGTCAGCAAATATGACCTATATTGAGTGCAGCCAGGAGGAGCTTGCTATGATCCCTCGCGATGTGACGCTGCACGACAAATACGATTTGGGCAAGGAGACTGTTCTTCTGAACGGCACACAGGCCCTGGTGCGACTGATGCTGCTGCAATCAGCGCGCGACAAGGCCGCCGGATTGAAAACAGCGGGTTATGTAAGCGGCTATCGTGGCTCGCCCTTGGGTGCTGTTGATCAACAAATGGCACGGGCCAGCAAGGACTTGGGTGCCGCGGGCGTCGTCTTTCAGCCTGGGTTGAACGAAGACCTTGCGGCAACGGCGATCTGGGGTACGCAGCAGGCTGAACTGCGCGGCGAAGGGACGCATGATGGTGTGTTCGCTCTTTGGTATGGGAAGGGCCCCGGCGTGGATCGGTCCGGTGACCCTATGAAACATGCGAACATGGCCGGGACCTCGCCCAATGGCGGGGTTTTGATGGCTATGGGCGATGACCACACGGGCGAAAGTTCGACCGTGTGTCACCAATCAGATTGGGCCCTTGTGGACGCCTATATGCCGGTTTTGTCGCCGGCTGGGGTGCAGGAAATTCTGGACTATGGGCTGTACGGGTTCGCACTCAGCCGTTTTTCCGGGCTTTGGGCTGGCCTGAAATTGATGAAGGACACGGTCGAGGTGACTTCGGTCATCGACGGCCGACCGGACCGCGTGTCCTTCGTGGCGCCCGATTTCCCGATGCCCGAGGGTGGGTTGAACATCCGGCTTGGCGATCACTGGATTCCGCAGGAAGCGCGCGTCATTGATCACAAGCGTTTCGCGGCTGAAGCGTTCTCGCACGCCAACAAGATCGACAAACGTGTCTGGGGCAAGCCTGGGGCCAAGATCGGCTTCGTGGCGGCTGGCAAGAACTGGCTGGACCTTGTCCATGCCCTTGGGCTTCTGGGCATTGACGCAGATGAGGCCGAACGGCTGGGGGTCACCACATACAAGGTCGGGCAGACATTTCCACTTGATATGAAGGGGTTCAACGCCTGGGCTGAGGATCTGGACCTGATCGTCGTCGTTGAAGAAAAACGTAAACTGATCGAAGTGCAGATTAAAGAAGCCATCTTTGATGATCGGCGCGGGCGCCGCGTCTATGGGTGGTACAAGGGGGGGGCCGGCACACTTCATTCCGAGGAATTGTTTCCGACCCGCTTCGCGCTTGATCCGGCGATGATTGCCGAGAAGATCGGCGGCATACTGATCGAAGAAGGCCGTGGAACCGACCGCATTCGCGCCGGACTGGTCACGGTGCAACAGGCGCGCACCGCCGAGAATGCGCCAGACATCGCGGCACGCCTGCCGTATTATTGTTCTGGCTGTCCCCACAATACGTCGACCAAAGTGCCCGAAGGCGAACGCGCCTATGCCGGGATTGGCTGCCACTTCATGGTGCAATGGATGGACCGCGAAACCAGCGGTTTCACCCATATGGGCGGTGAGGGCGCAAACTGGATTGGCGAGGCGCCGTTCTCGACGCGGACGCATGTGTTCCAAAATCTGGGCGATGGAACCTATAACCATTCGGGGCTAATGGCGGTGCGCGCGGCTTTGGCGGCCGGAGTGAATATCACCTATAAGGTTCTTTACAATGATGCCGTCGCGATGACAGGCGGGCAGTCGAATGACGGCGAGCTGCCGCCCGAGAGGATCGCGCGCGAGCTTCTGGCCGCTGGGGTGGGGACGATTGCGGTTGTCTATGATCCCAAGGAACAACCCGAGCGCAGTCTGTTCCCAAAAGAGGTGACATGGCATGACCGGTCCGAAATGCCGGTTGTTCAGAAACGCATGGCCGAGACCGAGGGCGTGTCGGTTATCCTGTATGTCCAGACCTGCGCGGCCGAAAAGCGGCGGCGCCGCAAGCGCGGCCAGTTTCCCGACCCGGACAAGCGGGTCTTCATTAATACCGATATTTGCGAAGGCTGTGGCGACTGCGGAGTACAATCGAATTGCGTGTCCATCGTCCCGGTGGAAACCGAACTTGGCCGCAAACGTGCTATCGACCAATCGTCCTGTAACAAGGATTTCTCGTGCTTGGACGGGTTCTGCCCGTCCTTCGTGACCATCGAGGGCGCTGAAATCCGAAGAGATGCCACGGTTGAGATCGAGACCGGCGAATTGCCCCAGCCGGAACTGCCCGAGATCGGGCTGACGCATAACATCGTGATCACCGGGGTGGGCGGCACCGGCGTCGTCACCATCGGGGCCGTTCTTGCTATGGCCGCGCATCTTGATGGCAAGGGGGCGGGCATGATGGAGATGGCGGGCCTGGCCCAAAAAGGCGGGGCTGTTCACATCCACTGCCGGATCGGCAAGCGCCCTGAAGATATCACTGCCATCCGCGTGGCCGTCGGCGAAGCGGATACGCTGATTGGTGGTGATCTTGTCGTTTCGGCCAGGGCGAAAACGACCGAGCTGATGGCGGTTGGCCGAACGCGCGGGGTCGTCAACACGCACGAGATCATTACCGGTGAGTTTACCCGGAACACCGAGTTTTCGATTCCGAGCGAGCGGTTGCTGATGACGCTGGAACGGAAAATGCAGGGTGATCTGCGCAGCTTTGACGCCTCCACGCTTGCGGCAAAAGTCATGGGGGATGGGATCTATTCGAACATGATCCTGTTGGGGGCGGCTTGGCAAATGGGCCAGGTGCCGATTTCGGGTGATGCCATTCGCGAGGCGGTTCGGTTGAATGGCGCAAAAGTCGACGAAAATCTGCGCGCTTTCGAGATCGGGCGATGGGCCGTTCTGAATGTCGCAGAAGTTCAGCAAATGACGTCATCTGATGTGGTCGAGCTGCCCAAGTCGCTGGATGAGAAAATCGCATTTCGCGCCGATCATCTGGTGGCCTATCAGGGGCCACGGCTTGCCAAACGCTATCGGAAATTTGTCGCGCGCTTTGAAGACCCCACTCTGCGGGAAGCAGTGGCCAAAGGGTATCACAAGCTGCTGGCCTATAAGGATGAATACGAGGTGGCCCGCCTGCTGCAGGACACGCGCCGCAAGGCCGGGGACGCATTTGCGGGTGACTTGAAGCTGACCTACCACCTTGCACCGCCGCTGTTGTCGAAAGAGGGGCCGAACGGGCGTCCGGTTAAACGACCGTTCAAGGAAAGCCGGGAATGGCAGTTCCGCCTCCTGGCGCGTTTGAAACGGTTTCGCGGGACGCCGCTTGATCCCTTCGGATACACGGCCGAGCGCAAGATGGAGCGGCGGTTGATCCGTCAATATGAAAAAGACATGGGCGCGATCCTGAAAGCACCGGACCAGCATATCGACGCTGCGCGCGCTTTGGCCGAACTGCCCTTGCATATTCGTGGGTTCGGTCCGGTCAAAGAGGCACATGTAAAAGCTGCCGCAAAGCGCCGCGAGGAGCTTTTGGCAGCCTTTCAGTCCGGGGACAGCATCGCAGCCGCCGCCGAGTGAACCCATGGCTGTGTCGCTGGGACCGCGGCGCAGCCCTAACTGTCACATTCTCGATAAGAAATGTCGCAAAGTCGTGTATTACGCACTAAATCGTCGGCAGAGCTGGGAAAGGCAGTCAGATGAACAAACAGGTCGCACGCGACATTTCCTATTCGTTTTCTGCGCAGACCAAAGGTGGTCGTGCGCTGATCCGTACACTGGAAAATGCGACCGGGCGCTTGAAGTTGATCAAACGGGCCGAGGGCTATCAGGACGAAGTCGCCAAAGGCGCAGATTTCTGGAAGGTCATGGTCGAACGCTATGGCCTTGGTCTGAACGTTGTCAAAGGCTCGCTTAGCAGTATTCCGTCGGACGGGCCTTTGGTGGTCGTTTCGAACCATCCCTACGGCATTCTGGACGGGCTTATGCTGGGCCATATCTTGAGCACAGTGCGTCAGAAGGACTTTCGCATTCTGGCCAACAGCGTGTTCCGCAAGGCAGAGGAATTGAACCAATATCTGCTGCCCATCAGTTTTGACGAGACGCGGGATGCGGTTCAGCAGAACCTGGATACCCGCAAGTTTGCCCTGAAATTCCTGAACGAAGGCGGGGCCATTGGTGTCTTCCCGGGCGGCACGGTGTCGACGTCTAAAACGCCTTTCCGGTCACGGCCCATGGACCCGATGTGGCGTTCCTTTACCGCACGCATGATTTCCAAAAGCGGGGCGACGGTGGTGCCGATTTTTTTCGAGGGCAGCAACTCGCGCCTGTTCCAGATTGCCAGTCATCTGCACAGCACATTGCGGCTTGCGCTGTTGATCAAGGAATTCAAGCGTCGCACGGATGAACCCGTTGATCTGGTCATTGGTGACCCGATCCCGTCCGAGGAGTTGGCGGCGTTTCGTGCCGATCCGAAAGCGCTGATGGACTTCCTGCGCCTGCGCACCTATGCGCTATCACCAACGCCGCTCGAGCCGAATTACGGGTTCGAGTTCGAGGATAAGCATAAGCGGGCAGACAAAGATGGCAGTCGGCATATTTGACAGTGGATTGGGGGGGCTGACGGTTTACCGCGCAGCGGTTGAACGCTTGCCCGATGTGCCTTTCGTTTACCTGGGCGACAATGCGAACACGCCGTACGGTGTACGCGACGCCGACGATATTTTCGACCTGACGACGGCCGGTGTGTCGCGCCTGTTTGAAGCAGGCTGCGATCTTGTCATCCTGGCCTGCAACACAGCGTCCGCCGCTGCGTTGCGCCGCATGCAAGAAGGCTGGGTGCCGTCCGACAAGCGCGTTCTTGGCGTGTTTGTCCCGTTGATCGAAGCTTTGACCGAACGGCACTGGGGCGATAATTCGCCGCCCCGGGAAGTGAGCGTGAAACATGTGGCCTTGTTTGCGACACCGGCGACGGTGCGCAGCCGCGCGTTTCAACGGGAATTGGCGTTTCGCGCCATTGGTGTCGATGTCGAGGCGCAGGCGTGCGCGGGCGTGGTCGACGCCATTGAAGACGGCGACATGATTTTGGCGGAAGCTTTGGTGCGCAGCCATGTCGATGCGCTGAAGCGGAAAATGCCCGAACCTGACGCCGCAGTGCTGGGATGCACGCATTACCCGATCGTCGAGGACGACTTCAAAGCCGCACTTGGCAAAGATGTTCCCGTCTACAGTCAACCAAGTCTTGTCGCCGAGAGTTTGGCGGACTATTTGGCACGCCGTCCTGAAATGCGGGGCACTGGCGAGGTTAGCATGTTCCTGACGACAGGGGATCCTCAACGGGTAAGCGATCAAGCGACCCGTTTCCTCCGACGACGAACGGAGTTTCACGCCGCGTAAGCGCACGTCACGTCGCCTTGTGCCGAAAAAGCCCACGTTCGGGTTTCTCAACCTGGTCGGGGCAGGTTTCGGCCAGTACCCACACCACACCGTTGATCGTTTTGGGATGAAAGTCCGGATGGACCTTTTCTATATGTCGTTTCAGCTCTCCGGTGCGAAGTCCTTCGGGGTGTTCGCGGAGGAGCGCTATGGCGCTGTCCCGGATTTGGTTTGTGATCGGCTTGGCCATAAGGCGAATGTAGAGGCGGATTGCGCGAGCTTGCACAACCTTTTATGGCCGTAATTAAACTTCTGGAGGGGAAACATGCCCCATAATATCGCAATTCTGGGTGCCTCGGGTTACACGGGCGCCGAACTGGTGCGGATCATCGCAACGCATCCTTCATTTGAAATCAAGGCCTTGACCGGTGATCGTAAAGCTGGACAGCCGATGTCGACTGTGTATCCGCATTTGCGGCATCTGGATTTGCCGGACCTGATCCGGGTGGATCAGCTGGACTATGCAGAGCTGGACCTGGTTTTTTGTGCCTTGCCGCATGCCACCAGTCAGGCAGTGATCCCGTCCATTCCTTCATCCGTGAAAGTCGTGGACTTGTCCGCTGATTTCCGGCTGCGCGACCCCGAAGCCTATGCCAGATGGTACGGCAAGGCGCATGATGCGCCTGCGTTGCAGAAAGACGCAGTCTATGGCCTGACCGAGTTTTACCGGGATGAGATAAAAACGGCCCGCTTCGTGGCCGGCACCGGGTGCAATGCGGCGACAGGGC
>JBCCCA010000031.1:0-22225 GCA_039033735.1 Pseudomonadota bacterium
CCAATCCGAATGGTCATCGTGTGGGACTCCTAAACCGAGATATCTACCCAAGCGCGGCTGTCTGACGATTGCCACGCCGCGTCAATCACTTTCATCACCTCCAGCCCGTCTTTGAACGTCGGCCAGACAGGCTCACCGGTCTCAATCGCGGTCAGGAATTCCTTCGCCTCGATGATGATCTGGTCTTGGTATCCTGTGCCATGCCCGGGCCCGAGGCAAAACGGCTCATAGTCCGGATGCGCAGGACCAGTGAGGATTTTTCGAAACCCCCGCTCGGCTTCTGGCCCCTCCATCCGATAGAGCCAGAGCGCGTTCTGATCTTCCTGATCGAACCGAATCGCGCCCTTTGTCCCTGAAACCTCATAGGCATAGCCCATTTTCCGCCCTGTTGAGACGCGGCTGAAGTAAAGATGCCCCATCACCCCGTTCACGAAGCGACACATGAATTGCCCGTGGTCATCATTATCGACCGCGCCTCCGGGGCGTGTTCTGTGCACTGTCTCAATCTCTGCATTCACCGAGCGGATCGGCCCAATCAATGCCAACGCCGCGTTGATCATGTGCGCTGACAAATCCCCCATCGTCCCATTGGCCCGGCCATTGGCGCGCCACGTCACAGGTTCCTCAGGATCAGCATAGAAATCCTCTGTATGCTCGCCCCGGAACCAGGTCACGTCGCCAATTTCTCCGTCCGCAATCAGCTTTCGCGCAAACTGCGCCGCAGGTGTGCGGATGTAATTGTAGGCCACCATATTCACATGACCCTCGGCCACGCGCACCATCGCTTCTGCATCGGCCAGCGTCGCCCCCATTGGCTTTTCGCACATCACCGGCTTGCCAAGTGCAAAGGCTGCCTCGGCAATCTCAAGGTGCAATTCCTGCGGGGTGGCGATCACAATGGCCTCGACCTTTGGATCAGCGACCAACGCGCGCCAATCACCGGTTCCACGCGCAAACCCGAACGCCTGCCGATACCGTTCGGCCGATTCGTCCGACGACGCCGCGATCATTTCCAGCCGCGGCCTGAGAGTGGTATTGAACACCGCGCCCACGGCTGCCATCGCAACGGAATGCGCCTTGCCCATATAGCCGCCACCGACGATACCAATACCGATCTCCGGCATTCGCGTTCCTCCCTGAAATTCTGATTTGCAACCGGTTGCAAAATCACTATCGTCAGAATAACAGCGGCACAAGCTGCTAGTTTCCGGTAAACCTCCGGAAAAGGGAGGACATCATGAGCGAGACCGTCACGCTGACCACGGCGCAAGCCATCGTGCGCTACTTGGCGAACCAGTTCATTGAGATCGACGGGGTCGAGCACCGTGTTTGCGGCGGTGGCTTCGGCATCTTCGGCCACGGCAATGTCACTTGCCTTGGCGAGGCGCTCTACGATCATCAGAACGAACTCCCACTTTATCGCGGCCAGAACGAACAAGGCATGGGGTTCGCAGCCGCGGCCTACGCCAAATACTGGCTCCGCCGCCGCTTCATGTTTGCCACCGCTTCAGCTGGCCCGGGAACCGCGAACCTGCTAACCGCTGCCGCGCTGGCCCACGCCAACCGCCTGCCTATGCTGATGCTCTGCGGCGATGCGTTTCTCACCCGCTTGCCGGACCCTGTGCTGCAACAGCTTGAACATTTCGGCAATCCGGCCCTTGGTTTGAACGATGGGTTCAAAGCCGTCTCCCGCTACTGGGATCGCATTACACACCCGGCGCAAGTCATTCAGTCCCTTCCGGCAGCGATCAACACAATGCTCGACCCGGCGGATTGTGGCCCCGCGTTCATTGCTCTGCCACAAGACGTGCAAGGATGGACGTACGACTACCCGGTCGAGCTGTTCGAGAAACGTATCCACCATATTCGCCGTCAGGCCCCGGACACGGTCGAGGTGGCGCAGGCAATCCGAATGATCGAAACCGCAGAGCGTCCCATCATCATCGCGGGCGGCGGGGTGCAATATTCCGGTGCCGTGTCCGAACTCACCGCGTTTGCCGAGAAACACCAGATCCCGGTTGTTGAGACCATTGCAGGGCGTGCCAACCTCCTTGACACGCATCCCCTCAACATTGGTCCCATCGGCGTGACCGGGTCCGACAGCGCCAACGCCGTGGCCGAAGCCGCCGATCTGGTTATCGCTGTCGGCACCCGCTTACAGGATTTTACCACCGGCAGCTGGACTGCGTTCGCCATGGACGCGAAATTCATCGGCATCAACGTAGGCCGTCATGACGCGATGAAGCACCGGAGCCAGCCAGTCGTCGGCGACGCGAAACGCGCCCTCGAAGCCCTTCAAACCGAATACAAAACGCCCGCGACTTGGACCTCGTTCGCCCAGGATGAGCGTAAGAAATGGCAAGCCTACGTCACCGACAACGTCACCCAGAGCAACCGTCCTAACAGTTACGCCCAGGCCATCGGCACTGTGAATGCGCTCTGTGATAAACGCGACCGCGTTGTCGCCGCCGCAGGCGGTCTGCCAGCCGAGGTCACCGCCAATTGGCGCTCGCTTGACATTGGCACAGTTGACGTCGAGTTCGGCTTTTCCTGTATGGGCTATGAAATCGCAGGCGGATGGGGCGCTCGGATTGCACAAAGCGAACAAGAGCCAGAGCAGGATACCATCGTTTTCTGTGGCGACGGCAGTTATCTCTTGATGAATTCCGACCTTTACAGCTCGGTCCTCACTCAGAAAAAAATGATCGTTCTCGTCCTCGACAATGGCGGCTTCGCCGTCATCAACAAGCTGCAAAACAACACCGGGAACGAAAGCTTCAACAACCTCATCGCCGATACCCCAACCGCAACTCACCAGGTCGGCGTGGATTTTGAAGCGCACGCGGCCGCCATGGGCTGCAATGCGGAAACCGTCTCCAGTGCCGCCGAACTGGGTGAAGCTTTCAAGCGCGCCAAGGCCGCCGACAAGACCAGCGTTATCGTGATGAACGTCGACGCCTACGACGGCTGGACCACAGAAGGGCACACCTGGTGGGAGGTTGGAACGCCTCACGTATCCACCAATCCCAAAGTCGAAGCCGCCCACAAAGATTGGGAAGCCACACGCGGAAAGCAAAGAAAGGGAGTCTAATGCTGACAGTCTTGGAAAGCGAAATCGATCCGGTCCGCGTCTGTGACGAACTGATGCATGGCGGTGGCGCGGTCAAGTTCAAGGGCCTCTTCAGTTCTGACCAAATCGTGGAAGCGCGACGCATCATCATGTCCGAAAGCGACCGGGATGATCAAAAGGTCACGCATTTTCAGGGCGCTGCGGTTGAAGCAGGCACTGTGAACCTCCAACGTCGCGTCTGGAACCTGCTGGCGAAAGGCCAGGTCTTCTCGGAAATGGCAAGTCATCCCGCGATCATGTCTGTTCTCAGCCGATGGTTAGGGACCGAATTCATCATGGGCTCTATCGCTGCCAATCGCATCCTGCCCGGCGGGCCGGGGCAAGAGCCGCATGTGGACTACCCTTATTGGGATTTCCACGGGCCCGAAACGCACCCGATGGGCCTCAATTCCAGCTTTCCGATGAACGCCCAGGTCACGATTGTGCTCGATCCGTTTACGGAAGAAAGCGGCGCAACGGCTTACGCCCCCGGCACCCAAAAAGAATTGCGCTACCCGACAGAGGTCGAGCAGCAGGACTTCTTCAAAACCTGCGCACGCATGACGGCAGAACCCGGCGATACAGTATTGTTCTTCGGCGCTGCCTGGCATTGCGCCATGCCCAATAATGCCGACCATGACCGGAATGCGGTGTTGATCAACTACTTGCCGAAATGGGTCAAACCCCTGGAAGACATGCCTGACGCCATGCCGCCAGGCTTTATCGACAGCGCCAGCGACGACATCAAACGCCTCCTCGGATTGAATTACCCCTACCCCGAAGTTCTGGACACGGCCGCCGTCATCAACGCTGAAGGCCGCAAATGACGCTTTCGCCTGTTACGAAATATCCGGGGGGGAAGTGGCCGAAGGCCAAGAGGGGCAGGGCCCCTCGCCGTCTTGGGACGCAAAAGATGGTACTGCCGAAAGCCGCACACCCATGAGCCATCTTCTCAACGGGATCGCCCGGAACACGTTCATCATCGTCGGCCGCGCAGGCATCGACTTTTTCACGGATCCCGGCATGACGCTGGAAGACAGCACACGCATGACAGTCGATCTGGGCGGGTCGTCGGCCAATATCGGCGCAGGCATCTGTAAATTGGGGGGCCAAGCCGCCCTTGTGACCCGCGTCAGCGACGACAGCATCGGCAGCTATTGCACGCGTCGCCTTCGGCATTACGGGGTCGATACGACTTACATCAAGACCGTCGGCGGCGAGTTCCGAAATTCCCTGGCTGTCTACGAAAGTGTCATAGAGAACCATCGCAACGTCATCTATCGCAACGGCGCGGCCGACTTTGAAATGACCGAGGATGATGTGACAGCGGTCGACTACACCGGCTATGGCGCCCTTATCACAGCAGGCACCGTCTTTGCCGCCGAGCCATCACGCAGCGCAACGTTCAAGTCCTTCGAGCTTGCCAAAGCCGCAGGATTGCCCATCATTTTCGATGTTGATTACCGCCCCTATTCCTGGCCCTCGCCGGAGGTGGCAAGCAGCGTGCTGTCGCGCGCCGCCGAGCATTGCGACATGATCGTCGGCAATGACGAAGAATTCGGCTTTATGGCCGGTGACCATACCAAAGGCCTCGACAAGGCGCGCGCGCTTTCGGAAACAACGACCGAGATCGTGATCTATAAAATGGGTCAGGATGGCGCGATCACCTTCGCTCAGGGCGAAGAGATCAGGACCGGCATCTACCCGGTGGGCGCGCTCAAACCTACCGGGGCGGGCGACAGTTTCATGGCTGGTCTCGTCACCTCGCTCGCCGTCGGTCATGACCTGAAAACCGCAATCCTGCGGGGTTCCGCCTGCGCCTCGATTACGGTCTCGAAACCCGGTTGCGCCCCCGCGATGGCCACAACCGAGACACTTGAACAATTCCTCGCCGACCATCCCGGCCCAACGCCTATTTAATGCCGACAGGATAATCCATGCACATTGCCCCCTACGAGAACCAGAACAAACCCATCGTGGATATGAGCGACGCGACGGTGCCACTCAACTACTTCAATATCGTCAAGCTCGAAAAGGGTCAGGCCTTCGAATATCAAACCCCGGGCTATGAGACCTGCATCGTCCCCGCCACCGGAACCGTTGATGTAGATGTCGAAGGCTTCAAAGCCGACGCCATCGGCGGACGCAGGGCGGATGTGTGGGACGGGGAACCCGAGGGCGTCTATGTCCCTTCCGGCACAACGGCAACCATGGTTGCGACAGACACGGCCGAGGTCTTCGTGGCCGGTGCGAAATATGACAAGATGCTGGACCCTTTTGCCGTCCGCGCCGATGAGCTTGACCTTGTCCAATATGGATCAGACGACACAAAAACACATCGCAAAATCAAACACATCCTCGGCCAAAGGCAGCATGACAAGGTGGGCCGCCTCCTTGTCTCAGAACTCTTCACCGTCGGCGCAGGCGGCTGGTCCGGCTTTCCCAGTCACAAGCATGACACGGATCGACTGCCCACCGAGACACGCCATGACGAGACCTATAACTTTCGCTTCCGCCCCAATCACGGCTCTGGTGTGCAAATGCTGCAACGCGAAGACGGAACACCGGGGGACGCCTATCATATCGTCGACGGTTCGACGATCTGCCTCGACAATGGCTACCATCCCTGCTGCGTCCTGCCGGGCTACGAGATGTATTACTTCACTATCCTCGGCGGCCTCAGCCAGCGCAGCCTGGTCCAGTTCTTCCAGCCAAGCCACGCTTATCAGATAGAAACAATCCCCGGGATCAAGGACATGATCGCGAAGTTCAAATGAGCCAAACAATTTCATTGGCCCCCAAATACCTCGGGGGAATTGGCCAAAGGCCAAGGGGGCAGCGCCCCAATTGGGACACCTGATATCATGCCACTCGCCACACTTGCACAGGTCCTCCAACCCGCCTTGAAAGATGGCTATGCCGTGGCTGGCCTTGTCACGCTGGGCTGGGAAGACATGCGCGCCTATGTGGCCGCCGCCGAAGCCGAAGGGTGCCCTGTCATTTTGCAGGCCGGCCCCTCCTGCCGCGCCCATACCCCTCTGCCAATCCTGGGCAAAATGTTCCGGCACCTGGCCGAAAATGCCGCGGTCCCGGTCGTCGCCCATCTTGACCACGGCTACACCTTCGACGAGTGCCAGGCCGCGCTTGACGCCGGCTTCACCTCGCTCATGTATGACGGGTCTCGAAAACCCTTTAGCCAGAATGTGGACGAAACCGCAAAAGTCGCCGAACTGGCACGCGGGGCCGGAATTTCCTGCGAGGGCGAGATCGGATTTGTCGGATACGCCGCCGGGGAAGCCTCGAATGGCACAGATCCGACGGAAGCGGCTGCCTTTGCCAAGCAAACCAATATTGATGCGATGGCAATCTCGGTCGGCAATGTGCACCTCCAACAAGATCAGTCCGGTGGTCTGGACGAAGAACGGATCCGCGCGATTGAGGCGGGAACCGACGTGCCACTGGTCATCCATGGCGGTTCGGGCGTTCCCGCCGCACAGCGTTTGCACCTCGCGCAGACCTCAGCGGTCTGCAAGTTCAACATTGGAACCGAGTTAAGGATGGCGTTCGGAAACGCGCTTCGGCACGCTATTCAAAGTGACGAAAGCCGATTTGATCGTGTCGAAATTCTTAGAGACGTGGAAGCGCCGCTGACCGAGGCCACACGCCGTGTCCTGCAAGGGTTTCTTGGGCGATCTAAATCGGTTTGACGTAAGAGTTCCGAACGTCTGAATGGCACGGTCCAACAAATGACCAAGTAAGATGGGGCACAGCTTTTCGCCTAGAGCACACGCATAAGCTGTAGAAGCGTATCGCCTACGTCGTACGATCGGCCGCCTAAAAAATGAAAAATATCAGATATTTATCAGCGTTACTTCAATTTTTCTTTCGTCAAGTGACAGCGTTAATCGATTAGAAATCACCCGCTCCCCAAACTAGGGGTGGGAGGACGGGGGAATTTTGGAACGTTAATTTTTGGTTAAGCAAGGGGTCGCACCGAGAGTTTCCATCACGGTCCCTCCAAGGCGTCTAAGGCCATTTCCATCGCAGACCAAAGCTCTTCCAATGGCTCGCATCCGACTGAAAGACGGACCGCACCAGACGCGACGTTATCACCCCATCGAAGCCGGCGCTCGGCCGAGGAATGGACCCCGCCAAACGACGTTGCCGGTTGCAACAGCGCGCAGCCATCGATGAAGCTCTCGGCGGCTTCGTCGCTGGCGAAGGTCACCTGCACCAAGAAACCGAACCGCGACATCTGGGATTTTGCCAGCGGATAAGACGGGTCACTTTGCAGACCCGGGTATCGGACACTTTCGACCTTCGGATGCGCCGCAAGCCTTTCCGCCAACGCTCCCGCTGTCCGGCACATGCGGTCGAACCTCAGCTCCAGCGTCTCCAATCCGCGATGCAGCAACCAGGCCTCCATTGGCCCCGGAATAGCGCCTGAAAATTTGCGCCAGGACGCAATGCGCCCGAAAACTTCCGGGTCGCGGCAGGCAACATGCCCCATCAGCAAATCGGAATGACCCCCAGGCGCCTTTGTGTCCGATGCCACAACCACATCGACCCCCAAATCGAGCGGCCTTTGTCCATAAGGCGTCATGGTCGTGTTGTCAGCAATGGTCAGTCCGCCCGCCGCTCGAACAGCGGCTGCGACTTTCCGTATATCAATCAGCTCCAGCCCCGGGTTCGAAGGCGTTTCAAGAAACACCACGTCAAACCCGGCAAAGCCACCCGCCTCATAATCGACGGTGCTTCGCAGGTCGACCGACACGCCAAAGCGCTCCAGAAAATCGGATGCCAGAACACGCGTCGCATAGTACCCATCGGCAGGCATAAGAACACGCGCACCGGCCTTCAGTGTCGCGAAGAAAGCGGCAGAAATGGCTGCCATGCCCGAAGGGAACAAAACGACCGGAGCATCCTCCAAATGCGCCAATGCCGCTTCCGCAATCTCCCATGTGGGGTTTTCAGCCCGGCCATAGGTGGCTGCCGCTTCGGGCGACCCCGGCAAATGATACATCGACGCCTGGACAAGTGGCGGCGCAACCGGCTCGCCCTTCTCCAATGCCCGCAAATGCAACAGCGCGCCCGCTTTGGGCAAAGTCCCCTCGGTCATTGACCTGTCCTCCTCAGGTGCGGCCCAAACGCCGGTCTTCTGCACTGCGGGCTGGATCACGGTCGGCAGCGTCACCATATCCGCCGCCCCCTGGCGTACGCACCAGCACCCGGTCACCGGCGACCAGAGGAACATCCTGCGCCTTCGACAGATGCTCCGGCACCAGACATGACCCCGCCTGCCAGACCTCAACTTCGTTCACAGCCCCGTCTGCGCCCCCCAAGACACCCTGTGGCCCAAAGCGCCCATGATCCATGACGAAGCTGGCGCGTGCCGTCCCGCGTCGCAGTTCGACCTCATATTCAAGTCCCAATCCGCCACGGTGTTGACCAGCACCGCCCGATCCTTCGCGCAACGCATACCGATGATAAAGGACTGGAAAATTCTGCTCCATTATTTCAATCGGCGGCGCCTTTGAGATTCCAATGGTCGAGCAACCGTTTGCCAATCCATCATGGTCCGCGTTTCCACCATATCCGCCGCCGGAAAGCTGATACATGACAAAATCCCGGCCTGTCGCCGGATCGTGCCCCCCTAGCGCAAAGTTCCCGCTCGTCCCCGCAGGCGCCGCTGTCACCCGATCTGGCATTGGCGCAACGAGGGCGACAAACACCGCTTCAGCAATTCTTTGGCTGACCTCAGCCGCACAGCCCGAAACCGGCCGGGGATACTGCGCATCAAGGAATGTCCCCTCAAGTCCCACGACTTCCAAGGGCGCAAAGGCTCCTGCCGAGATAGGAACCTCGGGAAAGATATGCCGCACTGCCAGATAGACCGAAGACAGGGTTGTGGCCCTGACCGAGTTCATTGGACCCAGACAGGGCGCGGCACTTTCCGAGAAATCAAACCGCAAGTGCCCCGCAGTCTTCTCTACCGTCAGCCGGATGGCCAAGGGTTCGTTCACAACCCCGTCGCTGTCGATCCATGCTACCGAGTGATATGTGCCATCCGCAATCTCATCGATTAACTGGCGCATCTGTGCTTCGGCACGCGCAGCAAGGGCTGCAATCGCAGCGCGCACCACATCATCGCCATAACGATCCAATAGTGCATCCAGCCGCTCCGTCCCAACCTGCAACGCCGCCGCCTGCGCCTTTACATCGCCAATCCGCTGATCTGCCACGCGAATATTCGAACAGATGATGGCATAGATTTCGGCATCCATCACACCGCGTTTGAACAATTTCACCGGCGGCAGGCGCAATCCTTCCTGCTCCACAGCCGTGGCCGAGGCTGAAAACCCACCGGGAACCGCACCCCCGGTATCCGGCCAGTGCCCGGTGTTTGACAACCAGCAAAAAACCTCGCCACCCCGATAGTATGGTTGCGCAAAGCGCACATCCATCAAATGTGTGCCGCCCAGATACGGGTCGTTCACGATATAGATATCGCCCGGCTCTGGCGCAGCGGTGACGCCATCCCGAATCCGCTCGATCAACTGGCGGGTGCTGTCCTGCATGGTGCCCACAAACACCGGCAACCCGCCCGCGCCTTGTGCGATCAGCGCACCGTCCAAGGCCGCATATATTCCGTCCGACCGGTCATTGGCCTCGGCGATCACCGGCGAAAAAGCGGCGCGCGAAAACGCCATGTCCATCTCGTCGCAGACCTGGCTCAGCCCGGCCTGAATGACCGACAGGGTAATTGGATCAAGCGTCATGCCCGGCGCGCCTTTTTGGTGCGATGATATGTCAAGGCTCGCACCAGGCACTGCGCCAACGCGCCCTGATCAAACGCCTCATCCAGCCAAATGCCCCGATTCCCCTGATAGGACAGCTCGGGAAAATCCGACCGAAACCCGTCGACCAATCCGGTGTTGCATATAAAAAAGACGGCCGGTCGCCCGTCCTTTACGGACAGCCGCACCGTCGAACCCGCACCGGTTTCCGACGTCAGATACGCAGGCTCGCCCCATTTCAGGACCTCCGACATAGGGCCTGCCCCGACCTCATCGGCCAGGTCAAGCAAAAGGCCGCGGACCTCCATCAGCACAGCCCGCGCGCTTGGCGGATAGCTGTCCAGGACAGCCTTCACGTCGTGGGGAATCGCAACTGTCATTTCATCTTGTCCCAAATACGCCACTCTCACGGCACAACCGGCGAAACGTCTGCATGGTCAGCTCAGCACCTCCACAGTGAGATTTCCGAGGGTATCGCCACGCCCAACCCAACCGGGTTCTATAAGAATTGTCGTATCCAGTTGCTCGATCACTGCGGGCCCCTCGATCACCACATCAAGGGGCAAACGGTCGCGCTGATAAATAGGGGTTTCGATTGAACCGTGCTCGAACACCACCTGCCGCAGGCCCGCAACCTCAGCCGAAGCGCTGCGGCCCGAAGGATCGACAAGCCTGGCCAGATCAATTGGGTCTGACACCCCGATGACCGAGCAATTCGCATTCACCACCCGTGCCTCGATCCCCTCAAGCGCCACTTTGAACCGCGCCCAATAAACTGCGTCAAATCCCGCACGCAGTGCGGCCCGCGACGGGGTCCCATGCTCCAGATCGACACGGACAACATGGCTTTGCCCGACAAACTGCATATCAACTGAAAACCGCTCGCGCACCTCGTGGATCGAAACGGTTTCTTCCCCCAACGCGGCGCGTCCCGCTGCGACCTGGCTGGCGAACAACGCGTGGAGCGCATCAAGGTCCATGCTGTCAAGCGGCGCATTGACCGTGCGCACGAAATCATGGCGAAGGTCCGCAACCATACACCCCAGCGCATTGGTAATCCCTGGGCGCACCGGCACCAGAACACGCGGCACGGACAATTCGCGCGCCAGCGCCACGGCATGAAGCGGACCGGCACCGCCAAAGGCGAACAGTGTGAAATCACGGGGGTCCGCGCCCAGCGACAGCGAAACCATGCGGATCGCCCCCGCCATTTTCGCATTGGCAAGGCGGATCACGGCCTCTGCCGCGCCCTCGGCATCAACGCCCAGCGGGTCCCCCAGCTCACGCGCGAAGACGTCGGCGACGGCCGCGCGCGTGACCCCGCCCTTGACCGCCAGCTTGGCTGGGTCAAGCCGACCAAGCAACAGATTGGCGTCCGAGATCGTAGGCTGTTGACCGCCACGGCCATAACAGATCGGGCCAGGATCAGCTCCAGCACTTTCGGGCCCGACTTCAAGAAGCCCCGCCGCATTGACCCGCGCGATCGAGCCACCACCTGCCCCCACGGTGCGCACATCGACCATCGGCACATGGATCGGCATGGCATATTCGATCTCGATCTCGTTCGAGACTGGCACCATGCCATCCCGGATCAGTGCGACATCCGTGGACGTACCACCCATGTCATAGGTGATGAGATTGCCGACCCCCGCCGCGCGCCCGGTATACGCGGCCGCCATTACGCCCGAGGCAGGCCCCGACATCACCGTCTTTGCGGCCTCGCGCGCCACGCGTCTGGATGACACCATGCCCCCGTTGCCGTTCATGACCAGCACATCACCCGGATAGCCCTTGGCCCCCAGCTCGTCACGAAGCCGCGCCATATAGCGTTCCAGCAAGGGCTGAACGCTGGCATTCACTGCCGCCGTCACACCGCGCTCGAACTCGCGTGTCTCGGACAACAGCCCATGCCCAACAGTAATGAAATCGTTCTGCCAGACCTCGGCTGCAATATCGGCGGCGCGCAGCTCGTGGCTTGGATTGGCATAGGCATGCAGGAAATGGATCACGAGGGCCTCGCAGCCTGCGGCCTGCAATTGCGCCACGGCGGCGCGAACGGCGGCTTCATCCAGCGGCGTCACGACATCGCCCGCAGCGTCCATACGTTCGGGGACTTCCAACCGCAGGTCACGGGGGATGACCGGACGGAATTCCCCCTTCATTCCATAGGCTTGCGGTCGTGTCCTCCGTCCTAATTCAAGCACGTCGCGGAAGCCCATGGTCGTGATCAACCCAGTTTTTGCCAGCTTGCGTTCCAGAACGGCGTTTGTCGTTGTGGTCGTCCCATGCACGATCAAATCAAGCGTTGGCAGAACCACGTCAGCCGCTTCCAGCGCTGCAAGAACACCGTAAGCCTGATTTTCAACCGTGGTCGGCGCCTTGGCGATTTTCAATGTGCCGTCCGGCCCGATCATGGCCAGATCGGTGAACGTCCCCCCCACATCAACGCCAACCAACCCGCCCAAAACTGCCTCTCGCTTGCCGACCCCCAGCATAAAGCGCGCGCGTCCCGGAACTGTCAACGCCGTCCACCGGCCCCAGACACCACGCGACAGCAGCAGACACGAAGGCCCCGCGAACGAGACGGTTGCCAACCCAAGCGCGCCGTCGCAACACTTGGGCCATGAAACGCGTCCTTGCCCTTTTGTTGATGTGGCCCGCACCAGCTTTGGCACATGCGACGGATCAGGCGTTTGTGCTGCTGCTTCCGACCGATATCTACATCACCGCAGGGGTTCTTGTGGTTGCGCTGACGGTTGCAGCCTTGTTCCTGTTGCCGGAGCGGTTTGTCGTCACGCTTTTCACCGCAAGACATCACCAAGCTTGGCGCGAAACCGGTGTGTCAACAGTCACCAGTGTTGTGTCCTTCATCTTGCTTGCGGCGCTGGTGGCCCTTGGTCTGGCCGGGCCACGCGATCCGTTGTCGAACCTGATGCCGCTGATGTTCTGGACAGTCGGTTGGGTCGCCGTTGTATCGCTGTCAGGCGTATTCGGCAATCTTTGGAGGTGGATGAACCCGTGGAGTGGGCTCTATCGCCTCTTAGCACCCACGTGGAAGACACGCCCGCTGCCAACGCACTTTGGGGTTTGGCCCGCGACCTTATGGGTGATCGCTTTCACCGCGTTCCTGCTTGCAGATACCGCGCCCGATGATCCGGGACGGCTGGCAAGCTTCGTTGCCGTCTATTGGGGCGTGACAATGATCGGATTGCTGGTGGCTGGTCCCACCTGGCTGCAACAGGCAGAACTTGGGCACGGCATTTGTGGTGCCTACGGGACCTTGACGGCCATCACCCGCGACGGTGTCGGCGGCCCGGGCTGGCAACTGCTGCGTCCACAGCCGGTCGGTGCCGGTGTCTTCGCCCTCGTACTTCTTGGCGCCGGGAGCTTTGATGGCCTGAACGAAACCTTCTGGTGGCTTGGCCTAATCGGGGTCAATCCGTTGGAGTTTCCCGGCCGCTCGGCGGTGATCGCCGAAACGCTGACAGGCCTTCTGGCGGCGCTTTTGCTTCTAGTCGCTGCCTTCTGGCTTTGCCTCTGGCTGGGCTGCCGCATCGCCGCGCCGCACCAGAACGTTCGCGACATCTTCGGGCGACTGGCACTGTCGATGCTGCCCATCGCCTTGGTGTACCATATTGCCCATTACCTGCCGTCCTTTCTGGTTGGCATCCAATACACGCTTGCCGCATTAAGCGACCCGCTGAACAGCGGCGCCGATCTTCTGGGCTTGGGAGAGTTTCGCGTCACAACCGGCTTCTTTAACCGCCTCGACACTGTCCGACCCATCTGGCTGACGCAGGCCGGTCTGGTGGTCCTTGGGCACGTCTGGTCCGTGCTGCTGGCCCACCGCATCGCGCTCGACGTGTTCGGAGGGGGCCGGACATCTGCATGGGCGACATTGCCCCTTTCGCTTTTCATGATTGGCTACACGTTCCTGGGGCTGTGGCTTCTGGCCGCGCCGCGCGGGGCGTAAGCCAAACCGCACGGTCGAGGGTGCCGCCGAAATCAGCTCACTGCCGAACAGAGCCCTTTTCGGTTGCGGAATACGGACGGGAAGTCACCTTGGGGTGCAATAGCTTCGGAAAACACTGGACAATCCCGCGCGTCCCGACCCAACATTGTTAAAACAACATGGGAGATCCGGGGTGTCACAGAAATTGACCAGCCGTCGCACATTGCTCAAATCTGCTGCCGCAGGTGGCTTCCTGGCCGCAACGCCATTGGCCAGCCGCTTTGCCAGCGCACAATCCGCGGCCCCGATTAAAATCGGCTTCCAGCAACACTCGACCGGTATTGGCGCCGCTTATGGCCGGTGGTACGGGCGCACCACGGAAGCCGCTACCAAGCTGATCAACGACGCAGGTGGCATAAACGGTCGCCCGCTTGAGATCATTGCCGAGGATGATGGCACAGACCCCAAGCGGGGCGCAGAAGTGGTTGAGAAGTTTGCAAATCTTCACGAATGCGACGTGGCCTTCGGGACATTGTTCAGCCATGTGGTGTTCGGTTCGGCCCCTGCAGCGGGCGAATTGAAGATACCTTATTACGTTGTTTCTGAAGGGCATCACGTCGCCTCCGGCGCCCTTAACCGCTATACGCTCCAGCCAGGTATCACGGATGTGAAAAGCCAGGTGCAGGCGATGGCCCCCTTTGTGGCCAACACTCTTGGCAAGAAGGTCACCATGATCTTCCCGGACTTCGCGTTCGGTCATGACCATCGAGACTTCTTCTCAGAAGCGATCGAGCGGCAAGGCGGCGAGGTTCTTGCCCAGATCGCTATTCCGCCGACCGAAACCAGCTTTACCAAGTACTTCCCACAAATCCCGCGTGATACCGAGGTGCTCTATCACGTCATGGTGGGCCCGGCCGTTCTGACCTTTGTCAAAGAGCTGGGCGAGTTCTTTGGCCCGTCCCGGCCAGAGATCTTTGGTTTCATCGACAGTCTCGAAGCGGTCGATCTTGCCTCACCTGGGCTCGAGTTCCTTGAAGGCACCTACTTCTGGGAGGGCATGCCGCGCTATGCGCAAGCCAATCAGAGCCAATGGGACAAGGATTTCCGCGCGGCCGTCGGCGTTGACGAGAATGGCGCCAGTGTCAGCGACAGCAAGGATGTCTCGACCTATGCCCACATGTTTGGCTGTTGGGAAACGCTTCATATCATCAAGCAGGCGATGGAAGCGGCCGACTACCAGGGCACGGCAGATCGGGCCAAATTGATCGAAGCCACAGAAGCCATTTCTATCATCCAGGCTGGTCCAGGCCATCCGCAAGGGGCCAAAGTCTTCAACGGCAAGACCCATCAGGTCTTTGGCCACCAATACATCAGCCGTGTGGAAGACGGGAAAATGGTTCTGGCACATACCACATCCATCGCAGACACCTTTTACCCAGACGAAGTCGACTACACGACGCAAAGCTTCTAAGGGTCCCGGCGCGGCTGATGTTAATCGCGGAGTAAGACAGACGCATTAACGTGCCGCGGCCATGACAAGGAATGCCTATGACATAGGCGACGACGGCGTCGTCTCGATCAACGACCTGAGCAGGTTTCTGGACGCACTTCCTGCGCCATTCGTCGTTTACGGTCCGGATGAAAGGATTGTCGCCAGCAACAACGCGTATAAACGCGAATACCACCCCTATGAAGATCAGGTTAAGACCGGTGTCACCCATACCGAACTTCAATGGCTCAAGGTCAATAAGGGCCTTGTCGGCGAGGCTGTCGCGCGCGGCGCGGCCTTTGTGCAGGATGAACAGCAACGCCATCGATACGGCCCCGAGGTCGAGGAGTGGCAAGACGAGCACGGAAAGTTCATTCGACTTTTGCGCGTGCGTTTGTCCGATGGTCATGTCATTGGAATGCGCTTTGACATCACCGATTTGCGCCAGGCACAGATCGAACTTGAGGAACGCAATGGCAGCCTGAAACAGGCGCAACGCGAGCTTGAAACCGTTGCCATGATCGATGAACTCACCGGATTAGCCAACCGGCGGGCAGCAACCAGCGTGCTTGACCAACTGGCCGACAGGTGTCGCATAACCGGCGAGAAGCTGACGCTGATCCTTTTCGACCTCGACCAGTTCAAGCAGATCAATGACAGCTTCGGTCACGCGGCGGGCGACACTTTGCTGCAGACCTTTGCCGAACGCATGACCAAGGCCTTCCACGACTGCCCACTTATCGCGCGGATGGGCGGCGACGAGTTTCTTGTGGCGCGGACCGGCCATGAAGGCGAAGCGGTTTTGACGGTCACATTTGAAAATGCCCTGGGTGACATAGCGCAACCGATTACATTCGGCGATGTGCTTCTAGACTTCGGGGTTAGCGCCGGAATGGCGACCGAAGACGCGGAAAGCAAAGGCACCAGCCTGCTCCTCGCGATGGCAGACCGGGCGCTCTACACTGCAAAACGTGTTCGCGGAAATGCGCTCCGACCTTTTGACAAAGTACTGAAGAAAAAGGCGCGTACCGAAGCTCAACTGCGCCAGGACGTTCTATCAGGCGCGATGGAGCAACAGCTTGTCCTGCATTTTCAACCGATTGTGGAAGCGGCAGATATAAAACGCGTCCCGGCGGCCGAAGCCTTGGTGCGATGGAACCATCCTCGGTTTGGGCTATTGAGCCCATTGGCGTTTTTCCCAGTCGTCGAAGAATTGAAGGCGATGGAGCGATTGGACGAGTTGGTCCTCGACGCCGTCCTCGCCCAAACCCGAGAATGGTCCGAACAGGGTATCCAGTTTCCCAAAATCTCGGTCAACGTGTCGCCCCAGCGGCTCCTCGATGCCTCCCTTCCCAGCCGCTTGGCGGCCCGAGATATTCCCGCAGACAAGATCTGCTTCGAAATCCTGGAAACCGTGTCTGCGGACAATGCCAACGACGTGCTCCAATGGAATCTCGACTATCTCCATTCTGCCGGATTTGAATTGCAGATCGACGACTATGGAAGCTCGCACTCGTCAATCTCAAGCCTGACGACAATCCGACCAAAGCGCATCAAGATTGACCGACGTTTCTGCGGACAGGTCGTCGCAAGCGAAGAAGCAACCGAGATTGTCCGACTTACAGTTGCGCTTGCCAATGCGCTTGGGATGACCGTAATCGCCGAAGGGGTGGAGGACCCTGAAACCGCTGAACACCTCGCATCGCTCGGCTGTGACCGATTGCAGGGTTACCTGTTCGGCAAACCCTGCGCGGCCGACGACTTCGTAACACTTCTGAAGCACGCGACCATCACGGACGTCGCCTAAGCCGCATCACGAGACATGGGGGACGGCTTTCAGCTTGCGCCAAGGGCCAAGGCTCGTAAGCTGACGCCGACAAGACAGGTGACACCACTCCGATGGAATTCGGCCCACATCTCCTTCTCGCTACGCTCGAGGGCGCCGTCAGTGCGGCTGTCCTTGCTTTGACCGCAGTTGGGTTGTCGCTTGTTTTCGGAGTCATGCGCGTGGTCAATGTGGCTCATGGCGAGTTTTTCATGCTGGGCGCCGTGCTGGCGTGGGCCGTGGCCACGACCCTGGGCGGCCACCCCGCCATAGGCTTCCTCGCGGCACTGATCATCGCCCCCCTGATTGCCGGCATCCTAGCAGTGGCCGCCGACATTCTTGTGCTGAAACGCGTCGATTATGACCCCGAAGCCACGATCGTCGCGACCATCGGTCTGCTCTACATTATGCAACAGGGTGCCCTGATGTGGTACGGGCCCGAAGCCCGTGCCATTGCCTCGCCCTTTAACCACCGCATCGCCCTGCCCTGGTTCGAGATGGGCGAAAACGGGCTCGAGTGGTACTATCCCTGGGGCCTCTCAATCACCAGCTACAAACTATTTGTTATCGCCGCCGCAATCGTCATCCTGCTTGCTCTTTGGCTTTTGCTCACGCGGACGAAGATCGGGCTTGTGATGCGCGCCACCCAGCTTGACCGCGACACCGCAACCGCCTTCGGCATTCCGGTCGAGCGGGTTTATGCGATGGTCTTCGGGCTGGGCGCCGCGCTGGCCGCCCTGTCCGCCGTGCTGATCCTGCCGACAACCCAAGCACATTATCTTATGGGCGGCGATCCCCTCCTGCTCAGCTTCATCGTTGTGATTATCGGGGGCCTGGGCTCGATCCGCGGCACCCTGGTCGCGGCCCTGCTGATCGGCATGTCAGACAGCATCATCGCCGCCTTCTATACGCCGACGCTTGCTAAAATTATCGCCACGCTGCTGGTCGCTCTTGTGCTTGTTTTCCGGCCTCAAGGCCTTTTCGGGAAAAAACCGGCATGAGACTTCATCCTGTCCAAAATACGCACGGGGGAGCGCGAGGGAGGTTTCCCCCCTCGCCTGCCGCGAGCGGCGAAATCCGGGCGCAAAACCTGATCGGTCAACCGCAATGACCAAAAGCCTCGCGCTGCACGCTGCCCTGATCGCAGCTCTCATCTTCGCGGGCCTGGTGCTGTCGCCCTATCATCAGGGCAATCTGGCGCGCATCCTTGTCCTCGCAACCTATGCGATCGGTTACAATGTGCTGTTCGGCTATACCGGATTGCTGTCGCTGGGACATGCAATGTTCTTTGGCGCGGGCATGTACGGGCTTGGACTGGCGATGCAACATGGCGGTATCCCGGCCCTGCCCGCCTTTGCCATCGGCCTTGCCGCAGCCGCGCTTCTGTCTTGTGTGGTCGCAGCACTCGCGCTTCGGACGATCGGCGTCGCTTTCATGATCGTCACGCTTATGTTTGCGCAATCCGCCTTTCTGACCGTTCTCTATTTTGGCGAATGGACGCGTGGCGATGAGGGCTTTGTCTTGGGACAGGCCAGCCGTCAGATCGCAGGCCTCGACCTGACCGATCCGCTTACCCGTTACTATGCGGCTCTGACGCTGTTCACCGTCGCTCTCGCCATCACCGCGCGTATGATGCAGGTCCGGTTTGGCCATATCCTTGTTGCCATTCGCGAAAACGAGGAACGCACCCGCATGCTGGGCTACAACACACAGGCGCACAAGTTCCTGGCGCTTGTGATCTCGGGCACGCTGTCTGGCGCGGCGGGCGCCGCCTATGCCCTGCTTTTCGGCTACGTGGGGGCCACATTCACAAGCGTACAATATTCGATCTTTCCGCTCCTCTGGGTCCTGCTGGGCGGCGCGGGCACAACGATCGGCCCCTTCATCGGTACCCTGTTCATGTTCTATCTGGTCGACTACTCCAGCGGATTGACGAACGCCTATCTGCTGATTGTCGGTATTGTCCTTGTCCTTCTGACCCTGTTTGCCCGCGCTGGCATCATGGGCGAAGTGCGCAAACGCATCGCCCCGTGGCTGCCATGACAGTGGTGCTGGAAACCAGGGGTCTGACCAAACATTACGCGGGCCTGACCGCCGTCGATCACGTTGATCTAACGGTAACATCGGGCGAAATCCACGCCCTCATCGGCCCAAATGGCGCAGGGAAAAGTACGTTGGTGGGCATGGTCGCCGGCCGGACCGAACCCTCCAGCGGCGAAGTCTGGTTTGAAGGCGAGGACGTCACCCGCTTGCCCGCCCACGCCCGCATCCGCCGGGGCATGGCCTATACGTTCCAAATCACGGCGATCTATGCCCGCCTTTCGCTGACGGCCAATCTCGAGCTTGCCTTGCGCGACCGCTCGCGCAGCAAGGCGCTTGCCGCACTGGACCGCGTGGGCCTGGCATCGCGCGCCGATCAATTGGCCGGCGATCTGGCCTATGGCCACCAGCGCCTGTTGGAAATTGCAATGGGTGTTGCGCAGGCCCCACGCCTTTTGATCCTTGATGAACCCACACAGGGCCTCGCCGAAAGCGAAGTGGCCGAATTCAACACGCTCATCAAATCGCTGGCGGGCGACACCACCATCTTATTGATCGAACACAACATGAATGTTGTCATGGAACTGGCCGAACGGATTACGGTTCTGGAAACCGGTGCTGTGCTGGCCAATGGCACGCCTGACGAAATCAAGGCAAACGCGGACGTGCAGGAGGCCTATCTCGGTCATGCTGAGAGTTGAAGACATCTCAACCGGCTACGGCCCGGTCCAAGTCCTTTATGACTTGAGCCTAGACGCGCGGCCCGGTGAAGTGCTGTGCCTGCTGGGTCGGAACGGTGCAGGCAAGACGACAACCTTGCGCGCGATCATGGGTTTGCTGCCTCTCTCCTCAGGGCGGATCACGCTCGGCGCCGAAACCCTGAGCGACTTGCCCGCACATGAGGTGCCCAAACGCGGCATCGGCTATGTTCCGCAAGGGCGGCGATTGTTCACCGAAATGACGGTAGCCGAAAATATTGAGGTTGGGCTGATGACCCGCAAGAAAGGTCATCAGACCCGCGAGCGTGTCCTGAACATGTTCCCCCGCCTGCGCGAGCGGCTGAACCAACGCGCCGAGACGTTGTCTGGCGGCGAACAGCAAATGCTGACGACGGCGCGCGCCCTGTGTCTGGAACCGTCGGTTTTGCTGCTTGATGAGCCGACCGAGGGGCTTCAACCATCGATGATCCAATTGATCCGGGAAACTGTAGAAACGCTGCGCGCGGAAGGTCAGGCCATTATCCTTGTCGAACAACGCATCGATGCCGTCCTGTCGTTGGCCGACCGCGTGACCTTTATTGAAAACGGCCATGCACGAGAAACGGTCGAGGTTGCCGTGCTCAAGCAAGACCGCAGCCTGCTTGAGCAATATGTCGGTGTTTGACCCATAAGCCAGTGACGTCCTCCTGCCCAAAAATCTGGCGGTCAGTCCGCAAAGAAGGTCTGTAAAGCCAAGACTTCGGACGATCGCAGATCATGGCCACCCTCGTGCACCTCGGTCGACACCTTGGCCCCCGATGCTTCAAACCAATCGATCAAGGCAGCGCTTTTTGGCCAAGGTGTGATCGGGTCCCGTCGCCCTGCAGTGATCAGCACACGGCGCCCGTTCAATCCGGCGTTCCGCGGCGTGTCCCACGTGACCAACGGATGCAAAAGGGCTGTTCGATCCAACAGCTCGGGGTGTTGCATGACGACCGACGCCAACAGATTGGCCCCGTTGGAATACCCGAAGCCAAACCCCGGACTTTCGGGATAAGCCGCGCGGTGTTCAGCAATGAAACGTGCCATCTTGTCGGTGGCCCGGGCCAGATCGTTCATGTCATAGACACCTTCGCCTGTCCGCCGAAAAAAGCGCGCAGCCCCGCTCTCGGACACATCGCCCCGCGGCGAGATCACACCACCCCCCGGGACCAGCGCCTCGGCAAGCTTGAAGAACTGGGTCTCATCGCCGCCGGTCCCGTGGAAGGCGAAGACCAGCGGGCGCCCCGGCTTGGGCGCCATTGTAAGCGCCCGATACGGTTCTTGTGTCATGACGCCCTCCATTCTAGGCGGCCAAGGGCGGCAGAAGCGCCTCGATCCGGGCCCGGTGTGGTTCGTAACGGGTCGGCAACTTGAGCGCTTGCCCAAGATGTTTGGTATCCTCGTCCCGATCAAATCCCGGCTCGTTGGTCGCGATTTCGAACAGAACGCCGCCCGGCGTCCGGAAATAGATGGCCCAGAAGTAATCCCGGTCGATCACCGGCGTCACCTGATAGCCTGTGTCCAGAAGTTGGTCGCGGACCCGAAGTTGTGCTGCCCGATCCTCGACCGCGAAAGCGATGTGGTGGACCGATCCGGCGCCGCCGCCTGCCGCCGGCGCATCGGAATGTTCTTCAAGATCAATTGTGTCTGCGGCATTGCCCCCTTCGACTAGATAGCGGGTGACGCCACTTTCGGTATCGGCTTTCTGATAGCCCATGAACTCAAGCAACTCGCCCGTCGCGTCGGCATTCCGCAGACTGAAGCGCGCGCCATTGAAGCCGAGAACACCGACGTCCGAGCCGATGCCGTTGCCCGTCCAGGCGGTGCGATCCCGCGCTTCGGTTTCAACAAGCGCGAAACCATCGCCATCAGGGCCGTCAAACGACAAACGACTTTCGCCAAACGACATGCTTTCCGTGATCCCGGTGACACCCTGTCCGGCCAAATGAGTGGACCAGAACCCAAGGCTGCCCTTCGGCACCGCGAATTCTGTCACGCCGACTTCCCCGACACCACGACGGCTGCGCGGCATCTGCCCAAAGGGGAAATACGTCATGACCGAACCCGGCGTGCCAACTTCATCACCATAGTAAAGGTGGTATATTTCTGGCGCGTCAAAATTGACGGTCTTTTTCACCCGGCGAAGGCCCAATGTCCTTGTAAAGAAGGTATTATTGGTTTGCGCGTATGCGGCCATCGATGTGACGTGGTGCAGACCTTTGATATCCTTGATCATCGAAGCGATCCCTTGGTTACGATATATTGCCGCTAAG
>JBCCCA010000032.1:0-21598 GCA_039033735.1 Pseudomonadota bacterium
CCCGCCGCCGCCGCCCCAGCCGCTCTCCCACTCCAACTCTCACTCCCGCGGCAGCTCCGGCACTCCGTCCGGCCCACCGCAGAACATGGAGGCACTGGCCGCCGCTCTGGCCATGATGAGCGGTGGAGGAGGGGCTCAGACAGGGCCCCCACCCACTCATCCGCCACATGGAGCAGCCTATCATCCGCACCAGCAAGGCCCACCCCGGGCCTCACCGCTGATGCGTCCCGGGGCGACTCCGGTTGAATTTAACCCGCTTCTGCTCAAGAAGGTGGACGAGCTGGAACTGTCGGTGCGTTCAGCTAACTGTCTGAAAAATGATAATATTGTCTATATTGGGGACTTGATCCAAAAAACAGAGGCCGAAATGCTTCGCACACCGAACTTCGGTCGGAAGTCGCTGAACGAGATCAAGGAAGTGCTCTCAGGTATGGGCCTTCACCTTGGCATGGACGTCGAAGAGTGGCCACCAGAGAATATCGAGGATCTTGCCAAGAAGTTCGAAGACCAGTTCTAAGAAACGAAATGCCCGGGTGAGCCGGGGACATACTGGGCAAACGCCCCAAGGTGAGCGGGGGGCACGCATCCCCCGCCTGACAAAGCATAAACGCCTGTAGAAGGCACATTCGGAGAAGACATATGCGTCACGCACGAGGCTATCGCCGCCTAAACCGCACCCACGAGCACCGCAAGGCGCTTTTCGCCAATATGGCAGGGTCGTTGATTGAGCATGAACAAATCAAGACCACGCTGCCCAAAGCCAAAGAGCTTAAGCGCATTATGGACAAGCTGATAACGCTTGGAAAAAAGGGTGACCTTCATTCCCGCCGCCTGGCCGCATCGCGCCTGAAGCAGGACATGTATGTGGAGAAGCTTTTTGAAGTTCTTGGGCCCCGCTATGCGGAGCGCTCGGGCGGCTACACACGGGTTCTTAAGGCTGGCTTCCGCTATGGTGATATGGCGCCAATGGCGATTATCGAACTCGTCGACCGGGACCCAGACGCCAAAGGTGCTGCGGACCGCGCCCGGCTTGACGCTGAGGATGCCTTGGCGGAAGAGTAAGACCGCTTCAGGATAAAACCGCCAACACTGTTAGACAGCGCCGCTTTTCCGAGCGGCGCTTTTTCCTTTTAACAACGCCCCGTGGTTTGCCGGAACGCAAGGCTGAGGGATGCAAGCAGTTGTTGCTCAAGGGATTGGACAGTTTGCCCGGGCCGTGCACTTAACGTCACGAATTTGACGAGCAGCTTTGCTTCGTTTGGGCTGAGTTCAACGGGTCTCCTTTGAGATTCGGATGTTTTGGCGTGCATTTAGTCACTTTTCGATGAGTTGGATTCGATGAATACAATTTAGGGTTGACTGGTTGCCACGCAAACTGTCTAAAAGTATAGGTGAGCCTGGCAGAAGATTGTGCCGACTGCAGCGTGCCCCCGTCGTCATATGGGGCAATTGAGGTGACCTATGTGGCGTGACAACGAGCCATACGAGATACAAAAGAAGAGCCGTGGCAATGTTTCGTCACGTTCGGACGATGTGTCACTTCAAACAAATCTTGATGCGCTGTCGCGATTGGCACCCGTTGGTTTCTCAGCCGGCCTCCACATACGCTTTGCTTCGCCTCTGATCTATGTTCGGACATATGATGAGGCGTGGACAAAAGTGTATGACGAAAATGCGTATGCACTACGCGACCCACTGGTGTTTTGGGGTCTCGGGGTGAAGGGACATACGCGCTGGAGCGAAATTAAGCTTCCAGATCCGTTCAATATTCTAGGTCAGGCTCAGCGTTACGGGCTTAAGTATGGGGCTGTTATTTCTTGTGGACCGATCACGTCACGCAGCATCGTTGGGATGGCGCACGACACACGAGAATTTACCGATGATGAAATCGCGAATGCTGTAGGGATTGTACAGAAACTACACCTTGCGGCCGAGCCTCCGACCGAACTGACGCCCGCTCAAATAGAAGCGCTGCGTCTTTTGGCTGATGGGGACCGGCACGCTGCCGCAGCTGCGAAACTTGGTATTTCAGAGAGTGCTTTCAAAGCACGTCTTCAGTCGGCGCGTGTCCGACTTGGGGCGCGTACAACGGCACAGGCGTTAAAGAAAGCCCGAGAGTACCAACTAATCTGACAGAGCAGTACGACCCCTCCGCCTGAAGGTTTTTCAACCCAGACTGGAGGCTGTTCCAATGCAAGTAACTACTCTTTCTTTCGACAATCTACACAACCATGGCGAGCTTTTCGCAAACATGCTTCGCGCAAGACACAAGACGTTCATTCAACAAAACAAGTGGGAACTTCCCGAGGCAAACGGTATGGAATTCGATCAGTATGACACCCCCGCAAGCCGTTGGGTTGCCGTCCACGAGTTCGGACAGGTTCTGGCAGGCGTGCGCCTGACCCCTACGACAGCGCGTTGCGGCATCTATTCCTACATGATCCGCGATGCACAGCTTGGTCTTTTGGACTCCATTCCAACCGATTTGCTGAATGAGGAGGCTCCAGTGGCGGCTCACATTTGGGAATCGAGCCGTGTCTTCGTTTCGGAAAGCGTGCCCGCAAAACTGCGGCTTCGCGTTCAATGTTCCTTGATCGACGAAATGGTTCGTTCGGCAAGGTCGTTGGGGGCCACATCGCTGATCGGGATAGTGCCCGAGCATAGTCCCCGGCTGGCGCGGCGGACAGGGATTGATTGCGTACCTGCCGGACCCGTGATTGAGACAGATGATGGCGATCGCAGCGTTTGCGTGAATATCGGCCTTGCATCAAAGCTGCACTAGGCAACGTTGCAGGCGTTGACAGGACATGGCATCGGGGGAGCTTTCCTCCCCCGAATCGCCGAGAGGATATTTGTAAACAAGCGAAATACGAATTACCTTCCCGTTTAGCTTCACAATGCTTAGCAGAAGGGCATGAGCGACCTATTCGACACCCCATCTTCGCAACGCGAAGACCAAGCCGATCAGTCTCACCAGCCCTTGGCGGATCGTCTTCGTCCGCAAAGTCTGCGTGATGTCATCGGTCAAGTGGGTATACTTGGGCCAGACGGCCCGCTTGGTTCCATGTTGGCCGCGAAGAGTTTGGGCTCGATCATCTTGTGGGGGCCACCTGGTGTCGGCAAAACGACGATAGCTCGACTTCTTGCCGCGGAAACAGACCGATCTTTTGTTCAAATCAGTGCAATTTTCTCGGGCGTTTCCGAGCTGAGGCAAGTGTTTGACACGGCCAAACTGAGGCGTGGGAACGGACGAGGGACGCTGTTGTTTGTGGATGAAATCCATCGGTTCAACAAGGCGCAGCAAGACGGGTTTTTACCCTATATGGAAGACGGCACCATCCTTTTGGTCGGAGCGACGACCGAGAACCCATCGTTCGAGCTGAATGCCGCCGTGTTGTCCCGCGCGCAAGTGATTGTTTTGGATCGATTGACACCAGTTGCTTTGGAGCAATTGCTGCAACGCGCTGAAGGTGTGTTGGGTCATGCTTTGCCGGTCGACGGCCCTGCGCGAGACGTCTTGATCGAAATGGCGGATGGCGATGGTCGTGCGCTTTTAAATCTGGTGGAACAGATTATGTCCTGGGAAGTTGCGGACAAGCTGGATGTCGACGCTTTGAGCACACGTATTGCGCGCCGCGCCGCGCAATACGACAAGTCTGGGGACGCGCACTACAACCTTATTTCAGCGTTACACAAGTCGGTTCGCGGGTCGGACCCGGATGCCGCACTTTATTGGTTTGCCCGAATGTTGGAAGGGGGCGAAGACCCGCGTTTTTTGGCTCGACGCCTGACGCGCATGTCCGTCGAGGATATCGGGCTAGCGGACCCACAAGCGCAGTCGGTTTGCATCAATGCCTGGGAAACTTACGAACGGCTGGGCAGTCCGGAAGGCGAATTGGCCCTGGCGCAAGCCGTGACGTATCTGGCGCTCGCGCCTAAATCAAACGCAGGCTACGTTGCTTATAAGGCGGCACGGGCCAGCGCGAAACAAACAGGTTCGGAGCCCCCGCCAAAGCACATCTTGAATTCACCAACCGGTTTGATGAAAGATCAAGGCTACGGAGATGGCTATGCATATGATCACGATGCAGAAGATGGATTTTCGGGTCAAAACTACTTTCCAGATAGCATGAAGCGACCGGCTTTCTATCACCCGGTCGAGCGTGGATACGAGCGTGAGCTGAAGCGGCGGCTGGACTATTTTGTAAAGCTTCGGACGAAGCGGAACAGTTGACTTCCACAAAGGCGCGAGACAGACCCGGGCCATGATCACGACACTTCTTTCGGTAGCGCTTGGAGGCGCGTGCGGCGCCACGCTCAGGTTCCTTTTCGGTCTTGGACTGATCAAGATGACTGGGCCGACAAGCTTCCCTGTCGCGATCATTTCGGTCAATGTGATCGGTAGTTTCCTGATGGGCATCTTCGTCGTACTCGCCGCGCAACGGGGCCTGACCTATCTGTCTCCATTCGTCATGACTGGGGTCTTGGGCGGGTTTACGACCTTCTCGGCCTTTTCCCTCGAAGCAATGACGCTTTATGAACGGGGCGATGTTGGATTGGCAGCACTGTATGTGGTGGCGTCGGTTGTATGTTCGATTCTGGGACTGGCGGCCGGTTTGTTGGTTGCGCGGAGCGTGTTTGCATGAGTGGTGTTCAACAGTTAGAGATCCAGAATGACGAAGGTGATCAGCGATTGGATCGCTGGTTTCGCCGTCGTTTTCCCCATGTCCCGCAAGGTCGTATTGAAAAGATGTGCCGGAAGGGCGAAATCCGGCTGGATGGCGGTCGTGTGAAACCAGCGACGCGTGTCGAAGTTGGTCAGACAGTTCGTGTGCCCCCATTGCCGGATACGAACGCGCCGGAACCCGATAGATCGCAGATCAGCGATGCCGATGTCAGGTTAATGCGTGATACGGTTCTTTTCCGTGATGATCATATCCTTGCCATCAACAAACCTGCGGGGTTGCCCAGCCAGGGTGGATCAAAACTGACCCGCCATGTGGATGGGTTGTCTGACGCACTACGGTTTGGCTTGGACGACAAGCCGCGACTTGTTCATCGGTTGGATAAGGACACATCGGGCGTGCTTTTAATGGCACGAACGCGAACCGTCGCTGCGGCACTGACAAAGGCGTTTCGAGCGCGTGATACGCGGAAAATATACTGGGCTGCTGTCGCCGGGACGCCAAGCCCAACTATGGGTACGATCCGCTTTGGTCTTGTTAAGGCACCCGGTCACGGTAAGGGCGGCGAAGCCGAGAAAATGCTCACGTTACATCCGAGGGAGGTGGACACCACCGAAGGTGCGAAGCACGCCACCACGGACTATGCGGTGGTGTCGTCGCTTGGCACGCGCGCCAGTTGGGCGGCCTTGGTGCCGGTAACCGGGCGGACACATCAACTGCGCGCGCATATGGCGGCCATCGGTCATCCTATTGTTGGTGACGGAAAGTATGGGGGATCCGGTCAGGAAAACCTTGGCGATGGATGGGGCGCCCAGCTTGGTGGGGAAATCAGCCGCAAGTTGCATCTACATGCCAGATGCCTGACTGTCGACCATCCCGTGACGGGCGCCCGTTTGACCCTTACGGCGCCGTTGCCCCCGCATATGGCGCGCACGTGGGACATGTTTGACTGGTCGGCCACCGATGTTCCGGCTGACCCGTTCGATGAAGGGGATTTCGCATGAGCGAATGGGCGATGAAGCGTTTCTGGAAGGAGGCGTCATTCGAAGAACGGCCTGACGGGTTCGAAGTCTTGTTGGATGGGCGTCTGGTAAAGACACCGGCCAAGCGGCGCCTTATCGTGCCAACCGAAGCGATGGCCTTTCACATCGCTCGAGAATGGGATGCTCAGGACGAGGTCGTTGACCCGCGCATGATGCCTTGGACACGATCTGCGAATGCAGCACTGGACAAAGTGGCAGCGCAAAGACTTGAGGTGTGTGAACACCTTGCCGGGTACGCCGTGACAGACCTTGTGTGTTACCGCGCAGACGGGCCCGATGCCTTGGTTCAGCGGCAGAGTGAAGCGTGGGATCCGGTTCTTGAGTGGATCGCGACGAAGTTCGGGTCGCGGTTGAATGTCACATCCGGGGTCATGCCCGTTTCGCAAGCCAAAACCGATGTCGACAGGCTTGCGGCGACCATGCGCAGTTTGACGGTGTTCCAACTTACTGGGTTTTACGACTTGGTCACCTTGTCGGGGTCCTTCGTCCTGGCACTTTCCGCAACGGAAAGTCTGCACACACCAGAAGAACTTTGGTCGTTTTCTCGCATTGATGAAGACTGGCAAATTGAACAGTGGGGGGCGGATGAAGAGGCCGCTGAACACGCAAAGACCAAGAAAACAGCCTTTTCCCACGCTATCGATTTTTTCAAAGCCGCCTGAAAAGCGCTCTTGCCGGGTCTGAAATGCCTGATTTTGAGCAAGTTTCTTGCCACCCGGGGAAATGCCAGTTTTTTAGGACCGCCTCTTGACCTATCCACGGGAATCCGCCCAAATTCTGCGCGTTAGATGGAAAAACCATCAGCGATATCTATGATCTCACGCTGGGATCAATCCAGCCGTCGCCAGGACGGCGCTTCAGGAAGAGGTAAAAATGAATAAATCCGTATTTTTTGGCGCTCTCGCAGGAGCCGCCCTCGCCGGTGGCATCGCAAGCGCTGCAACGCTTGACGATGTCAAAGCGCGCGGAAAGCTGAACTGCGGTGTTTCAACCGGCGTCCCCGGTTTCGAAGCACCAGATGCAAATGGTGTTTGGCAGGGGTTCGATGTCGACGTGTGCCGTGCAGTTGCCGCAGCAGTGCTAAGCGATCCAATGGCCGTCGAATTCGTTCCGACGACCGGTAAGACCCGCTTTACTGCACTTGCGTCGGGCGAGGTTGACATGCTTGCACGCGTCACTACATGGACGCTTTCGCGTGATGTCGACCTCAAGTTCGACTTTGTTGGCGTCAACTACTACGATGGTCAGGGTTTCATGGTTCCCAAAGAACTAGGCGTGACTTCGGCCAAGGATCTGGACGGTGCAACTGTCTGCATTCAGACTGGTACCACGACCGAGCTCAACCTTGCTGACTACTTCCGGGTCAACAACATGAGCTACGAACCGGTTCCGATCGAAACCAATGCTGAAGCCCAGCAACAGTACCTTGCTGGTGCGTGTGACGTCTTCACAACCGACGCTTCGGCACTTGCTGCATCGCGTTCGGCATTTGCTGATGCTTCTGAGCATGTGATCTTGCCGGAAATTATTTCGAAGGAGCCGCTCGGCCCGCTTGTTCGTCACGGCGACAACGAATGGGGTGACATCGTGCGCTGGTCATACAATGCACTGGTTGCTGCGGAAGAATTGGGCGTGACATCGGCAAACGTGGCCGAACTTGCGGCGGCCCCGACCGACAACCCGGAAGTCAACCGTTTGCTGGGCACCGAAGGCAACATGGGTGAAATGCTCGGCCTCGACAACGAATGGGCGGCACGCATTATTTCGGCAGTCGGGAACTATGGCGAGAGCTTCGAGAGAAACATTGGTGAGAACACACCAATCGGCTTGGCCCGCGGTTTGAACGCACTCTACACACAAGGCGGTCTGCAGTACCCGCCGCCGTTCCGTTAAGCAAAACACTGAAAAGGGCGCAGAAATTCTGCGCCCTTTTTCAATTGCCGCACAACAAGAGCGTTTTCCTTGACGCCGCGTGGCAGACTACTCCTACTGGGAGTGTAGACGAGGGGGTTTTTCTTCATGTCCACCGCGACTGATCCCGAACAGGCGTCTTTCCGCCTTTCGATGCTATTCAACGATACGCGGTATCGTTCCCTGACATTTCAGGCAATCGCGGCAATCCTGCTCGCACTGTCGATTTGGTATCTGGGCAGCAACCTAATCCAGAACTTACGTGCAGCGGGTTTGAACATCTCCTTCGAATTCTTTGGGGAACCCGCCGGGTATGACATCAACCAGCGACTGATTGAATATAATAGCCAATCAAGTCACGGGCGCGCCGCGATTGTTGGCATTCTCAACACGCTCCTTGTAGCCTTCCTCGCCTGTATCACAGCGACATTCTTTGGTGTCATAGCAGGGGTGCTGCGCCTTAGCGACAACTGGCTCGTGGCCAAATTGATGTCGTTCTACGTAGAAATATTTCGGAACATCCCGGTTCTGATCTGGATTATCATCATCTTCACGATCATGACCGCCGTCATGCCCGGAGCACGCGCCTTCCTCGGCGAGGAGCCCGAGCGCGAAATGCTTTTTGGCCTCTTTGCCTTCACCAATCGTGGTGTCTATATCCCTTCACCCTTCTTTACGAGCGGGTTTGGTGGTGAGGACGGGAGTGCGCTGAACTGGCTGCTGGTGCTTGCCGTGCTTGTGGTGTCTTTGATTGCCACGCGAATTGTTTCGGCACGGGCCAACCAGAAACAGGCAGAAACGGGTGAACGCCCGAGTACGCTTCTGACAAACTTGGCCATTTGGTTCCTGCCTTTGATCGCAGTTCTTTTCATCCTTGGTTTATCCTGGGACATGCCCGATCCATTGGCCAATCGCTTCAACTTGCGTGGCGGGATCCAGATTGGCGCACCGCTGATCGCGCTCTGGTTTGCTCTGTCGATTTATACCGGTGCTTTCATTGCCGAGAATGTGCGTGCCGGTATCCAAGCGGTTAGCAAGGGGCAAACTGAAGCGGCCGCAGCACTTGGATTGCGGCCTGGGCGGATCATGAACCTTGTGATCTTGCCGCAAGCGCTTCGGGTGATCATACCTCCGCTGATTTCGCAGTACCTAAACATCTCAAAGAACTCTTCGCTTGCCATCGCGGTGGGTTACGCTGACATCACGGCAACTCTGGGTGGTATCACATTGAACCAAACGGGCCGGGCCATCGAATGCGTGATGCTTCTGATGCTGTTCTATCTGACGATTTCGTTGCTGATCTCGGCGTTTATGAACGTCTACAACAACTCGATAAAGCTGAAGGAGCGCTGAGATGCCGACGGACACGTCAGTTGCCTTTGTGCGCACCGCTGAAATCCCACCATCGCCACCTCCGGCCTCTGAAACTGGGATCTTCAAATGGCTTCGGCAGAATCTGTTCGCCACTTGGGGCAACGCGCTCCTGTCATTGGTTTCCCTTTACGCGATTTATGTCGTGTTGACGGCAACGGTGCCGTGGATCGTCAATGGTGTCTGGAACACCTCTAGCCTCGCTGAGTGTCGTGAGGTGCTTCAAGGTCAGGTCGGCGGCTGCTTCTCGGTTCTGGCCGAGCGCTGGAATCAATTGCTCTACGGTTTTAAGTACCCGCCAGAGGAGTACTGGCGCCCGAATCTAGCCCTCCTGTTGTTGATTGTGGCGGCTGCTCCTGTGCTGTTCTTCGACCTGCCACGCAAGCTTCTGGCTTTTACTGCGATCTACCCATTCATTACGTACTGGCTGATTTGGGGTGGTTCGATCCTTGTGCCAGTGGTTGCGCTCCTTGGTTTCGTCGGTGGATATTTCGTGTTCGACCGGTTCGGCAAACAAAACTTTGCAGCTGGCTTCTTAGGAGCGATAGCTGCCGCTTTCGTGATTTGGTGGCTTGGCGGTTTTGTAATCCCGGAGGCGGGAGACACACTGCTGCCAGCGGTACCAAGCCGTGACCTGGGTGGGTTCATGCTGAACATGATGCTTGGCGTCACCTGTGTGTCGCTTTCGCTGCCACTTGGCATCGCGCTCGCGCTTGGCCGGCAATCGAAAATGCCATTGATCAAGGGCATCTGTGTCATATTCATTGAGTTCGTGCGCGGCGTGCCACTCATCACACTGCTGTTCGTTGCCTCGGTGATGTTGTCCTACTTCTTCCCGCCGGAAAGCACCGTGGACTTGTTCCTGCGTGTGGTCATTATGATCACGATGTTCTCGGCCGCCTATATCGCTGAAGTGATCCGCGGCGGTTTGGCCGCGCTGCCGAAGGGCCAGTACGAGGCCGCAGACAGTCTTGGGCTCGACTATCCGCAGGCGATGCGCCTTATCATCCTGCCGCAGGCTTTGAAGATCTCAATCCCGGGCATCGTCAATGTCGCGGTGGGACTGTTTAAGGATACTGTGCTGGTCTCGGTTATTTCCATGTTCGACATCGTGGGTTTGATCCGCGGACCTCTTTTGGCATCGACCGAGTGGAATGGCGTCTATTGGGAACTCTGGCTGTTTTCAGGCCTGCTGTTCTTTGTCGTCTGCTACGGCATCTCACAATACTCACAATGGTTGGAACGTCGCCTCGCGACTGACCACCGCTAATTAGGGAGAGCACCCATGGCTGAAGCCGCTCAAATGCAGGTCAGTGACGAGGTCGCGATCACCATCAACAACATGAACAAGTGGTACGGGACGTTCCATGTTCTGCGCGACATCGACCTGACGGTCTATCGCGGCGAGCGGATCGTGATTTGTGGTCCTTCGGGATCGGGCAAGTCAACACTGATCCGCTGCATAAACGCGTTGGAGGAACATCAGCAAGGTTCTATCGAAGTGGACGGGACGCTGCTGTCGTCGGACCTGAAGAACATCGACACGATCCGCTCGGAGGTAGGCATGTGCTTCCAGCATTTCAACCTTTTCCCACACCTGACCATATTGGAGAATTGTACGCTCGCGCCGATCTGGGTTCGGAAAATTCCAAAGAAGGAAGCCGAAGAAACGGCAATGCACTTCCTGGAAAAGGTGAAAATCCCAGATCAGGCATTGAAGTTCCCCGGTCAACTTTCGGGCGGTCAGCAGCAGCGCGTCGCGATCGCACGATCGCTTTGCATGCGTCCACGTATCATGCTGTTTGACGAGCCGACATCGGCGCTTGACCCCGAGATGATCAAGGAAGTTCTGGACACCATGATCGAGCTTGCGGAAGAGGGCATGACGATGCTGTGTGTGACCCACGAGATGGGCTTTGCCCGTCAGGTGGCGAACCGCGTGATCTTTATGGATGCGGGTCAGATTGTCGAACAAAACGAACCGGAAGAGTTCTTTAATAATCCACAATCCGACCGGACCAAGCTGTTCCTGAGCCAGATTTTGGGACACTGATTTCGCCGCAGCTTCGCTGCGCCGATCCCCTGGGGGGACTTAATCCCCCCAGACCCCCTAAAAGGTATTTAAGGACCGATGAAGCCTAGGTCGCAAGGTCCTTTGGTACAGTAAAGCCGACGATCCGGCCGGTTCCGAGCTCGATTTCGTTCCATGACATTGCGGTGAATTCCATCACCGTTGTCGCGGCAGTAGGGTAGTCCTTGAATTTGGGATGATCCGGCGCTGCTTCTACCAACTGTCCGGAAAGCAATGCAAATCCTGGATTATGCCCGATCATCATGATCGTAGGTGCGGTTTGGCTTTTCAGGACATTCAGGACCAGCGAAGGATCGGCAAGATACATCGCTGGCGCGCTTTTCATCTCGGCCGTTTCAGGCATCCGGGTCGCCATGCGCTCCCAAGTCTCGACCGTGCGACGGGCGCCCGAGACCAGAACAACATCCGGCAAATGGCCATTCTGGACCAGCCAGTGCGCAATCGCTGGCGCCGATCGGCGGCCACGCGCGTTAAGCGGACGGTCGAAATCATCCTGCCCGGGATCTGCCCAGGAGGATTTCGCGTGACGCATCAGGATCAAGGTCAAAGCCATGAGGCGACCAGAACAAGAACAGGAAAGCTCTGCAAGTTGTGCTTTTGTGTCAGTTTCTTGATGAACCGCGAAACGCGGCCATGTGGAAGGCCGATTGTTCGGGAATGCGTGGATAAGACTGACTAACCGGGCAAGCGCGACGTACAGCACAGCCAGCGATATTGCACCCGGCAGGTGCTGGTCCGGCCAAGTAGTCCTTGCAGGCGGGAATGTCATACCCTGACGCGTCCAAAGCGCCCACGGGGCAGGCTGTACGGCAAGGTTGTGTCCTGCAACTGGTGCAGGGCGGCTCCTTGGTGCTTGGCAGGTCGAGAATATCGGGCAGTAGAATCGCGCCCCGATACGATACCAGTAGCCCGGCGGTATCATGGACCAAAAGCCCAACCGGAGAGGGCCAGGCGCGGTGGCTGCGCATCGCCCAGGAAATAAAGGGTCGTGTAGGCGTACCAAATGGGTAAAGTGCGCGGCCCCTTATTTGCGCAGCGAGCCGGTCAAGAATGCGCTTTGACCAGCGATCAAGCGGATCTGGCTTCCCATCCTGGAGTTCAGGGCTTTGGTTCACATGGGCCCAGAACCCGGGTTCTGCGGGTCCAAAAAGTGCAAGGGTACCGCTGCCAAGCCCGTCTTCTGGCATCGTGTGGCACAAACCAAAGATGGCCAGCTTCTCTTTCTCTGCGGCGTCTTCAAGCTGAATAAGGCTCATCGGGCTGGGCGGATGAGACTGCCTGCCCCGTGTTCGGTAAAGAGTTCGAGCAAACAGGCGTTTGGCGCCCGGCCGTCCAGGATGACCACGGCCCGCACGCCGTCCGCGATTGCGGAAAGAGCGGTTTCGGTCTTGGGAATCATTCCCCCGGCGATCACGCCTTCTGTTGTCAGCGCAGTGATTTGTTCGGGTGTAAGCTCGGTCACAACGTCACCGGCGGCGTTCTTGACACCGCTGACGTCAGTTAAAAGTAACAGACGATCGGCTTTCAGGGCGGCTGCAACAGCACCGGCTGCGGTATCCCCGTTCACGTTTAGCGTCTGTCCACTATCACCAAACCCCAGGGGGGCAACAACCGGAATGATCTCGTCGGCAGCGAGGCCGTGAAGCACCGTTGGGTCGACAGTCTTTGGTTGCCCGACAAAGCCGAGGTCCGGTGCATTTTGGTCGCACAGCATCAGTTTGGCATCCTTGCCCGACAACCCTACGGCCCGTCCGCCAGCGTCGTTGATCGCCTGCACAATTCGTTTGTTAACTAAACCGGACAGGACCATTTCGACAACTTCGACCGTCGGTTTATCGGTCACGCGTTTGCCGCGCACAAAGCGACTTTCAATCCCAAGTTTTTCCAGCATGTCATTGATCATGGGACCGCCGCCGTGAACAACAACCGGGTTTACGCCAACAAGACGCATCAAGACGATGTCGCGCGCGAAGGAGGCCATCGCCTCGTCATCGCCCATGGCGTTTCCACCAAATTTCACCACAACTGTCGCGCCGTAATAACGCTGAAGCATTGGAAGCGCATAGCTTAGGGTTGCCGCGGTTGCGGCAAAGTCGCGTTCCATGAAGTCCTGCCGTTTCATTTCTGCCCAGTTTCTCTTTGGCTCAGTGTTAGAGCGTGAGGCGCCGCGGCTCAAGCCAACGTGGCAACAACGGCGCGCAGCGTTTCGATGCCGTCACCGCTTTCCGACGATGTGACCATGATCTCGGGGAAGGCGGCGACGTGGCTTTGAAGTGCATCGCGGACCTGTTGCAGCACGCGATCCCGCTCCACACTTTTGACTTTGTCAGCCTTGGTCAGAACCACTTGAAATGTAACGGCAGCACTGTCCAAGAGCTTTAGGATGTCTTCGTCCACATCCTTGATACCATGGCGCGCGTCGATCAGAACGAACGCGCGGCGCAGCGTTGCTCGGCCTGAAAGATACGCTTTCAACAAGTTTTGCCACTTCTCCACCGTTTGTAACGGTGCTTTGGCAAACCCGTATCCTGGAAGGTCCACAAGGTAGTGGGTGTCGGACAAAGTAAAAAAATTGATCTCTTGGGTGCGGCCTGGCGTGTTGGATGTGCGGGCCAGCGCTTTGCGGCCTGTCAGTGCGTTGATCAGGGTAGACTTTCCAACGTTAGACCGGCCAGCAAAGCAAACCTCGATGCGGTCATCCGGCGGCATTCCATCCATTGCAACGACGCCTTTCAGAAAGTTCGTGCCATGGGCAAAGAGTTTCCGGCCTGTTTCAATCTCCGATGGCTCGACGTCGGTCAAAGGGAAGGGCAGGGTCATGACACCCCGATCGCGTCGCCAATGTGGATCGTCCCGCCAGTCACCACTTCTGCGTAAACGCCGAACTCCTGATGCCCAAGTGCGCTCAGGGCCCCTAACGTGTCCGCATCCCTGCGCCCCGTTTTTGGGTTTGCCATGGTGGCCTTGCACCGTGTGATTTCGCAAGCAACTTTAAGCGTGACAGCACCGATGGTCAGCGTCTTGCCCACCCATTCCTTTTCGGCCCATGGTGGGGTTCCCTCAAGCCACAGATTGGCCCGCCAGCGATCCGGGGATAGGTCTTGTGCCATACGCTGAGACAGCGCCCGGTTCGAAGAGAGGCAAGCGATAGATAGCCAAGGATCGGGCACATCCGTCAGGTGGGCTTCGGCAGCTTGATAGAGGCCGGTCGGGGCGGGCAATTCTTCCGACCAGATTGCACCGATCCACGCCCGAAAAGGTTCGGTGTCCCGCGGATTGAAGGTTATGTCCGCCGCGTCGGGGTGGGATAGGGTCAAATCTCCGGTGTCTTCGTTCAATGTCGAGGTCACCGCCATCAAAGCTGGGTTCGTGACGCCACGTAGAAAGTTAACCTTCTTTGCCCAATCCAAGCCGGGCAGTTTCGATTTTTCATGCGTGACGCCCCAAAGGCGGTCATTGGGCATCCATTCGCCGGGCGCAAGTGTCACATCTTGTAAGGCTTCGCGGCCAATGGCTTTGATCGGATGGCGCCAGATCTGCGCAAGTGTTGGCGTCATTTTCGCTTCTTCTTGCGACGCTTGGGCGTTGGCCCCTTCGGCTTTTCTGCCGGGGTTGGATCAGGCGCATCCGTGACTTCTGTTGCGTCAGCCTCGGTCTCGGGTGCTTTGTCCTTATTCGCTGACACGGGCTGAGGTGCCGTCTTACCTCGAATGTTGCCAAGAAGGTCGGGCTTATACCCGTGACGCCACATAATGAAATACTGCTGCGAGAATGTGATTACGTTGTTGGCAATCCAGTAGATCACGAGGCCACTTGCAAATCCGCCCAACATGAACATGAACACCCAAGGCATCCATGCAAAAATCATACGTTGGGTTTCGTCTGTAGGGGCCGGGTTCAGCTTTTGCTGGAACCACATTGAAATCCCAAGAAGCAGCGGCAAAATCCCGATAAAGATCAGTGCAAGGATGCTGTTCGGGTCAGGGGCACTATAGGGAAGCCAACCATAGAAGTTCCAGATAGAGGTCGGATCGGGCGCCGACAGATCCTGGAAGGGGCCAAACCACGGTGCATGCCGCAATTCGATTGTGACGAAGATCACCTTATATAGCGAAAAGAAAATCGGGATCTGCATTAGGATTGGCAAACAACCTGCCGCAGGATTCACCTTTTCCTTTTTATACAACTCCATCATTTCGGTCTGGAGCTTCTGCCGATCGTCCCCAGATCGTTCCTTGATCTTCTCCATTTCCGGTTGAAGTTCTTTCATCCGCGCCATCGAAACATACGATTTGCGCGCAAGCGGAAACAGGATGGCCTTGATCAAAAGGGTCAGCGCAATGATCGCCCAACCCATATTGCCGATCAAAGCATTGAACTCGTGAAGGGCGAAGAAGATGGGCTTTGTCAGAAAGTAGAACCAGCCCCAGTCGATTGAGTCGATGTAGCCCTCGATCACTTCTTCTCCGCTGAACCCCATAAAGTATGACAGGGAAGGCACAAATCCCTCAATCCTGCGACCGGCTTCATAGTCGCGAATGGTCTCCCATTCCTTGGCACCTGCAAAAACCTGTGTAGTGACGTCTTCTGTGGCGCCCGGTGCGACCTCAAGAGTGGGCAGCCTTGCTGCGGTGCGATAGACTTCCTCGCGCGCCAGATACTGCACGACACTGGTGAATGGTGCGCCCTGTTCCGGAATGAGCGCGGTCATCCAATAGTGGTCGGTAAAGCCAACCCAGCCGCTTTCCTGTGCGGCTTCCACGCTTGCGTTGGCCCCCCAGCGGTCATCATTATCAAGGCCGGGCATATCGGAATAGTCGATCTCTTCTAGTTCGCCGTCGGTCCGTCGAATGGCGCCTTCGTGGATGATAAAGAAACCCGATAGGTCTTGGGGTTCGCCATGGCGCGCCACCAACCCGTAGGGCGCCAGGCGTCTAGGTGTTTCGCCGGTGTTCTCCACGGCTTGGGTAACCGAAAACATGAAGCGATCATCGACCGATATTGTCCGACGGAAAACCAATCCCGAAGGGCTGTCCCATCGCAAGACAATCGGAGCTTCAGGGGTGAGTGTTGCGCCACTCTCGATCGACCAAACCGTATCGGTTGACGGCACATCTTCATCGGCAAGGTCCCCACCTGGAACCCAGCCGAATACTGCGTAATACGGCCTTTCACTGCCCACTGGTGACAGCAATGTCACTTGTTCCGCACCTAGATCCACGGTTACATCGTAGTTAACCAGTGAGAGTTGATCGATGCGACCACCGGCAAGCGAAACGCTTCCGCGCAGGCTTGGTGTCTCGATTGTGACGCGCGGAGCCTCAGGCGTTGCCGTTACGGTTTCCGACGGGCTGGCAGAATCTGACGTGCTTGGCGCTGTGGGAACGCTGGTCACATCACCTGTTTCGGTCCCGGCAATGTCTTGGATTTCGGTTGATGGAGGCGGTGCAAAAAGGACCATCCAGATGACGAGGACGAGTGAACTCAATACCATCGCCATAATAAGGTTTTTGTTCTGATCGTCCATCGAGCAGGTGCCCCGCGTCTGTTCAGATTGCGTTGGTCGTTCAAACCTCCAGGGACCAAAAGGTCAAGGCGTTTTCCCCAACACAAATATGTCTGGGCCAACCTTTTCGATAGAAGAGGGAGCAAAAATCTTTCTTTTACACATGCGGGTGCTGCACTCTACTTGGTGTAGAGACGGGATGCCGATAAGCCGTTGCTTCCGGATTATAACGTTTTTTTCTCGGACGGGGCGCTGACGGTATCCGAGAACATGCCCTGATCCTCGAGCCAGATCATTGTTTCCCCCAGTGGCAGGGGGCGTCCGATTGCATAGCCTTGAACATGGCGGCACCCCAAGCTTCGCAGTTTTTGAAGCTCCGCTTGAGTTTCCACACCTTCAGCCAGAGCCTCGATTCCCAATCTATTCCCGAAAGCCATTAGGGCACAAAACATTGACGTCTGGTCTTCATCGTTATCGACATTGTTGACGAGGCTTCGGTCAATCTTGATCCGGTCAACGTTAAAGCGCCGCACATTGATAAAGCTTGTGAATCCGGTCCCGAAGTCATCGAGGTCAATTTTGCACCCTATTCGCGAGAGCGCCTGCAAGGTGCGCGAGACGACGTCTTCACTTGATTCAGAGGCCACGCTTTCCAAGACCTCGATCACTAGGCGTTCCGGTGATACTCCATGGCGATCCAATTCCCAGCGGACATAGTCGGGAAGACGGGGATTCCGTAGCTCCTCGGCCGCAAAGTTGACGGAAACGCAAGGCACATCGAAACCGGCAGCATCCCAAACGTTCAACGCCATCAGGGATTGTTTGAGGATGACTTCTGCCAGTCGTTGGGAGAGCCCGGATTTTTCGATATCTGGCAAGAAACTTGCGGGTGCCACTAGTCCCCGTTCTGGATGATCCCACCGTGCAAGCGCCTCAAACCCAGTCACGCGGCCATCTTCAGTGCGAACCTGTGGTTGGAACCAAGCGAAAATCTCGTTGGTTTCAAGGGCGGTGTTCAATTCACGCGCGGTATTCCGGTTCAAGGCTTCCTCGCTGGACAAACCGCCACTGTAGAACCGAATGGCACTTGAGCCGGAAACCATCGCGAGTTCGCTGGCGCGCTGGGCACCGGCAACGATATTCGGGCCGGAAGACACCTTTACGTGGCTTTCAGCAGCAATTCCAAGAGATACCGTGCAATAGGTGCGCGTGGGCCCATCACTGAACGGCCTCTCAAACACTTTTTGCAAACGCTGCGCCATGACCATCAGGTTCTCATTTTCTGGCACACGTACATTGCTTATACCCACAGCAATTGATTGCCCGGACCTTGCAATGACGTCGCCATCACGAAGCAGGTCTTGCAGGCGCCGTACGGCTTCGCGCAAAACACTTCGGTACATGTCACGCCCGAAGCGTGTTTCGATGGCATCCAGATCGTCGATCGTCAGGAAGATTACCGCGACTTGAAGTCCATTTTGCGCGGCAACTGGCAAAGCGCGCTCGACCCAGTCGATCAGACCGTCACGTGTCATCAAGTCTGTCATTGGGTCTTCGTCTGGACCACCAGCACGGTCCTTTGCCCAAAGCACGATTGCAGCCGTCAGAATTGTCGCTGTGGTCAACAGTCCAAACTCGCCCGCGATCAGGAAGGCCACCAACAAGCATAGCGGCACAAGAGCCAGAATGTAGGGCTTTTCAAGCTGATTGCGCAAACGTGCCGCGAAGATTTTCATGGTTTTGGCTTTATCCGTTTCAGCAGAACAAATGCGGAATATCAGCCAGCTTTCACCAATCCGTTAAGGCTCGTTTTTATTCAATCCGACAAAATCAAAGAGCTTGGGGTCAAGCAAGTGTGACGGGCGTGCATTCATGAGAGCGCGGAACATGACTTGGCGCCGACCCGGGCTGTTCCTTTCCCACCCATCCAAAATCGCCTTTACTTGTTGGCGCTGCAAGCCGTCCTGACTGCCGCAGAGATCGCAGGGAATAATTGGATACTTCATTGCCCGCGCAAACCGGTCGCAGTCATCCTCGGCCACATGGGCAAGAGGGCGATAGACGAACAAATCTCCTTCGTCGTTGATCAGTTTGGGTGGCATGGTCGCTAGTTTGCCACCATGGAACAGGTTCATGAAGAAAGTCTCGAGGATGTCATCCCGATGGTGGCCCAAGACAATGGCCGAGCATTCTTCTTCTCGTGCCACACGATAAAGGTGCCCGCGGCGCAAGCGCGAACAAAGCGCGCAAAAAGTCCGCCCTTCCGGGATCTTGTCCATGACTATGGAATAGGTGTCCTGATACTCGATGCGGTTTGGGATATCCCTTTCTTCAAGGAACTCTGGCAAGACAGTCGCTGGAAAGCCGGGCTGGCCTTGTTCAAGGTTGCAGGCCAGAAGGTCCACAGGCAGCAGGCCGCGCCATTTCAATTCATAAAGGGCGGCCAACAACGTATAGCTGTCCTTCCCACCGGAAAGGCAAACAAGCCAACGGGCGTCACGTTCAATCATGCCGTATTGATCGATGGCGGCCCGAACATTGCGAATGATGCGTTTCCGGAGTTTCTTGAACTCCGTCGTGCGCGGGGCACCTGAGAAAAGAGGATGGATCTCGTCGCTGTTATCTAGCATAGATCAGTGCTTAGTGACATCTGTCTGACACGGCAAGTTTGGCGTCTTGCGACGACATCGGGGTTTTGACTTTCGCATCAGCGCGTCCAAATCGTGCGTTGGGTAAGATGCAACCTGAGTGACACACAGGATGTCTGAAGCCCATTTTAAGAACGCACTCAGTGCTTTGATTCGAGACGTTTCGCGGTGGGCGAAACCGGCGCCAACGCACTTAAAGCGCTTGGACGCTATTTTCTTCGCCTGCGCCAGTGGCGGACGCATTTCTCAGATATAGGCCTCAGATCTCGCCAAGTTTGTCTTGCGCGTTGGTGTCGAAATCACTGGCGCTGTGGCGTTCATGAAGCTGCATCTCGGGTTCGCCGAAGACGCGGTTCACCATGCGGCCCCTTTGCACTGCCGGCCTTGCATCAATGGATTTCGCCCAGCGCTGAACATTCTCATAGCTTGCGACGTCAAGGAACGTGGCAGCGTTGTACAGGCGCCCAAGGGCCAGTTGCCCGTACCATGACCAGATTGCGATGTCGGCGATTGTGTAGTCGTCACCTACAAGAAACGCGTTGTCAGTCAATTGGCGATCCAACACGTCCAATTGGCGTTTGGCTTCCATTGCAAAGCGGTCGATTGGATACTCCCACTTCTCGGGCGCATACGCATAGAAATGTCCGAAGCCACCACCAAGGTAGGGGGCGCTTCCCATTTGCCAGAACAACCAGGACAGCATCTCGGCGCGTTCGTTGGCAGATCCAAGGAAGAGATCAAACTTTTCTGCAAGGTGCAGAAGAATGGCGCCAGATTCAAAGACACGGATCGGTTGTGCGCCGGACCGGTCGAGCAGAGCGGGAATTTTCGAGTTTGGATTTACTTCCACGAACCCCGAGCCGAACTGGTCGCCATCGTTTATCCGGATAAGCCATGCGTCGTACTCTGCTTCTGTCACACCGGTGGCCAGCAGCTCTTCGAGAAGCACAGTGACTTTCACGCCGTTCGGAGTGGCCAGAGAATAAAGCTGAAAGGGATGGTCGCCAATGGGAAGGGCTTTGTCATGTGTCGGGCCGGCAATCGGGCGGTTGATTTTGGCGAAACGGCCGCCACTTTCGCTCTTCCAGGTCCAGATTTCGGGCGGGGTATATGTATCGGCCATGGGGGTCCTCATTTCTTTCGCGGATGCGCGCCCGAGCATGGCGCGCTGGGTAGCGTTCCTTCGCTACCAGATAGCTTGTTGGGGACATTGTCGATGCCGCTGCCGCCCCAGGGGTGGCAACTGAGAACACGTCTTGCCGCAAGCCAAGTGCCTCGAAGCGCGCCATGTTTTTCGAGCGCTTCGAGGGCATAGGCTGAGCATGTCGGCTGGTAGCGGCAATTGTGACCAACCCACGGGCTGAAGATCAGTCGATAGGCTTTGATCGGAACGGCCACAATGCGCGCGACGAAGGTCATGCATGGGCCTTTCGAAGCGCATCTTGCAGGTCTTGTTCCAAAACCTGAAAATCGCGGGTCGCCGTCACCTCGTGCCGTCCGGTCAGAACATAATCAAAGCCATCGTGTCCGCTATTCGGCAAAGTCAGACGTGCGATTTCGCGTAGTCGCCGTTTGGCGCGATTGCGCGCAACGGCATTGCCGACCTTCTTGGAGCATGTGAAGCCAACGCGGATGCCAGTCGCCTCGTCGGACCTTCGTTCGCGGAACTGCAATGTGAAGGCAGGTGTTGACACACGCCCCGCCCGCGCCGCCGCCAGAAAATCTGCACGTTTGGTCAGAATGGAAACGTCGCGCATCTGCATGTTAGAAACAACAAAACCGCCGGCGGTTTCCGCGGCGGTTCCGTCCCAGTGGTAAGCTGTCGCGCGTCAGGCGCTCAGCTTTGCCCGCCCTTTGACGCGGCGTGCATTCAGGATTTTGCGGCCCGCTTTGGTTGCCATACGCGAACGGAAGCCGTGCCGCCGCTTGCGAACCAGGTTCGAGGGCTGGAAAGTGCGCTTCGTCCCCATAACATATCTCCGTTGCTAACCCGGATTCGGGTTTCTACTATTCGAAGACCGGTCTCTAGTCGGATCATTCCTGCAAGTCAACGGGGCTTGATGCTTGCGCCCGGGTCTTGTCACATTGCCTGAACAGGGTGCGGTGGAAGGGGTGAAATCGAGTGCTGCAGCTAGATTCCGGTGTGGCTGGAAAACAGGCCGTGGCACTTATCAATGCTGTTGATGACCGAAAAGCTGCAACAATTGCTGTTCTGACAGGTCTGCGATGTTTCAAATCTGTCGTATAGGCGACCGAAATTGCCGAAACGGTTCACGCGGCTTCACTCGCCCGTGAAAGGCCTGACAATCACGTCCGGTTACGGGCATCTATGTCTCCGACGA
>JBCCCA010000033.1:0-21537 GCA_039033735.1 Pseudomonadota bacterium
CAAAAAGCCTGTCAGGATCACCAACCCGTAGACCGGCAAAAAGCGCATAAGGCGCTTGCCGAACGTAAGACCCTTCAGCTCGGCCTTTGTGGGTTCAAGCGCGCTGCTTTCAAGCGACTGCATGAGGCCCGTCCTTTCTGTCTTTCATGTTCCCAGCGGAAGCCGCCTGAATAAGGTTTTCGGTCGTCAGACGTGTGCCGGTCAGTTCATCAACTACTGTCCCCTGACTGAACACGATGGCACGGTGGCAAATCGTGGCGATCTCTTCGAAGTCTGTGGACACAACAAGGATCCCAATGCCGTCTGATAAAGCCCGGTTCATCAGAGCGTAAATCTCTGCTTTGGCTCCGACATCCACGCCTGCGGTTGGGTCTTCGCAAATCAAAAGCTTACGCTTTGTCGCAAGCCAGCGGCCCATGACAACCTTCTGCTGGTTGCCGCCTGACAGCGCTTCGATAGCTAGGCTGGGATCGTTTGGCGAAAGGGCTATTTCGGCCCCGATGATGGCCGCCTGATCGCTTTCCGTCTTGGGCGAGAGAAGGTCTAAAAGCTTGCGCCCAAAGCCTTCGGGGTTGAGGAAGGTGTTTTCCCGGATCGAAAGGCTCATTGCGACCGACTCTTCCGTCCGGTCCTTGGCGACCAGACCGACCCCTGCTGCCATGGCACGCTGTGGGGTCGCAAGATCTGGCGCCGTTCCGTTAAGCTGCACGTCGCCTTCGAACTCGATCAGACCAAAAAGCGCGCGCGAGATGGCCTCATGCCCGGCCCCGCGCAATCCAACGAGCCCAACGATCTCATTTTGACGCAGCCTGAAATCGAGGGGGGCCACATCGCCTGCTGCAAATCCATTGAGCGTCAGGATCTCGGTGCCCAGTTCTTCCGAATGCTTGACTGTATCGCGCGTCTTCCGCCCGACGATTTTTTGCACAAGCTCTTCCGGCGTTGTGTGTTCGATGCTGCGCACGCCTACCAGAACGCCATCGCGCAAGACGGCGACGCGGTTGGCAATCTGAAAGATCTCATCCAGCCTGTGGCTCACATAGATCATGCCGACGCCCTGATCACGAAGCGGGCGGATCGCACGGAAGAGCCGCTCGACTTCGTCCGCAGGCAAGGATGCCGTTGGCTCGTCGAGGACGAGAAATTCGGAATCAACAGCCAGAGCACGCGCGATGGCGACCAGCGACTTTTCTGTGCGGCTGAGATGTTCAACGCGCGTTGTTGGCTCAAACTCACACTCGACTTTTGCCAACGCATCTTCCGCAAAGCGCTCCACGTCGGACCATTTGATCAAGCCGTTCTTGCGCGAAAACCCAAGTGCAAGCGCGATGTTTTCTGCCACCGTCATCCATTCAATCAAACCGAGGTCCTGGTGGATGAACGCAACCTTCTGACGTTCACCAAAACCTGCGGGACGGTGTTGGTAGGGTTCGCCGTCGATGAGGACCTGGCCCTCATCTGCCGTATGGATGCCACCGAGAACCTTGATGAGTGTAGACTTGCCTGCGCCATTCTCCCCGAGGAGGGCCACAATCTCACCGCGCGCCACCGAGAGCGACACATCTTTCAACGCATACGTGCCGCCGAAATGCTTGTCGACTCCATCGAAAAACAAACCTGACTGCAGGCTTTGTGACATTGTTCCTCCCAGCGTACAGGATTTGCGTTACCCGTAACGTTACGCTAGCTTTGATTTGCAAACCGCATCTGTCAAGGGTTTAAGTTACCCGTAACGTAAGCGATCCGAGATGAGCGAAAAGTCAAGCAAAAGCAAAAAGATAAGCCTGACTGAGGTGGCTCAGGCTGCTGGTGTATCGAAAATGACGGCAAGTCGCGTGCTGCGCGGTGAAGGCGGATATTCTGACACGACCAAAGACCTCGTCATGCAAAAAGTGGATGAATTGGGCTATTTGCCGAATCGCCTCGCCACAGTGTTTGCAGGCGATAAAACATCCACCTTTGTCGGGGTTTCCATCCCAGATCTTGGCAACGAAGTTTTCGCGCAAGTTCTCGAAGGCATCGACCGCAAGCTTGGCAGTTTCGGGCACCAAACCGTTTTGGGTCTCACTCAGCACACGCAAGACGCAGAAGAGGATTGGATCAAGACCGTTCTATCCTGGCAACCTGCCGGTCTGATCCTGACGGGGCGATATCACTCACCGCGGGCAAGCGAGATGCTGAAGGCCGCGAATATCCCGATTGTCGAGATCTGGGATCTGAATTCCAGCCCATTGGACACCAGTGTTGGCATCAATCATTTCGACAGCGGCTTCGACATGGGGCGCTATCTGATTGGCTGCGGGTACACGAACTTGGGGTATGTCGGCACGTCTCATGATACCGCGAATGCGGCTGCGACACGGTTGGACGGCTTCACCAAAGCGGTCACAGGTGGCGGCGGGCATGTCTCGAAGCAGCTTTGCCTGCATGACACAGCCACGTATTACACCGGCTTCTATGGCACCGAGCAATTGCTTGCTGGCACAAAGAGCGTCGATTGCATCTTTTACCAAAACGACGCGATGGCTTTTGGCGGTTTGCAATACGCCCTTTCGAAAGGGCTGCGGGTGCCCGAAGATATCGGAATTGCCGGATGGGGTGACCTGCCCATCGCTTCGGTTCTGCCAAAGCGTATGACATCCATGCATGTGCCCCATTTGAAATTGGGACAAGCGGCGGCTGAAATCATGTTGGCACGACTGACCGATGAGCCGGTCGCGCCGTGCCGCGACATCGGATTCCATTTGATCCCGGGCACAACCGTCCGCCGGCCAGATCGTTAGCAGGGCGATCAACTGCGGTGCTTTCAGATGACGGGCGAACCGCCTACAAGGCGGCGAATGGCTTAACCGTCTTTGGATCACACATGCATCTTGCTTCGCTACCGGAAGGAAATCCCAACCCGGCCCCGATTATTTCCGTGCGCACCAACGACAGCTATCGGCTATACGGCAAACTGGAACCGCGTCGGCGATGGGTGTTCCCGTTCAACGACTTCAGCCTCAGTGACGCGGAAGACCGGAAATTCCTGATCGACGAGACGTTTTTGCCGCCGTTGAACAAACTCGGACATGCGATGGCGCCCTCGGGCAATGCGCAATTTGATCGTGCCGTCGAAGAGAAATTAGCCGCCCCGATCTGGCAGCGCGCCTATCACTTGAAGGGGGATATCGCCGTCAGTGGCAATCGAGGTTTCGTTTATCTCAACGGTCGCCTCTTCCGCCCCAGCGTCGCCGAGAAGCGCCCGCCACACAATCATCTTCTGAAACGGCTTTCAATGAAAGCGCGAGCCCGAAGCGAAGACCGGTTGCGGCTCGACCGCGTCCTGCTGGTCCGCCATGTGTTCGGGCACATTTATTTCCACGCTTACCACGACGTCATGACGAAAATCGTTTGGGCCGATCAACTTGGATTGGACCCGTCGATCCCTATTGTAGTTAGCGCGAAGTGGGCGGCCGGGCATTACGGCAGCCACTTCATAAAGACGCGGCTGGCAAGTGGCCGCCAAGTCATCTTTCAGGACTGGGACCAGGTGTTGACCTGTAGCGAGTTGTTCTGGCTTCGGCCGCCGCAGTTCTTTCGCGACCATCTGGATGTCGTCGCTGATAGTTTCGACGAGGACAAGCCGCAGGACCCACCCGGGTCGCGCATCGTCCTTGTTCGCAGGAAGAAAACGCATGACGACCGTCTGTGCAAAGGGATGGATATTCTAAGCGACCATCTCGTCGGCGAAGGGTTCTCGGTCATCGACCCCGCGGACTACACAATTCCCGAACAGAAGTGGATTTTCAGCCGGGCCGAACACATCGTAGGCGAAAATGGATCGGCATTTACCAACATTCTTTTTCGGCGAGACAAGCCGTTGCGAATGGACGTGATCATTGGCTCGGGTGCCGCTACGACGACATTTCAGGCCCTTTCGGCGGCCTATGGCTTCGACATTCATTCGCACCTTGTGCATTCCTCGAAAGATGGCGACACAACACATATTGAACTTGATCGTGAAACCGCGTTTCGTATCGCCAGAGCAGACACAGCACGTGCGGATAAGTAAGAATGAAAATAGCGCTTTTTGGAGCTTCGGGCTTCGTTGGCAGTAACCTTGCACATCATCTGGAACGGAGCGAACAGCACAGTGTTCGGCTTTGCGATGTAGAAGACAAGAAGCTACGCCTGAGGTTCGAGAACCGATCATTCGACTATGAGACTGTCGATATTTCATCGGACAAGGATCGCGTCGACCAAATTGTCTCGGACTCCGACCTGGTGTTTGACTTAGCCGCATTTGTGCACCCAGCGATGTTCATCTCGAACCCGCTTGATGTCGTGCAATTGAATCTGTTCGACTGCCTCGGCGTGATACGGTCCTGCGTTAAACACAAGAAGCGCCTTATTCATTTCTCGACCTCGGAAGTGTATGGCAAGACCGGCGGCTCGACTGAGCCGTTCCAGGAAGACCAAACAGATTTGGTCCTTGGTCCAATTCGCAATCAACGGTGGATCTATTCCTGCGCAAAGCAGCTTCTGGACCGGATGGTCTTTGCCTATGGGGTGGAACACGGGCTGAACTATACACTCGTGCGTCCGTTCAATTTTGTCGGCCCGCTGATGGACAAGTTCTCCAAAGCCTGGGATCGCAACGACAATCCACGGGTCTTTGCGAACTTCATGTCATCACTGGTCTATGACCGGCCAATGATGTTGGTCGATGGTGGCGCAAGCCGCAGGTGCTTCACCTATATCGACGATGCCGTCTCGGCACTGCAAACGATCATGGATCACCCGGACGAGACAAATCGTCAGATCATCAATATTGGCAACCCAGCGAACGAGATCACGATACGCGGACTGGCCGAAAAGATGGCCGCGCTATATGTCAAGGAATTCGATGCCCAGGCGCAGCCCAAGATAGAATCCGTGCGCTCCACCGATTTCTACGGTCACGGCTATGAAGATTGTGATCGCCGCATGCCCGACATTTCGAAACTGTCGGCGCTTGGATGGAAACCCCAATATGGCCTTGACGAAACGCTTATGAAATCAATGAGCTACTTCGTCAGCAACAAGACCCGCATGGTCGAGATGCTGGGCGACTAACGCCTCGGCATCGGGCCGGTGCCGCGCGAAAAGACGCAGGTATGCTGCAACGATCTTTTCTTCGTCGAAAGGGCCCGACAAGGCTGCCTGACCGCCAGCGCACAGCCGCCTGCGAAGTGCCGCGTCTGATGCAACTTTTTGAATGGCATCGGCAAGAGCGGTCACATCGTCAACATCGACGACCAGGCCGTTTTCGCCGTTTTTCATGAACCATCTCGGCCCTTCTGCGTTGGCGGACACAACCGGCTTGTTCTGGGCCCAGGCCTCAAGGACAACGTTACCCAAAGGCTCATGCCGGGATGGCATTACAAAAACATCTGCAGCCGCGATGAACTTGCGAATATCGGCCTGCCACCCGATGAAGCGCACCCGGTCGGCAACGCCGAGCTGGTTGACCAAATCGTGCAGCGCTTGCGCCTCATCGCCGTCTCCTATCAGCCAGAAATACGCGTCGGGCAGCTTTTCCACCGCACGGATCAGAACGTCAAACCCCTTGCGTTCGACGAAACGACCGCTGGACACCAACAGAACCGCATTGTCTGGCGTCTGGAATTCGGACCGCGCCACTGGGGCGACGTATTCGCGGGACGTAAAGTTCGAGATCATATGGCGTTCGCCGTCCCACCCAAGGTTTTCGACCCGCTTTATGATATCTGGGGCATTTGCAACAATGACATCAGCGTTGTCGAACCGTTTGAGCGACCGGGGATAATCACCAAGGCGCATGACCCGAACGCACCCCTCGCGTGGTGGCATGAGCTTACACCCCTTGGGCACCCATGCCATCATGGCGTCCGGCTGCCACGTGTTGGCAAGGCGCGTCACCCGCGGCGGAAGCGTCAGTCGTGACAACGACAACGTGCGAAAGTGGCTTTCAATGATATCCGTCCAGGGCTCGATCATCGGGCGCCAAATCCGGCCCGGGCGCAGAACAGTCTTTTGCTGGACGCCATGTCGCGCAAGGCTTCTGGCGAGGTGGACGAAGAAGCGTTCAGCGCCGCCATCGCGCCCAAAATGCAAGTGCATGACACGCAGCGGTGCAGCATGGGTCATGTGGCATCATCCTGCGTCACACCAGACTTTGTGGCGCGCCGTTGATACACTTTGGCCTCGGTCAGAAAGGAATAGACCGCCCCCGTAGCAGCTTGAATGTACCCGGGAAACCCGCAGCGCCACAGGCCGTGCATGAAGTACAAACGGAAAAAGTAGATGGCCGGAGAAACAACAAGCCGCAGCTTATTCCGGGACTGCCCATCGCGTACAATCATATCCGCCTTCAGAGTTGAATACTTGTTTTCCTTCAAGATTTGGTCGTCGATCAACTGTGGCGTATAGTGCAGTAAGCTGCCCACTTTCGCCTTTTTCACTTTGCCCACTGGCACGATCCGTTCGTGGACAAAACGGCGGGTATCAAACGACCCTTTGCCGCTTTTGATGAGGCGCAGCTTGTTACGTTCCCTGACGCATTCAGGCGTGAACCCGAAGCCTGGCAGAAAACCACGGCGCGCAAGTTTCCATCCGACCACATCGTCTTCGCCCGACAGCAAACCTGGAAGCTCGGCACGCAGCGCATCATCCAGGCGTTCGTCCGCATCAATACTCAAGCACCAGGGTTGCGTGCATTTTTCCAACGCAAACTGCTTTTGTGCCGCGTAGCCAAGCCAATCTTGATGGAAAACTTTGATGGGAAGTCCCTTCGCACTCAACGAGCGCGCCATGGCAAGCGTATCATCCGTCGAGCCGCAATCGACCAATATGATCTCTGAGAGGTCCGAAAGACTGGCCAGACAGGCCTCAAGCTTGTCCGCCTCGTTGAGGGTAATGATGAAAGCGGAAACAGGAAGGGCCTGTTTTGATGGAATTTTTTGAACCGGGAAGCCCAATAGTTTGCCTCTTGCTTCTTGTATAGCGTGGAACCAGCACTGCCCGGCTTGGGCGCAGGACGCTGATCGACGCTAAGGGACCATTCCCGATCACTTGCGCTTTGTCCATTCCAGTCTCGGTTCAACTGATATCTGTTGGGGCGCGAACGGTCCGCGCGGGACCGGAACGCTGAAGACGCGCTTGCGCGCTCAGACGATGGCACAGCCATGAACCGAGCTGCATTGCCAAGCCCGACGTCCCTGATGTCGAGACAAATGCCACCGAAGCGAAAATAGCGGAGCCGGTTTGAACATTTCGCAGACCATCAAGACCCTGAAAACCGCCGCCCGAAGAGTACAGCTTGATTGGGCGGACTGGCATCGGTTTGTACCACCACGCCAAATGAAGTCAGCAATGCAGCAAAGAACGGCCTGACGGTCTTCGATTTCACATTCGAAGAAGACACCGAGATTGGTGGCCATATGAGCCTGCGCCTTAACGGTGAAACGCGCTTGGACATGCACACGGCAACGCTGCCGTGAAAAGAAGCCCGTCGCCAAGATGGAATATCCGGCCCTAATACGCGATGCGTTTCAGCAGACAGACAATCACGGCAGCCCCTATGGCGAAACTATAAGCCACGACACCGCCGATCAGATTGCCGCGGAGGCGCCACTCGATACGGGCCACAAATTTCAAAACCAATCCGCTGGCCAGTATCCTTGATCATCGGACCACTTTGAAGCGTCGTGGCACCCCGTTTCAAAGGGGTTGCAGTTCGGCGGGCAACAGCAGGAGAGGACCAACTTCGGCCTGGCTTGCGCATCGACGGTCGCGCTGCGGGCCGTGTTTGGTGACCATGGTTCGTCTTTCCAGCGGGGCTGTGGTGTTTGGCTAAAGGCTCGTCGGGTCCAAGGGATTGGTCCCAAACCTCAACTCTTCCGGATCGCTAATTCCGTCCCCGTCCGAATCCGCTTTGTAAGGAAAGGTCATGGCCTGCCCCTCGATCTCGTTTGAAAGCCCGTCGCCATCGATGTCGGAATCGGCACTATCCTCTATGCCATCGCGATCCGTGTCTTCCCAACGCGTCGGATCATCTGGGAATCCATCAAAGGCATCTTCAACCCCATCGCCATCGGCGTCCAACGCAAGCGGGACATGCTTGCCAACCCATTCAGACGCAAAGTCCAATGGATCGCCCGACATAACAATAGCCATCACCATCGGCTCGATCTCGGACATGAACAATCGCCGCTGCTCATTCGGCAGGCCAATGTGGTCGCCCGGGCGCCACCCGACCTTCGGCAAAGCGCGCATGGCCCAAGCCATACTTGTACGGTCGGTGACAGTGACGTTAGCCTGCTGACCTGCCGCAAGCCTGCCGCCCGCAATCATCACCATCATCAACTCCTGAATTTCGCGATCCGAATAATGGCGCCGAAGCTCTTCAATATGTGCCGCGGTTGTCCGCGTGGGCAGAGGTCCAGCATCGCGCGCAAATCGCAGCGCGGCCATCTCGGCGGGCGAGAAACGTTGAGCGCGCTCGATATCGAAAAGGTCATAGATCTGGCCCATGGCCGCGTCATCGACGACACCGTCCGGCGCTTCGCCCTGCAGAAACTCATAAAGCCAACGGGTTCCGTGCACCTGACAATGCGTGCAACCTGACGACAACTGATAGGTCACGAACACCTGCCACAAGAATTTCATTGGCAGGGCACGATCACCAGCGGCGAAGTAATCCTCGATCCGAGACGTGCCCATCGCGGATTGGCGCATCCATTGGGTGTCGAAATTTATCCGGTCGCTAAACGGCACTTCGGCCGAACTGGGTGACGGTGCAACATAGTAGGGTACATCATAGGCCGTGACGTCAAAAGGCGGTGTTGCCGGGTCGGGTTGGTTGCGCGCCGCACCCCCAGGCGCAGCCCAGCGGTCATGATCGATAGGATAGTGATCGAAGGGGTCCTCCACTCCGTCCTGATCGCTGTCCATCGTGACGCGAGAAATGTCATAGCCGGTAATTGCGTTCAGCCAATCGCTTTCAAATTCAGCCGAGGGTGCCGACAAATCTGCGCGGTTCCAGTTCTTCAAGATCTCCTGCCGCGCCTCTTCCATCAGGTCGCCAGCGAAAAGGGCTGCGCGTTGTTCCTCGGCACTTGCGCTTGCGTTTTTGCCTGCAGACCAACCAACAGCGCCCAGATTTTGGGCGGCCCATTCGAGCGTCACCGGGTCGGTAGGAATTGGCAGAATGTTATCGTGAACCGCATTGGCCGCATTGAAGGCGATCATCTCGATCAGTTCAGCGATCTGGCGGTCGACGAAGTGGTTGCGCAACATCGCGTGCGAGGCTGATGTGACCTGGCTCGGAAGCGTCGAGAGTTGATCAACAAAGCTGAAAGCGGCCTTTAGGCGCGCATCTTCGATCGTCTCGATATAGTCTGGTTGCCAAAGCGCAAGGATGTCGTCCATCGGCACCCCGAAGTAAGACAGCTGAAACGCGCTGCGGGCCTGGTGGTGGCCACTGCCTGCCCGAACCATCTGATACAACGTCATTTTCCACTTCGTCTCGGCGTCGAACATGGCGTCCGCATGGATCATTGTGTCGCCGATCAGCGAGCCTTCGGTAAAGAAGCGCAGGTTGCTGATATCGATCAGGTGCCGGTCGTAATACGGCATCGCGCGGTCGGCCTCGGGGACGTCTTGCGCGTGAGCGACCGACACGAAAAGACATGCACTGACGAGCAACTTGGCGGTGAGTTTCGGCATCGAATTCTCCGAGTTGATTCCTGCTGGGCGGTCGTGGCAACCGAGTTTGCGGCGCGGGTCAGCCATTGGTCGTTGTCAAACGCTGCGACAGTCCAGCTGAGCTGGGAAGATGCCCAAACGCGCATCCCATGCGCGTTTTGATCTGTTGTTCAGTGCCCGCTTCGCAAGCAGGCTGACGGTTGCGCGCGCGTGAATCTCATGCTTTCGGCATGACCAAATTGGAGCTTGCCATGACAATCCTCAAACTGACCACTTCTGTCTGCGCCCTTGCCGTTTCGGCGGGACTGGCCCATGCCCAGACACAGCCCAGTTTCGGAGCTTTGGAATTCGGACTGGAAGATACGCTGTTTGTCGCGAATTCTGCCGCTGGAGCGATCACGGCCTATGATCTGCCAAACGAAGGAACTCCTCCGGCCGAGGATATGGCGTTCAACATTCTTGACCTCGATACGCTGGTGGCGCAGGCCATCGGTACAGAGGGCCGTATCGTTTACAATGATCTGGCGGTTCACCCTGTTACACGAGACGCTTACGTCTCGCTCGACACCACGATTGACGGACAACCGTCCAGTGCGGTCGTGGCGGTCACCCAAGACGGTGGCGTGACAGTCATCGATCTGGATACCATCACGTCGTCCACTTTCGCGTTGGAGAGTACGGCTGACGAGAGTATCTCATTCTGGCGCGATATTCCGGCCCCTACTCTGACCATCACCGATATGGACTTTGTCAATGACGAGCTTTTCGTCTCGGGCATTTCGACAGGCGAATTCGCCTCGACGCTTCGCCGCGTCGCCTATCCATTCGACGGCCCCGAGGTTTCCAGCAGTATCGAGATGTTCCACGCGGCCCACGGCCAAAACGAAACGCGTGCACCAATCCGCGCGATGTCGGTTGTCGATCTCGATGGCGTGTCAACCGTGGTTGCGGCCTATACTTGCACGCCACTTGTCACGATCCCGACGGACGACCTGCAGGATGGCGCGCATGTACTCGGTAAGACCATCGCAGAACTAGGATACGGCAATCGGCCTTTGGATGTGATCCCCTTTTCCACGGCAAATATGGAAGGCGAAGTTGAAAGCTATGTCCTTGTGGTCAATCGCGAAATGGACGCTGATCTGATATCGATGGACGTCCTGACGGAAGCTGCCAATGCACCCGGCCTGTCCGAACCGATCCCCTATCTGGGCGCGACTGTCGGCGTGGAAACGGTCCCTTTGCCGATGTCAGGTGTCGTGCATGCGGCGGATCAGGACAACCAGTTCATCCTGGCCATGCGGCGTGATCTGGACACCGGCGCGATGGAGATGGTGTCGTTCCGCAAAGGTGCGTTTTTCCGGTTGAGCGACTTCATCAGCGAATACAACTTCCCGGATTACGCCTATACAGAAGAAGCACAAGGTGTGCGCATGTTCCAAAACATGCTGAAAGCGGATGAAGGGTTCCCGGACCAGATCGTCCAATGATTGCGCGGTGTCTTCGCGCGGCGCTGGCGGTTCTTTTGACCGCGGGCGCTGCTACCGCCGCCTGTCCAACCGACGCGGATCACAAAGTCGATATCTATCCGACCGCGGCTGAGTTGCCAGAAAACCTGCTGCGCATGTACCTCTATTTTCCCCGCGCGATGGCGGCCACCGAGGGGATGGACAGCGTAACGTTGCTCGACGACCAAGGCCAGCGCGTCAACGGCGCGTTCCTGGCAACCAACCAAGAGCTATGGTCGCCGGACCGAAGTCGACTGACCCTGCTTCTTGATCCCGGGCGTGTGAAATCCGGCCTGGCCGCTCATGAACTGATGGGCCGCGCGCTGGTGCCGGGGCGGCACTATACGCTGGTCATCTCGGGGGCGGCACTTGACGCGCAGGGCTGCGCCTTGGGACACGACAGCTTGCACAGCTTTTCGGTGATAGAAGCAGACCTAGACACACCGGCTCCGGCGCGTTGGTCGCTAACAGCCCCGCGCCTTGGAGGCACCGATCCCGTCCGCGTCGATCTGGGCAGTACACATGACCATCTGTCCATGGCTTATCGGCTGCGCGTGTTGGACGACGCCTCACAAGTCGTGCCTGGCGCGATCGCCCTAGGGCCGGATGAGACAAGTTGGGCTTTCACGCCCCGCAGCCCATGGCGGGACACGACCTATACGCTGGCCGTCGATGAGCGCCTGGAGGATCTGGCGGGCAACCGGCCAGGCATTCTGTTTGACCGCCCCGTTTCGGAACCACTCGGCCAATGGAAGAGCGACTTGCCCTTTAGGCCAAGGGCGCCGCAGAACTAGAACTCAAGCGCTTTCAGACAGGCCAGCATTGCCTGAACCTTCTCGGTCCGGTGTAGGTCGACATGGGTGACAAGCCAGATATGCGCAGTCCATTCATCCAGCGACGGTCCGATCTGTTGAACGCCGTGGTGCCGATCGGCTTGTGCAATGGGCAGAAAGCCGATTCCCAAACCACTGTCGATCGCCTGTTCGACCACCAGCGTGTTTCCGGTCCGAAACACCATGCGTTCGTTGGGCACGTTCTCGGCCAACCACGCTTCAAATGGAGCATGCGAGCGCTTCCGCGGATTGCCGACAAACATATGTCCGTCCAAGTCATCGAGACCTTGCGGCGTTCCATGCCGCTCAAGATACGAGCTGTGAGCAAACAAACCGAACCGCAATTCACAATAGGGTTGGACAACGTAGTCTTCATTCTCGGGCGCCTTTCCTGCCCTAAGCGCAATATGGGCTTCCGCGTGTTCCAGTTTCAGAATGGCCGCGTCTGCCAATAAGACGATCCGCGTTTTAGGATGGTCTTGTTGGAACGCGCGGAACGCTGGCATCAGTAAATTGGAAATGGGGAACAGGGTCGTGACGATCACCTCGCCTGACAGTTCCGAGCTTTGCACGCGAACCCGCCCGGCGAAATCGTCCAGAATGTCATGCGCGCGCCCGGCGACGCTGAAAAACTCCTCACCAGCTTCGGTCAGGTGGTAGCCGCGCCGATGCCGAATAAACAGGCGGACGCCCAATTGCTGTTCCAGCGTTTCAATATGTCGGTTCACGGTTGCGCGGTGTACGCCCAAAACGTCGGCGGCTTTGCTGACAGTGCCTTCTTTGGCGACGCAGTAGGCAGAGTGTATTTCGGTCCAAGTCTTCATGTGCCCTAAGACGATCCCACAGAAGTCTTACGAGTATCCACGAAAATGACGACGATCTCATGTCACATTTACGCGCATGCAATGCGCGCGTGGAGCCCTTGCGCGCAATTTGAAACCGTTCAACGTTCACTCGTGTTTCGCACATAATTCGCAAGCTTCTGGCGGGGTTCAAGGCCAGACTTAAGTCTCATCATCTATTCAGCGTTTGACTGTAAGGGAATTCACAAATGAAGGTCCTCGCATTTGCGGCCTCGAACAACAGCCAGTCGATCAACCGCGTTCTTGTCGGATACGCGGCGACCCGCCTCGGCGAACTCTTCCCATCGGTTGAGGTCGAATTCCTTGACCTGAACGACTTTGAGATGCCGATCTATTCGCCGGATCGCGAGAAGGCCGATGGCGTCCATCCCCTTGCGCAATCCTTCTATGAAAGGATCGGAACGGCTGATGCGGTTTTGGTCTCGTTCGCCGAATACAATGGCTTTGTGACGGCCGCCTGGAAAAACATCTTTGACTGGATGAGCCGGATTGACGCAAAAGTCTGGCGGGACAAGCCCCTGGTCATCCTTGCTGCCTCACCTGGCAAACGCGCGGGCGCAAATGTATTGGCAACACAGGAACAGCTGGCGCCGTTTTTCGGTGGCGATCTCAAGGGCAAATACGGCGTCGGCAAATGGGCCGAGGCCTGGGACGGCAGCACCTTGACCAGGCAAGACGATGTGGAAGGTGTCGACCACGCACTTCTGGGCTTTGGGAAGTAGACTGAACGCAGGCGGGCGAACTTTTAAGTTTCTGTATATCCTAGCAAAAACCTATGCCAAGGTATAAACAGTATAACCGCCATCTCAACAAATGCTGCGATGTACGTCGACATCGGGTACTCGCCAAGCTCGATCATTGTGTAAAGCCGCGATGCCCCCGCCAACGCTATCAAAATAGCCAGTATTGTCAGCACTGGTCCGGCAATTTCGATGTTTCGTGCGATCCAGACGCACAGGAAGAATATCCCTGTAAACCAGATAGCATAGACGCGGACTTGCGCTGCAAAATCAACGCCCGCCACATCGGTCGGGACAAACAACGCAACGCCCATGACAGTGACCAGCGTGCCGGTAAATAATGGAACAAGGTTTGAACCTATCAGAACAATCTGAAACGCACGCCTGCTTTTTAATAGTGCCAGCATCCCCGGCTCCGCCATCCTGACCGCAGAACTTCCCTCACCCATCCAGTAGATCAAAATGCGGATCACCCGCAAAGATGCGCCAGCGCGCATGGAGCGCGCATGTGAAGACCAGCGGGCGGACGCGGTTTGGTAAGGTGAGGCGCCCCGTGGTTGCGGGGCACCGGACCATAGGGTGTGAGCACGTTATCTGGCAGGGAATTGGAAGTTTACCGGGTGTGAGAACACCATGTCCGGGCGATTGATGTTCCCGTTCGTAAACAATTCATGTGCCAGCTCTGCCACCAGATGCGGATCTTCCGCATGGATGAAATGGTTCGTTCCGACAAGGGCAACACGAGCGTCGGGAATGACATTGGCGGAATTCGCGTATTCCTCGGGCTTCTGGCCCGGGTCCAGCGTGCCCTGGATCAGCAGGACCGGCATCGTCATCTTTGGCAACACGTTGGCTTCGCGAAACTCCATTTCGATGTCAAAGCTTGTTCCTTGGAACGTGCGGGCGGACGCGTCGGCGGTTCCGTCAAAGCCAAACTCCCAGTCCAGCCGATTCAGGAACGCTTCCGGAAACACGACCGAGCCGTAGTTGCTGTTGTAAACCGCACTTGCCAGGTTTTCCTGGCTTTGAAACTCGGGTGTGGCCATTTCTGCGTGGGGCGGGCGGGGCATGCCGTGCGGTTGATCGAATGACTGCTGCATGCGGACAAAGGCTTGCACCCGGTCGCTGACGCCGTCGATCGCGATCAGGTTTTCACTGACAATCGTGCCACGGTCGTGACTGATCAGATTGAATGTGTCCACCTCGATCTTGTCCAGAAGCGTTACCAGACTGGCCGCGGCGCCCGCATAGCTGACATCAATCTCGGGGCCTTTATCCGATTGTCCATAGCCCAAAACATCGACTGCGATTACATAGTACTCATCGGCCAGCAGCGCCATCACTTCGCTGAAAGACCACCACGTGTCAGGCCAACCATGAACCATCAGAACAACGTCGTCTTCGGGATCACCCGCCGTGACGAAATGCCAAACCGGGCCATCCGCTTCGACAAACCAATGTGTTCCAAAGACCGCGTCGCCCAAATGCTCGATCTCGCCATGTTGACTTACATGAAAGCTTTGAGGCGCAGCCGCCGGGTATCGGTCAGCATCGTCCGAGATAATGGCAAGTGGATAGGGCTCATAAGAAAACTCGGTCCACGTCGAAGCCTTGGCGGTCTCGTCCGCCAAGATCGGTCCGATCTGCAACAGGCCAAGAACCGTGGCGCAGGCCAATGTTTTTGTGTTCTTTCCCGATTTGAATGTGGTCATAACGCAAGCTCCGCATTGTTCGCGTTTCGGATTGGATCGTCGGTGCGTGTGACGCCAATCACTGCATGCTGCTTGTGCGCAGTAAACGCGCGCGTTTGATGCGACCCCTGCGCGGATTTGCGAGTGCGCGCCCTGATTGACACTTGCTTTGGTGCAAGCGGATATTTGGAGCGCAGAACATCGGGTGGGTGCATTTTGAAAAACTGGTCAGAGCTTCGTACCGCGCTTAGTGTGGCCGAACTGGGCACGGTCAGCGCTGCTGCCGCGGCCTTGGGGTATCACCGCGCCACCGTAAACCGCCACATTGATGCGCTTGAGGCCGAGCTGGGCGCAAAAATATTCCTACGGCATTCCCAAGGGTACACGTTGACCGAGATCGGCGAAGAGGTTTTACGCGTTGCTCAGACGACGCAAGGCCTGATGGAAAACCTTTCTGGACGTGTGCAGGCAAAACAGGCAGAGGTTGACGGCGAAATCAAACTAACGCTGCTTGCCCCATTTGTCGGGCTGATGCTTGCGCCCATCGACGCATTCAAGACAAAGCATCCAAAATGCCTCGTCTCAATCGACACGACAGAGGATTTGGTCCGCCTGGAACACGGCGATGCGCATGTGGCGATCCGCGCGGGCGGCAAACCCGACCACCCGGACTACGTCACCCAAAGCCTTGGGAAAATCCCGCTTCATCTTTATGCCCACGAGAGCTATCGCGCACGATTTGGGGTGCCCAAACACGGCGACGATCTGGCCGGCCATCGGTTTGTCGCGCCCCATGCCGAAGACCGGCGACTGCCTTTCTGGTCGTGGATCGAACAATATGTGCACCCTGAAATGATCGTCATGTCCTCACGGGATATTTGGCTGAATGTCGAAGCGATCAGCCGGGGCATCGGGATGGGCTTTCTAGGTGATCACGAGGCAGCCTCGCGCAAGAACCTTCACCCCGTCCATCTGTCAGATGAGACGTGGTCGGTCGAACTTTGGCTGACCACCCATGTGGACCTGCATCGGACAGAGAAGGTGCAATCCATGCTGACATGCATCAAGTCCTCGTTCGGCCGCAGCTGATAAGGCCAGCAGGTAGTGCCTGTGTTCGCTTGGTTTACGGCCAGGGAAGAAATGCAGTGCGATACCCTTACGTTCCTTCACTCGAAGCGCATGGCGGGATAAAATTGCACGCATATCTTCGTTTGGTCGTACAAGGGAACACACCATGGCTTTCCTCTATTGCGCCTTGATGCTTGGGACGATCGGTTTTCAGATCGCGTTAATTCTGGGCGCGCCGTGGGGCCACCTGACGCAAGGCGGTCAAACCGACGGACCGTTGCCCGCGCGCGGTCGGTTCGCAGCGGCGCTGTCAATTCTCATTCTGTTGGGCATGGGGCTGGCGATCCTGTCGGCGGATGGGCGTTGGCCCCATTGGCCGGTTTGGACCGGTTGGATCGCTGTGGCGATGAACACCGTTGTGATGGTTCTGAATTGGATCACCCCATCCGCCCCGGAACGGCGACTTTGGGGCCCGATCACAACGGTCATTCTGCTTCTGTCCGTCGCTGTCGTCTTTCTTTGATCGGGCGCATGCGTTTGCCGGGCCAGGTTTGAAAAGACGCTATGTCCGGGGCGACAGAAACTCTATGACAGACGGGTAAGCAGTATCAGGAGGGGAGGCTTGACGGTGGAACCTGATCCCAAACACATCATCAAAGCCACGAAACGCGACCTTAAGCAGCGGTTCAATGTGGCAGCCGCATTTGACAAGGTGCGAGATGCGATGCGGCGCGAAGTCGATGTCATCAAGGCCGACACCGACGCCGGGCGCACGGTCATTCCCGAGATTGACTATGACCAAATCGCAGATGGCACCGTTGACGAAGCGAACCGCCAAAGGATCCGGCACCGCGGTTGCGTGATTGTCAGGGGCGTGTTCGACCGATCCGAAGCCGATGAGTGGAACGATCAGATTGGCGACTATATCCAGCGCAACGATTACCTTTCCAAGGCAAAGGAAAAGGCCGGGTTGGACAAGTACTTTGCCGCTTTGGAGGATGCGACGCCGCAGATCTATGGTCTCTATTGGTCGCGCCCGCAGGTGATGGCGCGACAGGCCGAAAGCATGGCGTTGACGAAGCGGTTTCTGAACCGGCTGTACGACGTCGCCGCCCCGATGGGGCCGGAGTTCGATCCGGACAACGACTATGCCTATGCCGACCGAACCCGTCGGCGCCAGCCCGGGGACACCACGCTTGGTCTGTCACCGCACATGGACAGCGGGTCTTATGAACGGTGGTGCGACCCAGCCTATAACGCAATCTATCGGTCGATCTATGAAGGCAACATTGAAGGCTATGACCCGTGGAAGGCGGCGTTCAGGACGCAAACGCGCGAATACGCATCGCCCGCCGTATGTTCTATGTTCCGTACGTTCCAAGGCTGGACAGCCTTGACCACCCAAGGCCCGGGTGACGGCACTTTAAGCCTCTTGCCGATCTCCAAATCGATTGCCTATTTTCTGCTTCGCGCATTGCAAGATGATGTCGCCGAAGACGACCTTTGCGGCGCGTGGCCGGGTCGGGCACTTGGTGCCAATGACGAATGGCACGCAGAACTTCTGGGCGGTCTGATCAGCATTCCCGAGGTCCGCCCCGGGGACACGGTCTGGTGGCACCCCGACGTCATCCATTCAGTCGCCAATGAACATCAGGGCCGCGACTATGCCAATGTCATCTATATCGGCGCATCTCCGGTTTGCGCCAAGAACGAGGCCTATGCACGCAAGCAGGCAGAGGCCTTCATGGCCGGGCGCAGCGCGCCGGATTTCGCGGCCGAGGATTACGAAGTTGATTTCGAAGGGCGGGCATCGATCAGTGATCTTACCGCGCTTGGACGCAAGCAGATGTGCCTGTCGTGAATGGGTATTAGGGGAGGATGGACATGGAGAAACGGCAAATAGGGCGCACGGAACTTTCCGTAGATGTGTTGGGTCTTGGCTGTGCACCTCTGGGCGGGAACTTTGTCGATCTTGACTACTCGCAGGCGGCTGACCTGATCCAGGCGGCACGAGACGCCGGAATAGGGTATTTCGATACAGCACCCTGGTATGGGTTCGGACGATCTGAACGCGTGGTCGGCGACATCCTGCGTGGCGGACACTACACCTTGTCGGACAAGGTGGGTCGGTTGCTGAGACCCGGGGCTGTCGAGAACCCAGGCGACTACGGCATGGTCGACCCACTGCCATTCCATGTTGTCTATGACTATGGCTATGACGGCATCATGCGCGCCTTTGAAGACAACCTCCAGCGACTTGGACTGGACCGGATCGACATTCTGCTGGCTCATGACATCGGCACGATGCAGCACGGCGACAATAACATCCGCCACTTCAACGACCTAACCGAAGGTGGGTATCGCGCGATGGACGAATTGCGCCGCTCGGGCGCGGTGAAGGCAATTGGGTTGGGTGTCAACGAGAACCAGGTTTGCCTTGATGCGTTGGACATCGGCGATTGGGATGTCTTCCTACTGGCCGGGCGTTATACGCTTTTGGAACAGACCGCATTGGATGCACTCTTCCCTGCATGCAAGGCAGCGGGCACGACGATCATATGCGGTGGCCCGTTTAACTCGGGTATCCTTGCCGGGCGTGACATGTGGAACTATGCCAAGGCGCCGGACAGCATCGTCGAAAAAGCGCGTGCCCTTGGCGCCGAAGCCGACGCGTTCTCGGTGCCATTGGCGGCGGCAGCCCTGCAGTTTCCCTTGGCGCATGAGGTTGTGTCATCCGTCATTCCCGGGCCACGCAATGCGGCCGAGCTTTCGCAGATCGTCGCATGGTTCAACACACCGATCCCCGGAGAATTCTGGCAAAGCCTACGGGCAAAGGGGCTTATCGCGGACGGAGCCCCCCTTCCATGATCGACGCCCACCAGCACTACTGGCATCCGGCGCGCGGCGATTACGGATGGATGCCCAAAGACAACCCTGTCCTGAACCGGCCCTACGGCCCCGCCAACCTGGCCCCGCAGCTGGCGGAGGCAGGCATTCAGCGAACAGTCGTTGTGCAAGCTGCGCCAACCCTAGAGGAAACCGAGTACCTGTTGGGAATCGCCGACGCGACCCCAACTGTGGCCGGTGTCGTCGGATGGATCGATTTCGAAGACGAAACGCAGCTGTCGCACCTGAAGCGTTTATCGCAGCATCCAAAGTTCAAGGGCATCCGCCCGATGATCCAGGACATTCCGGACACGGACTGGATGCTTCGCGACGATATCCAATGGGCATATCGGACCCTATCAGAACTCGGTCTGGTCTTTGACGCGCTTGGCTTTCCGCAACACCTCGAAAACGTCCTGACGCTGCTTCGGCGCTACCCCGACATGGTGGTGGTTCTGGATCACTGTATGAAACCCAGGATCGCGAAGGGTGAATTCGATGCATGGGCAGAAGGGATGTCTGCCCTTGCGGCTGAAACCCGCGCCTATTGCAAGCTGTCCGGTCTTATTACGGAAGCTGGACCGGACTGGTCCGTGTCGCAACTGCGGCCCTATACCAACCATGTCCTGAAACACTTCGGGCCTGATCGGGTGATGTGGGGATCCGATTGGCCGGTCTGTCGGCTGCAAGGCGAATATGGCGATTGGTTTCAAGCGGCGTCTGCGCTGACCGATCACTTGTCATCCGATCAAAGGTCACGTGTGTTCGGGGGGACCGCGGCGGAAGCCTATGGCTTGGACGCCTAGCACTTATCCATTCGGAAGGACGATTGCGCGCACTTCGCCCGGCAATGGCGGTTCTGCAATTGCCTTGGCCGTTTCCTTGAGGGTGATCGTACGGCTGACCAAAGGGGCAACGCTTATGCTGCCGTCGGCAATCATGCACGCCGCCCGGGAATGGGTGAATGGGTTCAGAAAACTGAAGTGCATCTGCACTTCCCGAAACAGCATGTCGAACGGTTCGATCGGGACCTGCGCGCCATCCGGAAGGACGCCTAACACAACCACCCTGCCCCCGGTGCGCGCAAGTCGCGGGGCAAGTGACACGGTGTCGGCGACGCCCGCGCATTCGACGACAAGGTCCGCCCCGTCGGGCCAAACCTCGCGAAGCGTCGTCTCTGACCCCGTGGCATGATGGGCGCCGAGTTCCCGACCCAACTTCTTTTTAGCTGCGCTGCGCGTCAACAGCATGACTTCACTGCCTGCAAGACACGCAATTTGAACGGCAAGCAAACCGATGACCCCGCCCCCGATCACAAGAACACGTTCGCCGGGAACGGCGGCACCGATGTCCATGCCATGCAACGTACAAGCCAGCGGCTCACAAAAGGCGCCGTGCAGGGGATCAAGCGCCTTTGGCAATGCGACCGCCTTGGCAGCCGGAAAGGTACAGAATTCGGCGAAGCCACCATCTCGGTGAATGCCTGTCGCCACGTTGTTCTCGCACAGATTGACGCGGCCCTTAAGGCACTGGGCGCACCTACCACACCACGTGTTGGGGTCGCACGTAACGCGGGTGCCTTCGGCAAATTCACCGCCCGGGCAGGCCGTCACAATGCCCGAGAATTCGTGGCCGAGCGTCTTATTCGGCACGGATGGAAATTCGCCTTTGTAAAGGTGCCGATCCGTGCCGCAAATCCCAGCAGCTTCGACGCGGACTAGGACATCGCCTAGCTCAACGGTCGGTACGGGCACGTCAACTGTGCGGATGTCGCCGGTTTCGATCAGGCGCGTCGCTTGCATGGTGGTCATGCCTCATTCCTCCCGGACACGGTCGATTTTGGCGATGGTCTGCGTCGTCTCGTTCGGCGTCAACAGGCCGAAACGCATATCAACGCGCCATGACTTTCCGCCGTCAAGCGAGACGACCCGGCCCTTTGCCTTTTCGGCCGTGTATCCTTCGACGCCAGAGGTCGCGGGAAAGGCGACGCCCAACCCTTCCTGATCAGGTGTCCTGCAAATCCAGCGCGTCGCCATCGCAACCTGATTGGCGCGATAGCGGACATAATCTGAACTGCCATCAGGATGTTTCTGAAGCGCATGGGCGTGGCCGTCGGCATCGGCCTTCATGTCGATCTCGAACACAACCTCGGGATCAAAGGCGAGTCCGGGTTGCAAGACATGATGCAGCTTTGGATCAGCGGCAAGTTCTGCCAGGAACTCCGCATACCCCTCTTTGGG
>JBCCCA010000034.1:0-21200 GCA_039033735.1 Pseudomonadota bacterium
CGGGCGGACTATCTTGACCCTGGGCTGTGCTGGACCGGATGCAAGGACACCGGTCGGGGCGGCGGTCTTTCGGTGATCGGTTATCACAACCTGACGCGCCCCAAATCCTATCACTTGAAGAAAGCTTGAGTTCCATGTCGCTGACTGCAAACTGGTCGTATCCCACTGCCATCCGTTTCGGGGCCGGACGCATTTCCGAGATTGCAGATGCATGTGCCGTCGCCGGCATCGCCAGGCCACTGCTTGTCACGGATCGGGGGCTAGCTGACATGGAAATCACTGCCAAGACGCTAGACCTGCTTGAGGCCGCAGGGTTGGGGCGGGCCATGTTCGCGGATGTTGATCCCAACCCAAACGAGAAGAACGCCGAAGCAGGTGTGCGTGCCTTTAAAGAGGGTGGACACGACGGCGTTGTCGCGTTTGGCGGCGGGTCCGGGCTTGATCTTGGTAAGCTTGTCGCATTCATGGCCGGTCAGACACGCCCGCTCTGGGATTTCGAGGATATCGGCGACTGGTGGACCCGCGCCGACGCGGATGCCATCGCTCCGATCGTCGCTGTCCCGACGACGGCTGGCACCGGATCGGAAGTCGGTCGCGCCAGCGTTATCACGAACTCGGAAACGGAAGAAAAGAAGATCATCTTCCACCCCAAGTTCCTGCCAACGGTGGTGATCTGCGACCCGGAATTGACCGTGGGAATGCCGCAATTCATCACGGCAGGCACCGGGCTTGATGCATTTGCTCATTGCGTCGAAGCGTTCTCTTCGCCGCATTACCATCCGATGTCACAGGGCATGGCACTGGAAGGGATGCGGCTGGTCAAGGACTATCTTCCGCGTGCTTACGATAATGGAACCGATCTTGAAGCGCGCGCGCATATGATGTCGGCCGCTGCCATGGGAGCCACAGCGTTTCAGAAGGGCCTTGGGGCCATCCATGCCTTGTCGCATCCAATCGGCGCGATCTATCACACGCATCACGGCACGACGAATGCAGTATTCATGCCCGCCGTTTTGCAATTCAACAAATCTGCCATCGCGACGCGCTTTGATATGGCAGCGGGATATCTTGGTATCTCGGGCGGGTTTGACGGATTCTGCGCCTATGTCGATGATCTGAACGCACGTATGGGAATTCCCAAGACGCTCACGGAACTGGGTATCGCATCGCTTGATCTTGAACGCATTGTGGCGGGTGCGCTGAACGATCCAAGCACCGGTGGAAACCCTGTTGAGATGACCGGGCACAACACGAGAGAGTTGCTATTGAAGGTCGCATAGCGTGGCGAACGGTCTTTGATATTCAGATAGGTGAGACGTGGGCGTTTATCGTGACGCCTTTTTTGAATGTGCCAGTGAACGTAATCAAGTGGCACGGGTCGCCCTGTGATCTTTACCGCTTGCGATGCGTTAATTGTTTGATTTCAAAGTGTTACGCCGCTTCTCGATATTCAGCGGGCCCATTTGTGGGGGTGATCGGACCTGCGCGGTCTTGCACTTTCCCGTGCATTGCTGCCACGGCTGTTGATCATATCAGATTTAACAGCTTTGCCTTGCGACATTGAGAGGCCTAGAACCGCTGGCATGACAATGGCATCGCCTATATCGCAGATCACGGTTGTGACGGTCGCCTATAACTCGATGGCGGTGTTGCCGGACATGCTGGCCAGCCTTCCAAGCGGTATGCCGGTGGTCATCGTCGACAACTCGCCAGTAGCCGATGCAGCGCTTGACGATTTGGTCCGGCAATACGGCGCACGACTTTTGCGGAACGAGGTCAATCTCGGGTTCGGCGCGGGTTGCAATCGCGGGGCGACTATGGCGAAGACCCCCTTTGTCTTGTTTCTGAACCCTGATGCGAAGGCTGAGGCGGGGTGCTTCAACGCACTCGTTGCAGCGACGATGGCCCATCCCAATGCTGTCGCGTTCAACCCACGGACGCTTGACGGGAAGGGGCGTGTCTCGCTCAAGCGTCGATCCAATTTGTTGCCCAATCAGCCTCGCCTTGGTGGCCCACCCCCCGAGGTTGATACCGAAGTGCCGGTCCTGACCGGGGCGGCATTCCTTGTGGCAAAGGAATCATTCGACCGCGTGGGTGGCTTCGATGATAATATCTTCCTGTATTACGAGGATGATGATCTGTCCCTGCGTTTGGCCAAGCATGGCCCGTTGATGCACATTCCCGGCGCCGTGGTTCGGCACAATGACGGGCATTCAACCGAACGCTCGCCCGAGACCGCCTATTTCAAGGCGTATCATCTGGCGCGTAGCCGCGTGTTCGCCCAAGTGAAACACGGGGTGCCGCACCCTAGGGCAAGCGTGATCTGGCGGGGGTTGGTTCAGTTGATCAGTCCTTTGATGTTCAGCAGACGCAAGCGCGCGAAACATCTGGGCTATCTTGCGGGGGCCATGAGCGCTTTGAGGGACAACGGGAAAAGTCGCATTAAATCAGAGATTTGAGAGAGTTCTTAAAACCTCTTCAATCAGATCCACAGTCACGGATACGCTGTTTTCGCTGGCGGCCATAAAGTCTTGGCCAGCAGCGCCCATGTCTTTTGCCTGATCTGATCCAATAAGTGGTGCCACGTTTTCCCCGAGAGCGTCTGGTGTCGCCACGATCTGGGCGGCACCGACGTCGGTCAGGGCAGCATAGGCATCCTTGAAATTCTTCACTTTCGGGCCTGACAGGATCGCCCCGCCGAAACTGGCAGGCTCATAGGGGTTGTGCCCACCCTCGTCGCCAAACGACCCGCCGATGAACGCAACGGGCGCGAGCGAGAAGAACACACCCAGTTCGCCAAGCGTGTCGGCGATGTAGACTTGCGTTTTTGCCGTCAAGGCATCTTCGGCGTTGCGTCGCGTGACGTTGAGCCCCTGATCTTGCGCCGCAATCTCCAGCGGTGCGCCCCGCTTCGGGTGGCGCGGTGCAAGGATCAGCAGAGTATCGGGGTGGGCTGCCAGCACTTCGCTATGCGCGCCCAAAACCGCCGCTTCATCCGCCGGATGGGTTGATGCGGCCAGCCACACCGGGCGCTTTCCGATCCTTTCGCGAAGCGACGCCAGAAGCTCGGGCGGGCAGGGAAGTTTGGCGGTCGCTATCCTAAGATCGGGCAGGACCCTGACCGCTTTCGCTGGCAGCCCAAGCCCGCGGAGGCTGGCGGCGATGGGCTCGGACCGGCAAGTTGCCCGTGAAAAGCCATCCAGAAGAGCTTGAAAGACGGCGGGGTGCTTATCCCGCGTGTGGGAGTGGCGCGCATTCAAAAGGATCCGGGGGATGTCCCGGCGCCGCGTTTCCATGACCAGTCGCGGCCAAAGGTCCCCTTCCACAAAAAGGGCAATTGAAATGTCCCAGGCCGACAGAAAGCCTGTGACTGCCGCATGTGTCTCGATCGGTGCGTACTGATGCAGGGCCTCAGGTAGTTCGCGCGCAACCCAATCTGCGCCGGCCGCTGTTGTCGTGGTCACAAGGATGGTCCGGTCGTCCGACTGACCAAGTTGGCGGACCAAAGGCCCGATCTGAGCCACTTCGCCCAGACTTGCTGCATGGAACCAGATCACGGAGTGTGTGGCCGTTTGCGACGGCAGACCCAGGCGTTCTGCGAACCGTTCAGGTGCGGCGCCCATCCGGGAGTGCATGTACCGCGAGACCAATCTGATGGGTGCGGGAAGCACGCGCGTTGCACTCAACCAAACGCGAAGCAAGACCGGCAGACGCGGCTTTGTCATGACCTTGACCGCCTTTGCAGCAATGTCGAGTACCCCGTGGTTTGCTTTCCGTGCAGCGGTATCCCACCTTTTGCCGATATGCGAAAGCCGTCAGATGGACGACTTGTGCCCGTTGGACCGCTCACTTACGGTCGCGCGGCACTGATTTGGCTGGGGGAGTGCACCTTATGGCGACCCACTCGGACCTCCGTCACAATGGATCCGTGATCCGGTATGACACCCGCTTTCTGGACCCGATGGAGCCGCGCCTGTTCGATGTGGCGTGGCTGATGGCCGAAGGGTATCATCAGGGAAATTCCGCTGGACGCGGTGAGGCGCATTTCATCCGGTTTGCAGGGCGCGAGATGGTACTGCGACCCTTTCGGCGCGGTGGGCTTGTGGGCAAGATCAACCGCGATCTCTATCTGCGCGGGGGGCTGGATGCGAGCCGCCCGATGAAAGAGTTTGCGCTCCTTGACTGGATGCGCGCGCAAGCGCTGCCAGTGCCGCGCCCGGTCGCGGCGCAGGTCACATCGACTGGCATATTTTATCGGGCAGCGCTTGTTACCGAGCGTCTTGCGGGTGCCCGTCCATTGGAAGACATCCTGCGAGACAGGCCCCTGCATTCGGATGTCTGGGGCACTGTCGGGGGTGTCATTCGACTTTTGCATAATGCGGGCGTTGATCACTCGGACCTCAACTGCCGGAACATTCTGCTGGATCCCGAGCACAGACCCTGGCTGATTGACTTTGACAAATGCCGTCGCCGCCAGCCCGGAGCCTGGTCCGTTGACAATCTGGACCGTTTGAAGCGGTCACTGGTCAAGCAGAATGGCAGGGGCGACGGTCTGCATTGGGAGCAAGCCGATTGGGAGGCGTTGAGCGCAGGCTACGCTGCTGAGAAATCCGATGGCGCTGGCGGGCGTCCTTGATTATCAGGGCGGCGTGTTCAGAAGGATCAGACCGAAGCGATGCAAGTTGACCCACGTCAGATCGATGTGATCGCACCCAACCTGAAGCGGCGCTATTCCGGCGTGACCTCGACTGTGATCCGGCTGGTTCCGGTGCAGGCTGACCAAATTGCCATCGCGACAACAGGGCCGGTTCTGCCGGAAAACGTGCCGCAGTTTCCCTTGTCAAAACTGGTGTCCCTTTCACGCGCGGGCCCATCGGGGGATCGCATATGGCATTCGCGTCGCAACATCGAGATGTTGACAGGGCTGCTTTTGAGTTGGGTACTTCGCAAGCGCTTCAAGTTCGTATTCACATCGGCGGCGCAGCGCCGCAGAAGCGGGTATTCGCGGTGGCTGATCCGCAAGATGGATGCCGTGATTGCGGCGTCTGGCAAGGCGGCGTCCTATCTGGAAGGGTCGTCGACGATCATCCTACATGGCGTCGATGCCGAGGAGTTTGCGCCCGCACCGGATCGTAAGGCGCTTCGCATGCAGCTTGGATTGGACCCCGATGCGCTGATTGTCGGGTGTTTCGGGCGTATCCGGGAACAGAAGGGCACTGACCTTTTTGTCGATGCCATGATCCGTTTGTTGCCAAAGCACCCGACCGCTCAAGGGATCATCATGGGCGGTGTAACGCCACAACATCAGGTATTTGTGGACGATTTGAAAGCCAAGATCGAGGCCGCTGGTCTGTCGGATCGTTTGCGCATTTTGCCCGAGGACAAAGGGTTTTCGATCGCGCCTTGGTTTCAGGCGTCCGACATTTATATCGCGCCGCAGCGTTGGGAGGGATTCGGCCTGACCCCGTTGGAGGCGATGTCGTGCGGCGTGCCGGTCGTTGCGACCCGGGTAGGTGCGTTCGAAGACCTTGTAGTGCCAGGCCAGACCGGGTTCCTGGTGCCGCCCAAAGACGTGGACGCATTGAGCGAGGCGGCAGACAAACTGATGGGCGATGCGGAGCTGCGCGAACGGATGGCCGCAGCATCACGCGAGAAGGTCGTGACCCAGCACAAACTGGTGCACGAGGCCGAGGCGATTACGGCGATCTACCGTCAGCTTCTTGGAAAGGCCTAGAAGCTAAATCCAATAGAGGTTTATATACGGCTTCGTCATTTGCTCGGCGCGGTTCTGTAGTTCATCGAACATCGGCACATATCGGGCTGGGTCAATCCGTTCGTGGGTTTCCACAAAGATACAATCGATGCGGGTCAGCACCGGATGGTCGATCAGCCGGTTCATAATGGCCCATTCTGCGCCTTCGATATCCATCTTTATGATGCGGACATCGCGGTCCAATTGTTCTATAAAGGATATGATGTCGACGACTTCAACCATAACCGCATTGCTGTCATCGGCTAATTTGTTTGGGGTCACCAAAGACGAGGATTTGGTGTGCGCCGTTGGATCCTCGGCCGACCATTTCTCGGACCGGTGAAGCACGAGCGTGTCGTCCTCATGACCCGCGGCCTTGTGGATCAGGGTCACGTTCGGTCGATTGCCTGCGGCCGTTTCCAAAGCCGCATAGGCGCCCGGGTCAGGTTCGAAGCTGATGACATCTGCGCCCGTTTCCGCCAGGCGCAGGGTGAATTCCCCTACATTAGCCCCAAGGTCAATGCAAAGATCACCTGGTCCGGTATCGGTCAAAACCTCGGAAAACGTGTCCTGCGCGCGGTTGCAATGACGGCGCTTCAACTTGCGCCGGGCGATGTACCCCAGCGTCCCCGGCAGGTGGGTGCCAAGGTCCATCAAGGTTTCGAATGGACCTTCGACCGCCGGACGCTTTGCTTTTGGAATAAGCCGAGGCCTTGTTGGCTTGTCGTCACTCACTGCCATACCCTTTTTGTTTATCCCTTCTGATATGCCTCAGCTTTGCGAAAAGGCCCAGAGGTCTTGCGCTCAGATCGTTTTGTGGGCCGCATTCAGGGCGGCGATTTCGGGGTGGGCTTTCATCCAAGCAGTGATCTCTTGCAGCGTCGCGTTGCGTCCCGTTCCCGCGACCACGGCACGAACGACCTCCAAGTCTGCTGGATGGTCCACGGTCAACCTAAGCCTAGATGCATCGGCCTTCTGTGCAAGATTGGCGCGGTGCAACCCGGCGTCGTCTGATCGCATCCAAGGGGTAACATGTTCGCGGTCATAGGCGTCGCGCGCATTGATGACATTGCGCGACAGCGCGTCGGCTGTGAAGACTTCGCAATCCAAACCATGCGGGTAGCTGCGAGGTTCAACGTTGCTGGCGTAGTCCGCGCCCTCGGTTTGTCGTAGGGCGACAAGGTCGCCAATGACAACCGGGTCGGCGAGCGGGCAGTCGCCGGTCATGCGCACGATAACGTCCGCTTGCTGCTCGGCCTGAACCATCGCAAACCGACCAAGGACATCCGTCAACGGCCCGCGAAATACCGCGATGCCATTGGCACGGCAGGTGTCTGCCAACGGGTCGTCGCTGGTCTGATCAGAGGTGGCGACAATCACATGATCCAGCAAAGAACACTGCGCCACACGCCGTACCATGAACACCACCATCGGTAGCCCGTCGAGATCGGCCAGCACCTTGCCGGGGAACCGGCTGCTGGACATGCGTGCCTGTATGATGGCGATTGTTTTCATCGTTGCGCCTTATGTACTGCGGGTTCTCTACGCGATTTCAAAGGGTACGGAAACCACATCGATTTGGTGCGATGGCTTGACGCCACAGGCGCGAAGGCCGATACACGGCTAAAGAAAAAAGCGGCTGAGCAGGCTTGAGTACATGTTAAAAAACGCCTCCATTCTGGTCACCGGCGGCACCGGTTCTTTCGGTCATGCCTTCGTGCCGGCCACACTCGAAAAATACGACCCAAGCAAGATCGTCATCTTCTCGCGCGATGAAATGAAGCAGTGGGAAATGGCCAAGACCTATGGCGACGATCCTCGCGTGCGCTTTTTCATTGGGGATGTTCGTGACCGTGACCGGCTGTATCGGGCGTTGGATGGGATCGACTATGTGGTTCATGCGGCGGCGACCAAAATCGTGCCCACCGCCGAGTACAATCCGTTCGAGTGCATTAAGACCAACGTCAACGGGGCGATGAACCTAATTGATGCCTGTATAGACAAGAATGTGAAGGGCGTGGTCGCGCTATCGACGGACAAAGCGTCAAGCCCGATCAATCTGTACGGCGCGTCCAAGCTTGCGTCCGACAAACTGTTTGTGGCGGGCAATGCCTATTCCGGCGAACACGGGACACGGTTCTCGGTCGTGCGCTACGGCAATGTCATGGGGTCGCGCGGATCGGTCATTCCCTTGTTCATGTCGATGCGCGACAAGCCGACGCTTCCGATTACGGACACGCGGATGACGCGGTTCATGATTTCGCTGAAGCAGGGTGTCGAGCTGGTCTGGCACGCCTTCGACGACATGGTTGGCGGCGAGATTTACGTGAAGAAGATCCCGTCGATGAAAGTCACCGATATCGCCAGTGTAATCTCGCCGACCGCTACCCACGAGGTTGTGGGAATTCGCCCGGGCGAAAAGCTGCACGAGCAGATGATTGGCGAAGAGGATGCCGCCTTCACTTATGAGTATCCCGAGCATTTCAAGATTCTGCCCTCGATCCATTCCTGGGACAAATCCACCACGCGTATTCAGGATGGAACGCCGGTGCCGGACGGATTTTCCTATCGCTCGGACACCAATGCCGAATGGATGGAACCGGCCGAACTGGAAGCCTGGATCGACGAGAATACCGACCGGATCGGCAAGGCCTAGATCATGATTCCATATGGTCGTCAGGATATCACCGAAGATGACCTTGCAGCGGTGCGGGACGTTCTGACCTCGGATTTTCTGACGCAGGGTCCTCGTGTGCCAGAGTTTGAAGCATGTGTCGCCGGTGCTGTTGGCGCGGCGCATGGTGTCGCGGCAAACAGTGCGACGTCGGCGTTGCATATTGCCTGCATGGCTTTGGGGCTTGGGCCGGGTGACTGGCTTTGGACGGTGCCCAACACCTTTGTCGCATCGGCAAATGTGGGGATTTATTGTGGCGCGCAGGTCGATTTTGTCGATATCGATCCCGACAGTTTCAACATGTGCCCCGATGCTTTGGCCACCAAGCTGGCAGAAGCCGACGCGGTAGGGCGGTTGCCCAAAGTTTTGATCCCGGTTCATTTGACGGGACAAAGCGCGGATATGGAACGGATCGGCGCATTGGCGAAACGTTACGGCGTCCGCGTGGTGGAAGACGCGTCGCATGCGATTGGTGCGACGTTCGCTGGCCAGTCGGTCGGGGTCTGTAACCATAGCGATATCACCGTGTTCAGTTTTCACCCGGTCAAGATCGTGACGACCGCCGAAGGCGGGGTTGCGGTCACCCAGGATGCAGACCTTGCGGCGCGCATGCGGCGGGCCGCGTCCCATGGGATCACGCGCGATCCGGAGCTGATGACCCATGCCAGTGACGGTCCATGGTATTACCAGCAGATCGAGCTTGGTTATAACTACCGGATGACAGAGCTGCAGGCCGCGCTCGGGATTAGCCAGATGCAGCGTCTGCACGACTATGTCGACCGCCGCGCGGCGCATGCCCGCGCCTATGATGACGCGTTGGCGGCACTGCCGCTTGAATTACCGTGGCAGGACCCACGCAGCAGGTCGGCCTGGCACCTTTATGTCATACGTTTGAACCTGGATGAAATTGGGCTGTCGCACCGCGCCGTTTTCGAGGAATTGCGCGCCGCGGGTCTTGGGGTGAACCTGCACTACATCCCGGTTCATACCCAACCGTACTACCGTGGATTTGGCTTTTCGGAGGGCGATTTTCCCAACGCCGAGGCCTACTATGCCCGGGCCATTTCCATCCCGCTTTTTGCGACGATGACCGTGGCACAGCGGGACGAGGTGGTGAATACACTGACGCAAACCCTGACCGGGGCAGGTGCTTGAAGGCGTCGGGCCCGCACGACCGCATTGCCTTCCGCGCAGATGGCGGCGGCAAGATCGGGGCAGGTCACATCATGCGCTGCGTGACGCTTGCCAATGCCCTTTCGGACCAAGGGGTCGATTGCCACTTTTTGGCAAGCCCTGGTCTGGGTGCCTTGCGGGATGCGATTTGTTCAGCGGGTCACACGCTTCATGATGTTTGTGTTGCTGCGCATACGACCCCAGATCCCGGCACGCCTTTGTTTCATGCGTCTTGGCTTCGCCATAGCCAAAAAGCAGACGCCGCTGCCTGCGCCTCCATTCTTCAGGCGGTGTCCCCGGGGTGGCTTGTACTGGACCACTATGCCCTGGATGCGCGGTGGCAAAGGACGGTCGCGCCCTTGATTGAACGCCAGATGTCGATTGATGACCTTGCTGATCGTAAGCTGATCTCGGACCTCCATGTCGATCCCAATCCACTGAACAGACATACATTGGAATCCGCCGGTATTCTGCCCGCTGGGTCACAGTTGCTGCTGGGATGCGACTATGCCCTGCTGCGCCCCGAATTCACGGAGCGCCGAATGCTGCGTGATGTCCGCCAAACGAACCTGAAGCTGCTGATCATGATGGGGGGCGTTGATCAAAAAGGCATAACCGCCCGAATTTTGCAGGTTCTGGCGCACAGTCCTTCGATCCTTGAATTGATCGGGGAAGTGCATGTTATCCTAGGCGCCGCGTCGCAGAATCAACCGGATGTCGAACAGTGTGCGGCGGAGATGCCATGCGAGGTTCGGGTGTTGAGAAACCCAGGAAATATTGGCGCGCTTATGGCCGAGGCCGACCTTTGCATCGGCGCCGCAGGTGGATCGGCCTGGGAGCGTTGTGCGATGGGCTTACCCAGCCTTGCCGTTGTGCTGGCGGAAAACCAGACTGCAATCGCAAAGTTTCTTTCGAAAAAAGGGGCTTCTTTTATGGTTGAGATCGTCGAGGACGCGAGGTTCCTCGATACGTTTCGTGCCTTGTGCCGAGCCGAAAGCCGCCAAGCGATGCGGGACAACGCCATGAAACTGGTGGACGGCAAAGGCACGGATCGGGTCGTGAATGCAATGGGGGCATTCTCATGATTGTCGATGTCTTGTGCTCGGATCCAAGACATCCGGTCGTCCCTTTCCTTGAGGCGTGGGTTCAAAAAGAAAATGCAGAACATGAGGCGCAGCTTTTCTTCCGACTTGGTGACCTTCGAGGTGGCGATGTCTTATTTCTTGTCTCCTGCAGCGAGATCGTGACGCCCGAGACACGGTCGCGTTATCGAGAAACCATGGTTTTGCATGCAAGCGACTTGCCGAATGGCCGGGGCTGGAGCCCATATGTTTGGGAGTTACTCGCCGGAGCCGAACAGATCACGATGACACTTCTGCGTGCCGAAGACCCCGTTGATACGGGGGCGATTTGGGCGAAACGCGCCGTTGATATTCCGAAAGCACTGCTGTTCGACGAGATTTCCGAACGGCTTTTTATGGCAGAGATCGATTTGATGTCCCATGGACTGACTTTGGTCTCAGCCGGTGCCGTGCCCGAGCCGCAAGCAACCGACGGTGCCACCTACTGGCCGAAACGTCAGCCCACGGACAGCCGGATTGACCCCGCGAAAAGCCTCGCCATGTGCTTTGATCAAATCCGGATTGCGGACCCGCATCGTTATCCCGCATTCTTCGATTTGCACGGGCAGCGTTTTTACATTGAGTTGAAAAAGAAACCGATACGAGGCCGCGATGAAAATTGACAAACGGGAAATCTCTACCACTGAGCCGCCGTATATCATCGCCGAGCTTTCGGCCAATCATAACGGGGATATCGAACGGGCCTTCGCCATCATGGAGGCGATCAAGGCTGCCGGCGCGGATGCCGTCAAAATCCAGACTTACCGCCCTGATACCATCACGATCGACCACCCAGGGTCCGAGTTTGTAATCAAGGGCGGGCTTTGGGATGGCCGGACGCTGCATGAATTGTATGATTGGGCGCATACCCCTTGGGAGTGGCACGAAGCCCTTTTTGAGAGGGCGCGCGCGCTTGACATCACACTGTTTTCCAGCCCCTTCGACCATACAGCCGTCGACCTTCTTGAAGAGTTAGGCGCGCCCGCCTTCAAAATTGCATCATTTGAGCTGGTCGATTTGCCATTGATCCGCCGCGTGGCAGCGACCGGAAAACCGATGATCATGTCAACGGGCATGGCTGACGATGTAGAGATTGGCGAAGCCATCGACGCAGCGCGGGGCGCCGGGGCAAGTGACATTATCCTATTGCACTGCGTGTCCGGCTATCCGGCGCCTGCCTCGGACTATAACCTCGCGACGATCCCCGATATGGCGTCGCGCTTTGGGGTGATGACCGGGCTGTCGGATCACACGTTGGACAATACCGCCGCCATTGCGTCTGTCGCTATGGGTGTCGTGGCAATTGAAAAACACGTTACGCTGGATCGTTCGGGCGGTGGGCCGGATGACAGCTTTTCGCTTGAGCCTGCCGAATTGGCGCAACTTGTCGAAGGAACACGCGTCGCATGGGAGGCGGTGGGCCGTGTGGACTACGGCTTGCAGTCGAGTGAAAAAGGCAACCGGCAATTCCGGCGGTCGCTTTATGTCGTTGAAGACATTCCAGAGGGTGGTGCGCTGACCGCAAACAACATCAGATCAATCCGCCCCGGCTTCGGTTTGGCGCCCAAGCATTATGACGCAGTGTTGGGCCGACGAGCGAAGACTGCACTGCCGCGAGGCACTGCGCTTGCCTTTGACATGATCGAATAGCTGGGTCTGATGCGGATTGATGAAGCCGGGTTCCGTGACGCGATTAAGTCTTCGAATTCATTGTTTGATATCGTCGTTTTCAACAGTCAGGACATTCCGGAATTTGTAAAGGTCATTAGCCCCGACGACGTTGATCGAGATGTGAAGTCGACATTCACGGTGTCTTTAGGCGCCTTTCCTGTGGCAAAGTCGAGCCGTTTGATGCAGCGCATGGCCGCCCGCGTCGCCCGAAAGCTTGCTGCGCGGTACACCGGCGCCTTTGATGTTTCGATCAGCGGCTTGCAGCATGCCTGGTTCTACCCGATTTTTTCCGAGCTGACCTCATTGGTTCCGATCCGCCATCTTGCACGATCCTACGCGAAGGCAGCACCCGATCAGGTCATCGGCGTTCGACTTGAGACTGGTGTTCTAACGGCGCTTAACGGTTGGGGTGAAAATTTTCTGAACCGATCTATCTGGCTTGCGAACTTCGACGTCGAGGTGTTCCGGTCTTCCTGTTGTTGACAGAAAATTTATCACATCTGAAGTTGCCGTTTCAATTGTCCGACAAATGGCTTCCAAGAGGATGCCCAAGGTATTTTCATGATCCAGAGTTTGGTTCAGTCCTGTGCAAGAATGCGATCCGACGGCCTGAATTCTTAACCGAACAGACTGGTATAGGCAAGCGTGTGACGCCAGGCGTGCTGTCGCGGTTTGTGATCAACCGGTTTCGGCGGCGCGCCTGTCGTTTCGACATACAACTTTTGGACGGAGGCTTCTTTGGGGGAACGAAAGTTTACGCCGCAGCTCACAATGGGGCATCACTCGATACGGCATTCGTTCGTCTGGTCGGTCCGCTGACAACTTGGGTCAGGGATTGGTTTCGCTCGGAGCTTTCAGGGAAGCAGGTGCAAATCGCGCATGTCGCCGATCATGCGTCTTTGGAAGCTGGATTGTTGGGCGCCGAAGTGGTCAGGGGCGGCGGCAAAATACGGATTTGGCCACATTCGGCAAATGTTGTGCAACCAGAGGCCCATGATCCAAGATGCGTTTCGCATGTCACAGTCGCGGTACGCAGCACTGGGTGGCATTGGGCCAAAGCAATTGGTCCCGAAAAGGTGGCCGTGAACGCGAAGACGATACTGCCGGATGTGTCTGCAGCCCCGACTTATGAAGCTGGGCAGCCGCTGCACGTTGTTCTATTCGCTGGCGCACATTCTCTACGCCGCTTACCGCTCATGTCCTATAAGGAACATAAGGCAAGCTGGAAGCAAACACTGACTACTTTGTCGGAGGCCGATGTCAATTTTTTCATCAAGCATAAATCATCCTGGGAAACGCGAGAGTGGATCACACGTCGTGTGCCGAATATGAAAGCGTTGCCTTTCAGCAGTGTTCACGCAAACAAATTGCGTCTTCCCAACATGGTGTTCTTGTGCGTTTCAGCAACGTCGACGGCAATCCTAGAGGGAATTGCGAGGGGGATTCCCGGTATTGTCGTTCGCGATATCCCAATTGATGAAACGCCGTATTATGATCCTGCAAGTGTTCCTATTTTGGCGTCCGACCAACTTGGCAGTTTTCTGAGTGCCTTGAATTCGAAATCCGCCTGGGAAGCATTGGTTGAGAAACAGCGTAAGTGGTTTCAGCAAGAAACGGCGCAATAAACCTGTGGCTGCATTAGAAGCAAAAGATCCGCGTGACATATGAAGTTTGAAGGTGACTTGATTGGGGTCGCTGTGGTGACCGGATATGAGAGGCCGAAGTCTGTGAATCTATGGAATTTGGCCAAAAGCGCTTTGGATCAGCGTTACGTGATATTTGGGTCGGTCAGGCTGTCGAACGCTGGTCCGTTGCGTGATCAGCCTGCTTACCCGGCACTTCAAATCCAGATGTCGCACGCTTAAGTGTTTTTGCCTGGTGCTGAAGGGCTTGCGCGGAAGCTGTTGTTTCTTCGAACATGGCAGCGTTCTGTTGAATTGCCTGGTCGATGTTCTGCATGGCCTGATTGATTTCTTCAATGCCGGTTGCCTGCTCCTCCGCCGAAACGGTGATGGCTTCCACCTTTTCTGCGGCAACTTCGATTATCTCGGCAATCTGATTTAGCGCTTCACCGGCTTTGCCGACAAGCTCCGAGCCGATTTTCACCTGGTCCCCGGATGTATTTATTAGCTGCGTAATCTCATTGGCTGCGCCCGCAGATCTTTGGGCAAGGTCGCGCACTTCGGAGGCTACGACCGCGAAACCACGACCCGCCTCACCGGCCCGCGCGGCCTCAACTCCGGCATTCAACGCAAGCAGGTTGGTCTGAAAGGCGATGTCGTCGATGACGGTAATGATCTTTGCAATCTCATGAGAGCTCGTTTCGATTGCCTGCATTGCGCTGATGGTCTCGCGAACCGTTTCGCTGGAGGCCTTAGCCTGATTTCGTGCTGACATGACTGTTTCGCTGGCGTCTTTGGCGCCTCGGGTGGCGCTTGTGACTGATGCTGAGAGCTCAGACATCGCTGCGGAGGTTTCTTCCAGCGTTGCTGCTTGGTGTTCCGTGCGTTTGGCAAACTCTTCGATCGTTTCTGCGACACCATTGACGTCCAGATTGATTTCGTTCGCACTGTCCAACACGTCGCGCATCGCGGCACCAAGGGCGTGGACTGCAGAGTTGAAATTGGAGCGCAGCGTTTCGTAGTTTTCCGAAAACTCAACTTCGATATGTGCGGTGAGTTCACCGTCTGCGAGGGCGAGCATGGCGGATTGCAGTTGGGTGACAACGACGGCCTGGCTGGCGGCCAATTGCTCGGCCTCGTTGCGCGCTTTGGACAGCTCGGCTTCCGCAGTAGTGATATCATTTCCGAGCAGGACGAAGCGCACGACCGAACCGTCGGCGTTCTTGATTGCGCTAATGCCCCCGTCGAGAATGCGTGTCTCATGTCCAAGATCAAGGGTAATCCGACCGAAATACGAAAGCCCTTGGCGCACGGATCGCCAATCGCCGTCGGTCAACTTACAAAGGCTCTCCATCTTATAAATCGAATTTCTGTCAAGGATTTCTTGTATCCCATCGGATGCAAATATGCGCCGTCCCTCGTTGTCAAAGTCAGCGCGCAGTTGGCCTTGTTCAAGCGCGTCGAGGATCCCTTCATTCACTTTCTGCGTCGTAACATCCTGCCACTCGATGACATAGCCTTTGGAGGTCCCGTCTTCGACAACGGCCGCTGCCGTGACGGCCACGGTTTTTCCTTTGAGCGAGAACTCTGCGCGAAAGGGGAAAGAGGCGCTGCGCAACATGTCAGAGCTTAGCACGGGTATGCCGAAAACATCCGTTGTCTCACCGATTGGTTTGATCTCATCCAGACCGATTTCGTTCAGCAAGCGTGTGAATTCGGTGTTTCCGCTGGCGATCTTAAACTCTTCATCGCAAAGAAACTGTGCAGCGGAAGAGGCCCTATAACCCGCCGATTCGTAGAATGCCGCCTGCGCAGCCTGTTCGGCGTCCTTCAGTTTGCATCGCAATCCTTCCATCGAGGACGCAAGCCCACCGATTTCGCCGTTTCGTGTCAACCCGGGGACGACCGACTGCAAATCACCATCGGCCATTTTTGAGGCCCTTTGTTCAATTTGAGCGATCGGCGTGCTGATCATCCAGCGGATTGCGATGGCCGAAAGCATGATCAAAAGCGTCAATGTGCCTGCAACACCCAGCATTTGCAGGTTGCGATACTGAACAATCGTGGCCAAGAACGGTTCCGCTGTCCAAGCGCTCGCAACGGCGCCGACGATGGGATCAGCCTCGGATTTCCTGATCGGCATCGATAAGACCAAACCGCTGTCATCCTGATACATTTCACCTTGTGCGATTGCATTTGCCGCAATCTCTTTCAAACGTGCGATCTCCGCCTCGGACAACGTGGTTTCAGGTTGCGTTAGCACGGTTCCATCTGGCAGCAGAACGATTGCATCTCGGGCCAGTTCCGACTGGGAAAGACCCTCAGAAATAACGCTATTCACGTCCTCAAGTCGCTTGAAGCGAAGCGGGCCGACCAGACGGTCGGCCAATGCGAGAGTTTGTGTCTCGGCCACAGCAGCGACGCCAAGTCCCGCGATCTGTCGGCTGGCTTTGTCGCCTAGGTAACTGATTACCGAGGCCAGCAAACCGCAAGACACAACCAATATCGCGATGGCTTTGAACGCAATGCCGTGAACCATAGACTTCATTCCTTCGGACTCTAACCTTTAAAGGAGTGCTTCTGCATCAACACCGACGGTCATGGCCCCGATCGGCCGACCGGTGGCCGGATCAACAATGGTGAGAGAGATCTGACCTTGGTAGGTTTCGGTCGACTCGTCGAACTCGATCTCACCAAGGTGAACCGCTTCTGTTCCGTTGTTGTATGTTTGGGAGAACTTGGCTTCGTCGCCTTGCCAATAGTCCGACGTAACATCGCTTGCCGCCACGTTCAGGCCTTGTGCATCCATGATGAACACTTCGGTGATCGTGCCGCCCGCGCTTGCAACCTTTTGCCGCAGAAACTCGGCCGCTTCATTGGACATTACAGGCGTGATCGTCGGCGTGTCACTTGCCCCAACTTCGGCGCGCCAGCGTGCATCAAGTTCGTCAATCATCGACTGGTCGTAGCCCGCCGTTCTTTCATTCTGGGCGTTGATGGCCGCCACGATGGGGGCTGCATTAGACCATGATCGAATCTCGTTGCTCAGAAAATCCTGCATGGCAGGGGCAAAGTCGTTGGCATGCGTTGCAGTCGCAAAGCTGACCAGCAAGGCCGCCGATGGAAGGGTAAGTTTCATTTCATTGCCTCGTCGCTTAACAAACGAGGTTCGAGGTACCCGAGCCAACTTGAGGATGTCTTAACCGACAAGGATCGGTTGCAGACAACTTGTGTCATACCTGATGGATAAACTTCTTATGTCGCAAGACCAGTGATGTGATGGCGATGCTTCAGGGACAAAATATCCTGATTGTGACGTCAGCCCTGTGGACGGACATCAGCTTGCAGCGATCCATGCTTCCCACGGCCATTGCAAGGTGGTTACGGTACGGTGATGCGCATACTGATTATTGAAGACGATAAGGAGACCGCGACGTTCATCGAGGATGCGCTGCGCGAGCAGGGCTGGGCTTCTGTATGGTGCGCCTCGCCCAAAGAGGGTCTTCTGAAATTGGGCAGTGGTGATTTTGACTGCGTTATCCTTGATCGTATGTTGCCCGACATGGACGGATTAAGCGCGCTGCGACTGTTCCGGGGCGCGGGCGTCGATACACCGGTTCTTATGCTGACCGCGCTTGGCGGGCTTGAGGACAGGGTTGTGGGTCTTGATGCTGGCGCTGACGACTACTTGCCAAAACCGTTTGCCACATCAGAACTGCTTGCGCGCCTTCGTTCCATCGGCAGGCGCGGGCCGATGCAGCGCGAAGAAGCGGTGATCGAGATCGACACGCTGCGGATCGACCGTGTGGCCCACACAGCCGTGCGTGATGGCAAGGTGTTGGAGCTGTCACCTTTGGAATTCAGACTGCTGGTATGTCTTGCGCAGCACCGGGGTGAAGTGGTGACGCGAACGATGCTTCTTGAAAAAGTCTGGGGCTATACGTTCGATCCGAAAACCAGTCTTGTGCAAACGCATATGAGCCGGTTGCGCACCAAGCTGGACAAGCCATTCGGCACGGAACTGATACGCACCGTTCGCGGGACGGGGTATAGCATTGGCGCGACTTAGCACGGTTCTGCAATCGACAGTGTTTCAGCGCGTTCTGGCGTCAACGGGGCTTTTTGTGGTGCTGACCCTGCTCGCTATTTGGGGGATCGGCCTTGCCGTGCTGTCGCAAATTGCACGGTCGGAAACCGCCGAGATCGACGCGTGGCTCGCTTATGGGCACGAGTTGTATCTGATGGACGGGACCGAGGGCTTAACGGCCGAAATCGCGCTTGAGGACGATGAGCCGCTTTGGTCCAACGATTTCATCTGGTGGATTCTTGAGGATGAACAAACACTTGTCGTTTTGCGCGCGCCGGATGGTGACATTATCGCGGGCTATCCCGGGCTGTTTGCCGATGAAGATTTGCAAGAAGTGACGCTGGATCATCCCGAGATCGACATGCCGCTCATGGCGCGCCGCATCAGCTTGTTCGACGACAGCACATTGACGGTGGGGCGGTTCATTCCCGAGCGCAGCGGCGAGATCTGGGGGTTTCTTATTGCGGGTTCGCTCGCGCTGGTTGTCATTACGCTGCCGCTGTCGCTGATTACGGGTTACTTCTTGAGCCGCGGAGTGTTCCGCCGTCTGGACGGCCTGGCGCAAACAGCGGGAACGGTCGCTGCAGGTCAGATGACAGCGCGGGCGCCGGTTACAGGGACAGGCGATGAATTCGACCGTCTTGCGGCCGGTGTGAACCAGATGCTTGACCGGATCGAGGCGCTGACACGCAATGTCGAGGCCGTGTCGGTGGGCGTCGCCCATGATCTAAAGACACCCTTGTCGAACATTCGGGGTCGGCTGGAGCTGATCGACCGCGATCGCGAAAAGCCAGATGCGGTTGCCGAACACGTGGCGGTTGCGGACGCGCGGCTCAGCGGGCTTCTCAGGGTCTTTGATGCGATGCTGCGTTTGGGCGAGATCGAGGCGGGCCATCGGCGTGCGGGTTTTTCAACGGTCGACCTGAGCCATCTGGCGAACGAAATGGCCGATGGCTATGGCGCCGCCTTTGAAGAGGCCGATAAACGTCTGGAGACCTCGATTGCCCCGGGTCTTTTGGTGGAGGGTGATGGCGACCTGCTGGCGCAAGCCATTTCGAACCTTCTGGACAACGCGCTTGAGCATTCCCGGGATGCCGCGCTGGTCCGTTTCACTGCCCGAACCGAGGGCGCCGATGCTGTGATCGCGGTCGGAGATGATGGGCCCGGTATCGCGCCACCCCTTCGCGCGCAGGTGTTCGAACGATTTTTTCGTGGCGATGCCAGTCGCGCGACGGCCGGAAACGGGCTCGGACTTGCGCTGGTGAAGGCGATTGCCGACTTGCACCATGCTGATCTGATCTTGCTGGATGATCAACCTGGCGCGGTGTTCGTTCTTCGTCTGCGGTTAGCAAAGGACGGCGGCCAAGCTTACAAATTCGTATGAAAAGCGTACGCGACTTGTAAAGCACCGGCGGTCAGCAGCGTGCTAGACCATACCTCGAGCCATTTTTGCGAGAGGGGACGTTTCGATGCTGAAAAACGCACAACGATGCCTTGGGGCCTTGGGTCTTGTCATGTGCTTTCCGGTCGCGGGCCTTGCGGGACCGGACGCGCTTACAGCCGATGACGCGCGACATCTTCTGGCGCGGACAGGGTTCGGCGCCGCACCTCACGAGATCAACGCACTGATCGGCACCTCAGCAGAGGCGGCGGTCGACAACATTTTGGAAGGTTTGGCCATCGAACCGGCAACGCCGATGCCCGCCTGGGTCGATGCTTGGTCCTATCCCTTTGGCCAGATCGAGGCGCTGGGGGCGACGGCAGAAGAACTGTTTTATGCAAACCGGTACCTTGAGGTGACCGAACTACAGCAATGGTGGTTGGGCGAGATGATCGCGACGCCTTCGCCCATGACCGAGCGGCTGGTTCTGTTCTGGCATGGGCATTTCGCAACGTCGATTGACGGCGTCGAACACCCGCAGTGGCTTGCTGGTCAAAACAGGTTCTTCCGGGCGCATGCGGCGGGGAATTTTCGTGACCTTGCAGCCGGGATCCTACGTGACCCGGCGATGCTTGTGTATCTGACGAACACGGAAAACCTGCGCGAGGCACCGAACGAGAATCTGGCCCGCGAGTATCTTGAGCTTTTCACGTTGGGCGAGGGGCGTGGATACACCGAGGGAGACGTGACCGAGGCCGCCCGCGCGCTGACCGGGCACACCGTCGACTACATTGGTGGCGCGGGGCATGTTTTTGATGCGGAGGGCCATGATTTTGAGCCGAAGACAATCTTTGGTGCGACAGGCGCCTATGACGCGTCAGATCTTCCGGATCTGGTTCTGGGACACCCTGCCTTTGGTCCCTATATCGTCGAAGCGCTTTGGCGTGAGTTTGTCTCGGACAAGCCCGAGGACGGCGAAGTCACCCGATTGACCGAACACTGGCGGCGCATGGATTGGGCGCTGCGGCCGCTTCTGCGCGAGATGTTGTTAAGCGATGCCTTCTGGGCGCCCGAGGCACGCGGACGGCTGGTTAAATCGCCAATTGATCTTCTGGTAGGATCGGTCCGCAGCCTTGGGCTGGCTGTTTCGGACCTGGGCGATCTGGCATGGGCCAGCGAGGAGCTTGGACAGGCACCGTTCTTGCCTCCCAATGTCGGCGGTTGGCCCGAGGGGCGGGATTGGCTGACCGATGCCACAGCCAGCGCCCGGGCAACTGCCTTGATCTATATGCTTCAGGCGGACCGGGATGTGGAACTGCGCAGACAACCCGTCTCGATGATGGCCGCACCAGCGCAGCAGGTCGTCGCAACGGCCGGGCGGGGAGACCTTCGGGTTGGCCAGGTCTTTGTGACCGAGGCTTTTCGGTTAGAGGAAGAGGACGGCATCGAACTGATGGTGACGCTATTCGATGTTGGGTTTGGCGGGCATGACTGGCGCTCGATTTCCTTTTGGCTGGGGGTTTGGCCGGGCGATACATTCTTCTTGGCGCTCCACCGTGGCGACTGTGCGCCGGACTGTTTCGCGGACTGGCCGACCAATTTGGACGACGTGCCCGCGTGGATCGAGTTTGAGCCTGAGCGGGGCCTGCGGCGTGATTTTCGCGCGCTGTCCGAAGACGATAGTCGGCTGCTGGGCGCCATCCTGGCGAACTTGCCTGA